>JANLTU010000203.1:0-75119 GCA_031363085.1 Gammaproteobacteria bacterium
AGTGCGACCCGCGCACAAGCGCTGCAACGCGGGCAGTAAAGCGCGTTCGTAGGTTACGTCCAGCGCGGAGGTGGGTTCGTCCAGCAATACGATGCGCGGTGAGCGTAAAAATAGCCGCGCAATGGCGATGCGTTGCCGTTCGCCGCCCGACAGAAACGCGCCACGCTCGCCGACCAGGGTCGCATAACCCTGCGGTAATCCGGCGATGAAGTCGGCAAGCCCGGCGTCATCGGCGGCGTTGCGAATCTGTTCCGGCGTGGCGTTGGCACCCAGTGCGATGTTTTCGGCCACGCTGCGATTCAGCAGTAAAATGTCTTGCGGCACCACGCCGATGAAGGCGCGCCACGTGGCGAGCCGCAAGTCGCGCAGGTCCATGTCATCGACGCAGATGCGCCCGTGTTCCGGGGTTTGCAGGCGCAGCAACACATCGAGCAAGGTGCTCTTGCCAGAGGCGTTGCGCCCAATGATGGCGATCTTCTCGCCTGCGGCGACGTGACAGGTGATGTCTTGCAGCGCGGGCCGCGCCGCGCCGGGGTAACGGTAATGAATGCCTTCGATGCGCACGTGCCCCTGGATATCGGTGGGCGCGAGCGCATCGGGGCGCTCTTGGCTGTCGAGCGTCTCGGCCAATAAATCATGCAGGCGTGCGGCTGACACACTGGCGTATTGCAGGCGCGGCAGCACGCGCGAAAACCGCGACATCGGATCGGCCGACAATTGCATGTAGGCCAGAAACGCCACCAGACCGCCCGCCGTGAGTTCGCCGTGCAACATCGCCCACCCGCCGATCAGCAACACGACGACGATGCCCGCATATTCCGCGAAGCCCAAAAACGGCGTCACCACCGCGCGCACTGCGCCGGTCTCTTCCATGTGGTGGGTGTAACGTTGCGAAGCTTCTTTGATGCGCTGTTCCCCCCCGGCGCTGGCATCGAAAGTGGCGAGGGTGCGCGCCGCGCTGAAGTCTTCTTGCATCTGCGCGGTGAGGTCGGCCGTACCTTGCATCGCGCGCGTCTGCGCCTTCCAGCCACGGTGTCCAAGCGCAAACGCAAACGCGATGGATCCCGCGATAAACACCAGCACGATCAGCGCCAGTAGCGGATTGAGGAAGAACATCGCAATCAGTAGGCCCAGCAGCGTGGCCGCGTCGTAAGGCACTTCAGAAACCAAGTCTAGTGTGGAGTCTTGTAGGTTTTGAATGTCGGTGATCAAGTGCGTGAGGATCTCGCCGATCTTGCGTTGCGCGAGAAAATTTTGCGACTGCGCCTGCATGCGGCGGTAGAGCCGCTCGCGCAATTGCGCCGTGCCGCGATACACCACGCGGTTATACAAACGGTTGAGCGCCGCGCTGGTGAGGTATTGAAGGAGGGCGACAAGTAAGATTGCGCCACACAACCATAGCACTTGCTGGAAAATGCCGCTGATCGCTGCGGCATCGCGATTTTCGGTGATCATGTCGATCACGATCTTGGCGAGCCACGGCATCGCCACGTCGGCCGCGACCACCACCACGATCAACAGCAGCGACAGCGTGATCACTTGCGGCGAGAGGTAAAATTCCTTGGCGAGATGCAGCAGCGGGCGCAACCGTGGGCGTGGTTCGCCAGCCATCAAAACCTGCCTTTGGTGCGGGCCGTGGCGGCGAAATATTCGCTGGCCAGCATGCTGAAAAAGTGCACGTCACCATAACCCTGCGGCGATTTCACATAGGCGCGCAAGCATGCCTCTTCTTTTAACAAGCGTTTGAACAGTGCCAGGGCGTGAGAATTAGAGCCATAAACAAAGGCGTAGACCTTGTGCAGATTCAGGCTGCGAAACGCCGCATGGCCGACTTTTTCCACCACCGCCAGGGCGGTGAGCGAACGCCGTAACGACGACGGGCCCACGAACACAATCAATTCGGCGTTGCGACTCACCCAGTTGATCCAGACAAAATGGATCAGCCCCAGCGGTTCGCCCGCGCGTTCCACCAACAGCCCCAAACCGCCGTCGCGAAATGGGTCGCTGGATTCAAACAGCGCGAGCGTCTCGCGCAGTCGCGAGACGTCGATGGTCTCGTCTTCGATGGCGTCACGTACCGCCGGGTCTTGCAGCCAGCGCCGCAACAACGGCCGGTCCGCCGGGCACAGACGGCGCAGAATAATGGGCTCGCGCCCCGCTTTACTCACTACGTTCTCCCGTCATCCAGGCATGCACGGCGATGTCGTGTAACACACCGTTATAGAAAAAATGTTCGCGCAGCACGCCTTCGCTGCGGAAACCATAAGACTCAAGCAACTGGATTTTGTTCACGCTGGCGGTGAGGGCGAAACTTTGCACGCGCGTCAGCCGATGCTTGGCGAGGCAGTGCTGCACGAAGTCCCAGAAGCTTTGTGCGACCGCCGAACCGGGTGCGGGGTAGTCATCAAAAAATACAAAATCCAGATTCGCCAAGTCGTGCTCGGGCTGGATATCGTGCAGCGCGAAATAGGCGTACGGCGCGGCCAACGGCCCGGCCACCCACAGGCGCGCATGCGACGAGAAAAATTCGACGCAGCGACGCAGCGACGGAAACGGCAGCGGCTCGTAGATATCAATGAAAACCGGTTCCGGGCGGAACAGCAGCAACAATTGGTAGAACGCCGGAAGATCTTTTTTGTGCAGCGGGGTGAACACTCAAGTTGCCCTATTCGATCCACAGGATGCTCCCGAGCGATCCAGGGAGAGCACAGCAAAAGCGGGTTGTATCATCCGTGCTTAGTTTGCGTCAAATGCGGGTGAGACGGCCGCTTCCAATGCAACGATGGCGCTAAGCTCAGTCGTCAATCGTGAGTGGCATCTCCATCAAGTCGCCAAGTTTCGAGATGGCGTCATGGACGGTTGTAGAAGAACGCAGCGCGGTTATTTCCGGTGCCGCTCATTACGATGAAGTAGACTACACCATGCGTCGCAGACCGCGCTGCTTCGTGCGATCAGCGTTGCACCAAATCAGACTTCGTACGGTTTCATGCGCGCCCGATTGGTGCGATGACGGCGTTCTATGCGGCAGTTAGTGCGCGCTCTAGCGTAGGTAAATACAGTAAATCCGTGGTGAAACACGGCTCTAAGCGATGCGCGCTGCACATGGCACACGATTTGTTATAGAGATGGGCAACGAGGGTAATGATGTGAAGGAGTTTAGTGAATGAAAGAACGTTTAGTTTTGATCGGCAATGGCATGGCGGGCGTGCGCACGCTGGAGGAAATGTTGAAGCTTGCGCCTGATGCGTACGACATCACCGTGTTCGGCGCAGAGCCTTACGGAAATTACAACCGCATTTTGTTGTCGCCGGTGTTGGCGGGTGAAAAAACCATCGGCGAAATTATGCTCAACGATGATGCATGGTATGCCGAACACGGCATTACCTTGCACAAGGGCAAAAAGATTACGCAGCTTGATCGCATCAAACGTCTGGTGATCGCCGACGACGGCACGAGCGCGCCCTATGATCGGGTGCTGCTGGCCACCGGCTCCAATCCGTTTGTGATTCCGGTGCCGGGGAATGACTTACCAGGCGTGATCACGTTTCGCGACATCTACGACGTAGATCGCATGCTGGAAGCGTCTACGCAGTACCAGCACGCGGTGGTGATCGGCGGTGGTTTGCTTGGTTTGGAAGCGGCCAATGGTTTGAAGCAGCGTGGCATGAGTGTGACGGTGGTGCATCTAACCAATTCGCTGATGGAGCGCCAGCTCGATGTGGTGGCAGGCGCGTTGTTGAAAAAATCGCTGGAAGAACGCGGCCTGCATTTTCTGATGGCCACCTCGACCGAGGCGATTGTCGGTGACGCGCGCGTCAAGGGCGTGCGTTTCAAGGGCGGCCTGGAAGTCGCGGCAGATCTGGTGGTAATGGCGGTCGGCATTCGTCCCAATACCGATCTGGCCAAGGCGTCCGGTCTGCACTGTGAACGCGGCGTGGTGGTCAGCGACACGATGCAAACGTTCGACCCGCGTATCTATGCGGTGGGCGAGTGCGTGCAGCATCGCGGCACCGCCTATGGTCTGGTTGCGCCGTTGTTCGAGCAAGCTAAAGTCTGCGCCAATCATCTCGCACAACTGGGCTACGCGCGTTACGAAGGTTCGATGACCTCGACCAAACTGAAAGTCACCGGCATTGATTTATTTTCCGCCGGCGATTTCACCGGCGACGACAGCACCGAAGACATCGTGCTCAAAGATGCGGCGCGCGGCGTGTATAAAAAAATCGTGATCAAGGACAACAAGATTGCCGGCGCGGTGATGTACGGCGACACCGGTGACGGTGCCTGGTATTTCCAATTAATGCGCGACGGCACTGACGTGTCGGATTTTCGCGAGCATTTACTCTTCGGCCAGCATCATCTGGGCGACGCCGGCCACGGCCAAAGCAACCGTGTCGCGGCGATGGCCGACGGCGCCGAAATTTGCGGCTGCAATGGCGTTTGCAAAAGCGAAATCGTCAACGCCATCGTTGGCAAAAAACTGTTCACGCTCGAAGAAGTGCGTGCGCATACCAAGGCTTCGAGCTCGTGCGGATCGTGCACCGGTTTGGTGGAGCAATTGCTGGCGCTGACTTTGGGCGGCGACTATTCGCAGGCACCCAAGAAGAAATCCATGTGCGGTTGTACCGAGCACACACACGACGAAGTGCGCGCAGGCATCCGTGCCAATAATCTGAAAACCATGCGGGCGGTGCGTGACTTTTTTGAATGGAAGAATCCGGACGGTTGCGCTTCGTGTCGTCCCGCGTTGAACTTTTACCTGCTCAGTACCTGGCCGGGCGAGTACCAAGACGATGCGCAGTCGCGCTTCATCAACGAGCGCGCACACGCCAATATCCAGAAAGACGGCACTTACTCGGTGATTCCGCGCATCTGGGGCGGCGAAACCAACCCGGCGGAACTGCGCGCCATCGCCGATGTGGCCGAGAAGTACAACGTACCGACGGTGAAGATCACCGGCGGTCAGCGTATCGATTTGCTGGGTGTGAAAAAAGAAGACCTGCCGAAAATGTGGGGCGACTTGAGCAAGGCGGGTTTTGTTTCCGGACATGCCTATGGTAAAGCGTTGCGAACAGTCAAGACCTGCGTCGGAAAAACTTGGTGCCGCTTCGGCACGCAAGATTCCACCACCATGGGCATCAAGCTGGAGCAGATGAGCTGGGGCTCGTGGACGCCGCACAAATTCAAAATGGCGGTGTCGGGGTGCCCACGCAATTGCGCCGAGGCGACGATCAAAGACTTCGGCGTGGTCGCGGTGGACTCCGGCTGGGAATTACACGTTGGCGGCAATGGCGGCGTAAAAGTGCGCGCCACCGATTTGCTGTGCAAGGTCGAAACCATGGACGAAGTGTTGGAATACTGCGCCGCATTCATGCAGGTGTATCGTGAAGAAGGCCGCTATCTGGAACGCACCGCGCCGTACCTCGAACGCGTGGGCTTGACCTACGTCAAGCAGCGCGTCGTGGACGACGCAGCGGGCCGCAAATTGCTGGCTGCGCGGTTCATGGAATCGCAGAAGCTTGCGCAGATTGATCCGTGGAAACAGCATGCGGAAGCGACAGACAAACACGAATTTATTCCGATCAAGCAGGTAGTGTAAACAATATTGAATGTTAAAGCGTGAATGTTGAATTCCGGAGCGCGCAGCGCGCGTCAATTCAATATTCAGCATTCAAAATTAAACATTTGGAGTTATGCATGGGCTGGATTGAAGTCGGCAGTCTTATCGATATTCCCAAACTTGGTGCGCGCGTGGTGCGCACCGCGCAGGGCGACGTGGCGGTGTTTCGTACCGCGAATGATGGCGTATTCGCGCTCGACGACAAGTGCCCGCACAAGGGCGGCCCGTTATCGCAAGGCATCGTGTTCGACAATCGCGTTGCCTGCCCGTTGCATAACTGGGTGATCGATCTAGAACAAGGTTGCGCGACGGGGCCGGATGTCGGCTGCACGCGCAAGCATGAAGTCAAGGTGGAGGGCGGACAGGTGTTTTTGAAGCTGTCCACCGCGAGCAACGTGATGATGTTTGCCGGACAAACGGCGGAAGCATAACTTACGGGGAGGGGATAACGATGCTGTTCGGGCGCAATAAAAAAAATCCGATCAAGATCGCGGATAAGGGAATTGTCGATTGGAAGTACACCACTTGCGGCTATTGTTCCACCGGCTGCTCGATCGAAGTCGGCATGAACGCGGAAGGCAAAGCCGTGGGCACGCGCGGGGTCGCGGGCGCCGACGTCAATCGCGGCAAGCTGTGTTTGAAGGGTATTTTCGAGCACGAATTGTTTTACAGCCCGGGGCGCGGCAAAACACCGTTGCTGCGCGAAAAACTGCACGAGCCGTTTTGCGAAACCAATTGGGACACAGCGCTGGATAAAGTCGCCAGCGAGATCAAACGCATTCAAGGTAAATACGGGCGCGATTCCTTCGCCGTGGTGTCCACGGGTCAGATCATGACCGAAGAATTTTACACGCTGGGCAAGCTCACGCGCGGTGTGCTGGGCACTAACAATTACGACGGCAACACCACGCTGTGCATGTCGTCGGCGGTGTCCGGTTACAAGCGCTCGTTCGGTTCCGATGGGCCGCCAGGTTGTTATGAAGATTTCGAACACACCCAATGCCTCATTGCGTTCGGTTCCAATTTGCCTGAGCAGCACCCGATCATTTTCTGGCGCCTGCGCCAAGCTCTGGAAAAACGCAAGTTTCCGGTGATTGTGGTCGACCCGCGCGTCACCATGTTTGCGCAGATGGCCGACATGCACTTGCCGATCACCCCCGGCACCGATGTGGTGTTGCTGAACAGTTTGGCGCACGTGATTTTGAAAGAAGGCTTGGACCAGCGCGAATACATCAACGCGCACACCAGCGGCTTCGACGACTACGCCAAGCTGGTTGAGCAATATGATCCGGTGAGCGCCTCGCGCGTCTGCGGCATCGACGAAGACACCATCCGCAACGTTGCTCGGCTGTATGCGAAGGCGGGCGCGGCGATGAGCATCTGGACCATGGGCATCAACCAGAGCACGCACGGGTCCGATGGCGTAGTGGCGATCAACAATCTGAATCTGATCACCGGCAACATCGGCAAGCCCGGTGGCACCAGCCTGTCGATCACCGGTCAGTGCAACGCGATGGGTACGCGCGAGTGGTCATCGTGTTCCGGCTTGCCCGGTTATCGTGCGCTGGAAAAAGATAAGGATCGTGAAGACATCGCCAAGTTCTGGGGCATCGATCCGGAATTCTTCCCGAAGAAGCGCGGCTTGTTTCAGACGGATATTTTTCCCGCCATCGAAACTGGCCAAATCAAAGGACTGTGGATCATCGCGACCAACCCGATGACCTCGATGACCAACTCGGCGCGTATCCGCAAGACCTTCGAGAACCTCGAATTTCTGGTGGTGCAAGACTCTTATTCCGATGTCGAGACCAACGAATACAGCCATGTTTATTTTCCGGCGGCGGTGTGGGCCGAGAAGCAGGGCTGTTTCACCAACACCGAGCGGCGCGTGAATCTGATTCGCAACGTGATGCCGCCGTATGCGGATTCAAAGCCGGACTTCTGGATTTTCAACCAAATGGCCAAGCGCTTCGAGGGTGGCAACAAGATCAAATTTCCCGAGACCACCGAAGGGGCCTTCGAAGAAATGCGCGCGCTTTCCAAGGGACGCATGCTTGACTATTCCGGCATGACCTACGAAAAGCTGGAAAAGCAACGCGGCATTCAATGGCCGTGCAACGAAGAAACGGCTGCGAACGGCTCGCCGCGCCTGTACACCGACGGTAAATTCCAGCACTACGACGGCAAGGCCAAGCTGATTCCGTTGCCATTTATCGACAATAACGAGCGCCCCGACGACGAGTATCCGTTCTGGCTCAACAGCGGCCGCGTGGTCGAACATTTTCATACCCGCACACGCACCGGCAAGATCGGCAACCTGAACAAATTCAGTCCCACGCCCTACATGGAAATGAACCCCGACGCCGCGCACGAACTCGGTATCCAACACGGGCGTTACGCGCGCCTCACCTCACGGCGCGGCGACGCGGTGGTGATGGTGCAACTGACGCAGCGCGTGCCGCCGAACATGGTGTTCATCCCGTTTCATTTTCACGAGTGCGTAAACCGCTTGACACTGGGCCTGCTCGATCCGCATTCGCGTCAGCCGGCATTTAAACAAAGCGCAGTGAAAATTGAAGCGGCGACCGATCAACACGCGGCGGCGGTGCGCAATCTGGCGGCACGTACCTATTGATGTGCTGCTAGTAAACCATGAGGTCGGAGCGCCGCCCTCGGCGTGATGGTTTGCGGCGCAGCTTTAAGTTCGACTAAACGGCAATAGAACCTCGTTCGGAGAGACCATCCATGTTTCAAGTCCGCACCGATGAACCCGCGTACGCATTCATACCCAATGTGGATACGCCGGCGAACAATTGCTACGGCAAGTCTATCCAACTGGTGGATATGCGCGACGCGCTCGTTGGCAAGAGCCTCAACATCAACGGCGATGCCGGCATCGGCAGCAATCCCAATCGCTATAAGCAGCACGGATTTTTTTTCAACGCCGACAACTGCATCGCCTGCCACGCCTGCGAGTCGGCGTGCAGCGAAAAAAATAACTTGCCGCCGCATCTGGCGTTTCGCTCGGTCGGCTATGTCGAGGGCGGCACCTATCCAGCCTACAAACGTCTGAATATTTCGATGGCGTGTAATCACTGCGACGATCCGGTGTGCTTGAAAGGTTGCCCCACGCGCGCTTACACCAAGTTCGCCGAATACGGTGCGGTGTTGCAGGACCCCGACATTTGTTTTGGTTGCGGCTATTGCACTTGGGTGTGCCCGTACAACGCGCCCCAGCTTGACCCGGTCGCAGGTCACGTACAGAAGTGCAACATGTGTGTGGATCGGCTGGAAGTCGGCCTCAAGCCTGCTTGCGCCTCGGCCTGCTTGGGTGGCGCACTGGATTTCGGCGTCATCGAAACCACGCCGGAAAATAGCGATCAGTTGCACACCAAAATTCCCGGGTTTCCAACGCCCGACATCACGCATCCCAATATCCGCTTTCACCAATCCAAAACTCTGCCGCGCGAAATGACGCGTCCCGACAGCATGCCGTTACGTTACGAGCGCGACGATCAGGGGCAGGGTCAGTTCAAGACTAAAGTGCGTGAGCTCGACAAGCCGCGCGAATGGAACTTACGCAAGCTGCGCTCGCGTGAAGATCCGCTGGTGATTTTCACCTTGGTCACGCAGGCGGTGGTGGGCGTGTTCCTGTTGCTGTTTCTCGGGCCGATGTTCGGCCTTGAGGAATTATCCTCCGGCGCGCATCCGGTACTTTATCCGCTGGTGTTGTTCGCAATGCTGGGTCTGGAATCGGTGGCGTTGTTTTTATCGACCATGCATTTGGGCAAGCCGCATCGTTTCTACCGGGCGTTCAACAATCTGCGTTACTCGCCGGTGAGTCGCGAGGTGGCCGGCGTCGCCGTGTTCTTCAATCTGCTTGGTGCCTACACGCTGTTGACAGCTTTCCCGAGCCTGTTTACGTGGTTGCCGCAAGGCACGAGCGCGTTATTCGGCTGGGGCGCGGCGTTAGCCGGACCGGTGGCACTGTACTTCATGCACCGCATTTACCGCATCCAGGCGCGGCCGTTCTGGAATCACTGGCAGGTGTTGACCGCGTTTTACGGCAACATGCTGGCGTTGGGTAGTTTGGTCGTGTTGCTGGCGTATGCGGTTGCACTCACGGCGCAAGGACAGTCTTTTGCCAATCTTGCGCAGGTGTTGGCGTGGCCGATCATAGCGGGCTTGCTCATGGAAGGCATGGGCTTGTGGTTTCATGCCAGCGACTTGAATCGTGGCGGAGCAGAAGGGGCGGCATCGCACTACGAACAGCGCACCACCTACGGCAATACTTACATAGCACGCAACGGCGGATTGTTATTGGGCGTGCTCGCGGTGTTCGCGCTTGCCGCAGTCGGTGCAGACGGCGGAGTGGGTGTGGTCGGATGGTTGCTTGCCGCCGCATTAATTGTCACGACCGCCACCGTCGGCCGCGCGTTGTTTTACGTGCTGGTGATTCCCACCACCATGCCCGGCGCGTTTTTCTGGAAGAACCGTGGCTTCCAGGAGCATGCGCGGGCAACCGGCTTGGCGAATATGCCGCAGGTCGGCGTGGTGCCGGATCTTCATTAAATGTTGAAAACAAGGTGGGCGACCCCCACCCGACATTATGAGCTACGGTGATGTAAAAACCACTTGTCCGTATTGCGGCGTTGGCTGCGGAGTGATCGCAAGCGTCGCCGCCGACGGTGTGGTGAGCGTGCGCGGCGACCCGGAGCATCCGGCGAATTTCGGCCGTTTGTGTTCCAAGGGATCGGCCTTGGCTGAAACGCTGGATCTGGACGGGCGGCTGCTTTATCCGGAAATTAATTGTAGGAACGCCGCCCCTACACGCGTGAGCTGGGATGTCGCGCTCGACCACATCGCGCAAAAATTCCAAAGCATTATCGCCACGCATGGCCCCGACGCCGTGGCCTTCTATGTTTCCGGCCAGTTGTGCACCGAAGACTACTACGTCGCCAACAAGCTGATGAAGGGTTTCATCGGCGCGGCCAACATCGATACCAATTCGCGTTTGTGCATGTCATCGGCGGTCGCGGGTTACAAGCGCGCCTTCGGTTCCGACACGGTGCCCTGCGATTATCAAGACCTGGAACTCGCGGATTTGATCGTGCTGGTGGGCGCCAACATGGCGTGGTGTCATCCGGTGCTTTATCAGCGCATCCGCGCCGCACGCGAGCAGCGTGGCACCAAGATCGTGGTGATCGATCCACGTAAAACTGCGACCTGCGAGTTTGCCGACCTGCACCTGCCGCTGCAACCCGGCACCGACACGACGCTGTTCAACGGCTTGTTGAATTTTCTGCGTCGTGAAGACTACCTGGATTTCGCATTTCTGGAAGCTCATACCGAAGGCTTCGCTGCCGCGCTGAATGCGGCACGCGCGTCGTCGCCGACGCTGCCGTCGGTGGCGCAAGCCTGCGGGCTCGACCCCGCCAGCGTGGCCGAGTTTTACCGGATGTTCGCGCGCAGCACTGCGACGGTGACGCTGTATTCGCAGGGTGTGAATCAATCCAGTGCCGGTGTTGACAAATGCAACAGCATCATCAATTGCCATCTCGCCACCGGTCGCATCGGTAAACCCGGCGCGGGGCCGTTCTCGATCACCGGTCAGCCGAACGCGATGGGCGGGCGCGAGGTGGGCGGATTGGCCAATCAACTTGCCGCGCACATGGACTTCGACGCCACCGCCAACATCGAGCGTGTGGCGCGTTTTTGGAGTGCGACGAACATCGCGCGCAAGCCAGGACTCAAGGCGGTGGATTTATTCGACGCGATTCACGCCGGCGGTGTCAAAGCGGTTTGGATCGTCGCGACCAATCCGGCGGTGAGCTTGCCGGATGCGAATAAAGTGCGTGCCGCGCTGCAAAAATGTGAATTCGTGGTGGTGTCCGATTGCGTGCGCGCAACCGACACAACGCAATACGCACATGTGCTGTTGCCAGCCGCCGCCTGGGGTGAAAAAGACGGTAGCGTAACCAATTCCGAGCGGCGCATTTCGCGGCAACGGATTTTTTTGGACGTGCCGGGAGAAGCCAAGCCCGATTGGTGGATGTTTGCACAAGTCGCGCAACGCATGGGCCACGCGCATGCATTTGGCTACGACACGCCGGCGCAAATTTTTCGTGAGCACGCGCGCTTGTCGGCGTTTGAAAACGAAGACCGGCGCGATTTTAATCTCAGCGGTCTGGCGCAGCTCGACGATGCCGGGTATCGACAATTAGCGCCGGTGACTTGGCCAGTGCATGCGGCGGAGCCGCAGGCGCCGCGCCTGTTCAGCGACGGAAAATTTTTTACGCCCAACCGCAAAGCACGTTTGATTCCAATCACGCCGCGTGCGCCCGCGCATGCACCGGATATCGAGTACCCATTAATTCTCAATACCGGGCGGGTGCGCGATCAGTGGCACACCATGACGCGCACCGCCAAGGCGCCGCGCTTGAACGCGCACGAAGTGGAGCCCTGCGTCACGCTGCACGCGCGCGATGCACAGCAATGCGGTGTGCGGGACGGCGCGCTTGCGCACGTCGCCAGCCGGTGGGGCAGCCTGCTGGCGCGCGTGCGGATCAGCGACGAGCAGCGCATGGGCAGCGTGTTCGTGCCGATCCACTGGAACGATCAGTTCGCGAGCAACGCAACGGTGGATGCGCTGGTCAACCCGGTGGTCGATCCGCTCTCCGGACAACCCGAATCCAAGCACACGCCGGTGCGCGTCACGCCCCATGCCGCCGCTTGGTATGGCTTTTTATTGTCGCGACGCTTGCTCGCGGTGCCGCATGTCAACTATTGGGTGCGTGCCAAAGGGCAGGGCTACTACCGCTACGAACTCGCCGGCGCTGCCAAGCCCGACGACTGGGCCGACTGGGCGCGTGCATTGCTGTGCCACAGCGACGGCAAAGCAGAGTGGAGCGAGTTCCTCGACAAGCGTGCCGGACGTTATCGGGCCGCGCGCGTGGTCAATAACCAGTTGGAAAGTTGCCTGTTCGTCGCGCCCGACCCCGCCTTGCCGTCGCGCACCTGGCTGGCGGGACTGTTCGAACAAGAGCTGCTGTCCGATAGCGCGCGCGCCGGGTTGCTGTCCGGCAAACCGCGTCAAGGCGACAGCGATGCCGGCGAAGTGGTGTGCGCGTGTTTCGGCGTCGGTGGAAAAACCATCCAGCGTGCGATTGAAAACGGCGCCGACAGCGTGGCGGCACTGGGCGAACAATTGCAAGCGGGCACCAACTGCGGATCGTGTATTCCGGAATTGAAAAAAATGTTGTTGCGGGATTAATGCTGCGGCGCGAAGACTTCACTTGGCCGCAGCATATATTCCTCTGGAGTCCACTGCTAAACTCAGCAGCAACGACCTCGCATATTCCGAACGTGTTTGAACGCATAGGCCCATGTCCAAACCAGAATTAGAAAAATTTTACGAAACCCTCGGCGGTGACGGCGGCCTGCCACTGGAGCCATCCGATCCGTACTACGTTCCCATTTTCGAGCGCATACCAGTCGATTTCAGAATCGTATTGGACGCGCTTCGTTGCATTCTTGCAGAACACCAAGGTTGAAGTAGAGGGTCTCGAATTCAAGGGCAAGGTTGCCGAGATTGGTGCGAAGCTTGGGTTACAACTTAAGACCGAACCCACGCTCAAACATCGGCTGCAAGAAGCGCTACGCGGACATGTGACCGGCTTGGTGAGGGACGCGCGCCTTCGTGGTCGAGCTGGTCAGCGCGATACGCAAACAAACCGGCGACCCGAACAAAAAAGTCGTTTTGCTGGTCGATTCGGTCGAACAGATTCGCGGTGTTGGCAGCGAGGCGCAGTTAGTCCACGAAAATGTTGCAAATCTCTTTGCCGGGCATACGGCCAATCTGCAATTTGATCTCTTGCATGTGGTCTACACGGTGCCGCCGTTTCTTATCCCGCTCGCGCCGAAAGCCGGGCAAAACTTCAGCGGGAACTCGATTGTTTCGTGGCCGAACATTCACGTGCGCGACCGGACCGGAACCCCCGACGAAAATGGCTTGCGCGTCATGCGCGATATCATCGGGCGGCGTTACCCGAAGTGGGAAAGCGTTTTTTCTGCGGATCAATTGAACCGGCTCGCAACCTTCTCCGGCGGCGACGTGCGCGATTATTTCCGGGAATGCCTGATCACCCTGATGCTGGACGCGGAGCCCGGCGCACAGGTCAACGACGCCACACTTAAGAGCGTGGAAGCGCAGTTGCGCAGCGAGTTGTTGCCGATTGCGGCGGAAGATGGCCGCTGGCTGGCGCGCATTCAAAAAAATAAAGATGCGGCACTGGAAGCCAATGCGAGTCGACCGGACTTGGCGCGCTTCCTGGACTCCAACCTGATCATGAATTACCTGAACGGCGAACCGTGGTACGACATCCATCCGCTGCTGGTGGCGGAAGTTGACAAATACGCCGGGCCCGATGACACCCGCCCCCCGCCTTAACCGCGACGGCGAGGCCGTATGGCGGCGCTTCAAACTGCACCTGGAATGGTCGGAGCATTTCGCGCTGGTTTTCATTTTTAACGCCGACCCGCGCGTCACCGAGGTTTTCCGCGAGCGCTTGGCGGACATCCACCGTGCCCGCGTCACCCGCATGCGCCGCTTCGAATGTGCTGATCCCGCCGAGTTGGCCGACTCGCTGTTGCCCAAATTGTTAACTACCGGCGCCATCACGCTCGACGCGCCGTATTGGGTCGATCTGTCGCTGCATGCCGAAGCACCTTGGCGCGCTGCGCGGATGAATTTTCTGGCGCGGCTCAACGAACAGCGCGAGTCGCTGCGCCGGCGCCTGCTCAAGGACGTGGGCGAAACCCCCGCAGCGCTGCGCGACCTGTCGGTGTCGCTGAACGACGTTGGAGGCGTGGCGCAGGCGCTGGCGCGCTGGGACGAGGCACGCACAGCGTATCGCGATGCGTTGGCCGTCGCCGAGATGCTGGCGCAGGCAATGCCGCAGGACGACGACTATCGAAACCTGCGTGCAAGTTTTGCGCGTTCCCAGCGCTCCTAATTCCATTGCCAGTTTAAAACGCGACTAGGCGGCTGCCGCAGACAGTGCAGTTGCACATCAAGGCGGGGCAACAACGTATCGTTTTAAATTGGCAATGGAATCAATTAAAACAAACGCTGGTTGATCCACAAATGCACCGCGATGCTGCCCGCGTAGCCCAGCGCAATCGCCGGTGTCCACTTCAAGTGCGAGAAGAAAGTGTAAGTGCCGCGCGCCTGGCCCATCAACGCCACGCCCGCTGCCGAACCGATGGACAACAAACTGCCGCCCACACCGGTGGTGAGCGTGATCAATAACCACTGCCCGGTGGACAGGTCCGGATTCATGTCGAGCACGGCGAACATCAAGGGAATATTGTCAAGCACCGCCGAGACGAGGCCGATCAGCACGTTCGCGGTGGTCGCACCCAGGTCTTGATATAAGAAATGCGAGACGGTGTCGAGGTAGCCGATGAAGCCCAGCGCGCCGACGCACATCACCACGCCGTAGAAAAAAAACAGCGTGTCCCACTCGACGCGTGCGATGTTGCGAAACACGTCGAACGGCGCAGCATCGCTTTTTTTGTGGGCGCGGCCGTGGGTGACGCGCAGAAAATAGCCGAAGAATTTTAAGTAGGCGAGGCCGGTCATCATGCCGATGACCGGCGGCAGATGCAGGTAGTGATGGAAGGCCACGGCGGTGCCGATGGTCAGAAAAAACAAGGCGACCATGCGGCGCGCGCCACGTTTCAGCATGGGCAGCGCGGGTGCCGGCGGCGGCCGGCCGTTGGGCACGGCAACGTGCATCAGCGCGGCGGGGATCAGGTAATTTACGGCGGCGGGAATGAACAAATTGAAGAAGCCGAGAAAATCCACTTTGCCTTTTTGCCAGACCATCAGCGTGGTGATGTCGCCGAACGGCGTGAACGCGCCGCCGGCATTGGCGGCGACCACGATGCTGACGCAGGCGATGCCGACGAAACGCGGATTGTCCGCACCCACCGCCAGCACCACGGCGCACATCACCAGCGCAGTGGTGAGGTTGTCGGCCACGCCGGAAATGAAAAACGCCAGCACGCCGGTGATCCAGAATAATTGTCGATACGAGAACCCGCGCTGCGTGAGCCACACGCGCAAGGCTTCGAAGACGCCGCGTTCTTCCAGCGCGTTGATGTAGGTGATGGCGGCGAGCAGGAACAACATCAACTCGCCGAAGTCCAAAAGCTTCAGGCGCACCGCCGCAGCCACGGCGTGCTGGTCGCCGTTTTGCGCATAGGCCCAAGCGATCAGCGCCCAGATCACCCCGGCCGCCAACACCACCGGTTTGGACTTGCGCAGATGGGTAAATTCTTCGGCGATGACGGCGAGATAGGCGAGCACGAACAGCGCGAGTGCAAGGTAGCCGACAAAGTGGTTGTTAAGCTGCATGGTTTATTTTGCGATTGCCGTTATGATTTGGATGCGTCAGTGGGGAGGGGCATCAAGCTTCGTGGCGCGCAAACGATATTCTGGTAGCGGCATTCTTGAAGACGAGTGGGTCAGTGTGATTCGAATCACGAAAGCGCAGCACTCATGCGAATAGGTCAAAGGATTATGAACCAGATCATGCTTGGCGTAACGCTGTCCTTGCTATTAATGAGTGGCGTCACCGCGTGCGCGGTGTTGGACAATACCGCGCACTTAAGCGCGAATATGAGGCGCATCAATTTGCCGCGCTGTGTGCTCGGCGGCGCCACAATCGCCGCCGACTGCACGGTGAAAGTGTTTGACGGCAATGCCCTCGCGGCGGCGCAGCGCGACGAGCAGGGCGCGTGGTTCATCCTGGTGAGTAACGAGTCGGTGATCGCTCCGCGCATTGCGGTTTACAGCGCGCCGGGTTACGAACCGCAAATTCAGGCCACTCGGCTCGGCGTGCGCGACGATGAACAGATGGTATTGAAAGCCAAGAGCGACTCGCGCGGCGGTTATCTCGCCGGCGTCGTGTTCAAGAAGACGGATGAAAAAATGACGGGCGGCGTGTGCGGGATTGAAAACTTTATCGCGAACAAAACCGTCATCATCACGTTTGGCCGTGCCCGTTTTACCGCCACCACTGACAATATCGGAAGTTTTCAGATGGGATTACCCGGCGGCCGCTATATGGTTAATGTCGACGGCGACAGCCGCGCAGTCGACGTGCCAGAAGATGACACCATGTTCGTTGTGGTGCCGGTGAAGTGAAACTCTAGGAGTAGAAGTATGCGTCGCGGGATAGCAGTGTTCGTTAGCATGGTGTCGTTGCTGTGGCAGGTTGGTGCACACGCTGCGATTGACTGGGATGCCAAGTTACGTGCGGAATTGCAGCCACAACACGCCAGTATTGCGGCCGGCATAGCGGCACTCAGCACCGAAACTACCGTGCAACCCATCCGTCATCTGTCGCCGTTGCTCGCCGCCGCACGAGTGCACTGGAGTGAGCTGAGCGAAGAGACCCGCGCGCTGGTACGTCCCTGGATGTTGCGGCCGACCAGTTCCGGTCCGTCGTACGAAAAACCCGCCTGGGTATACCCGCCCACGGCCACTGTCAGTGTGCGAGTAACTGCTCATTTCAGAATTCATTTCCTGGATAAACAGACTTACCCCAATGGAGCAAATGCCGCAACGCAACTGTTTGTGAAGTCCGTGGCGGACGTATTAGAGGAGGTATGGGCGAAGGAGAATAGCCTTGGCTATGCCGCTGTGCCGCCGGATACCGCTGCCCTGGACAATGGCGGTGGTGACGCCTATGACGTGTATCTTACGAACCTGGGTCCAGACGGCTATTACGGATATGTTCAGCCCGAAGACTATAGCAATGAACTGGGCCGTCCCCATGGCGCTTACAGCTACATGGTGTTGGATAACGACTACACCGACCCCATATTCAATAGCGCTGCCGACCCTGTGTTGCCGATCAAAGTAACGGTGGCGCATGAATATTTTCACGCGATCCAGCTTGGTTATTCACTTGGGGAAGACGCGGCCTTTGCGGAACAAACCGCGACGTGGATGGAAGATGTCGTATATCCGGATATCCACGATAATTACCAATATCTCGGCGAGGTCTATACCGACATCGACGGCAACGGTCGATATACGGCAGGCGAGCCCTATGCTGACCGCAATGGTAACGGCCGGCGCGATGTGGGGAGTTCCAATTACCCGGAAGCGCCGCTCGATGCGTTTGATGAGCCTAAGCGAGTGCAGTACGGTCGCTTTGTTTGGATTCACTATCTGACGCAAAACTACGGCGAGGCTGTGATCCGCAGTATCTGGGAGCAGTTCTCGAAATCCCCTGGCGATTCCTACGCGGCAATCAATGCGGTATTGCAGGCTAAGGGGAAGACGCTCGCACGGGTATACCAGGATTATGCGACCTGGGGTTACGACAAGAGTTTGTTCACTAATGGAAGCAACTATCCGCTGGTATTGGTTGATCGTTCTCAGAGCGGCAGTTCCGCAGCATTTTCTTCGCAGGAGTCACCGGCGCTTAAGTCACTCTCCAGCACTACACCACAGTTGCATTTGTCCACGGTGTATAGCCAGATTGTAAATCCGAGTGGCGGATATAGCTTCAGCAGCAGTGGTGGTGGTACGGCGGAACTTACGGTGCTGGTTGACTACGGCAGCGGTTCGTTGCAGCACCAGATAGTCACGTTGAGCGGCGGCAGCGGCACGTGGGTAACGCCGTCCGGCGCGGTGAAAGCGATCCTGGTAATTTCCAACGTATCCGCTTTCAATAATGGGATGAGCTGGAATTTTTCGAGCGGCATTGCACCCGCTACGAAGAAATCAGGCAAGGGTGAAATTGATGCTTGGTTTGTGTTGCTGTTAGCAATGAGTAGTGCATTTTGTTATCGGCGCCGAATTCAGGTGCTTCAGGCGCCGAGTTCAACTCAGGCTTTGTAAAACCCGCGATACCAATCCACGAAGCGCTGTATTCCCGACTCAATCGTTGTTGCAGGCTTGTAGCCGACGTCTTGCTCCAGGGCTTCGATGTCGGCGTAGGTCGCCGGCACATCGCCCGGCTGCAGCGGCAGGAAGTTGTACTGCGCTTTTTTGCCTAAGCAGCTCTCCAGCGTTTCAATGTATTTCATCAATTCCACCGGTTGGTTGTTGCCGATGTTGTACAGCCTATAGGGCGCGTTGCTGGTGGCGGAATCCGGGTCGTCGCTCGACCATGCGGGATTGGGTTTGGCGACGTTATCCAAGGTGCGGATGACGCCTTCGACGATGTCGTCGATGTAGGTGAAGTCGCGTTTGTGTTTGCCGTGGTTGAACACGTCGATGGGCTTGCCGGCGAGGATGTTCTTGGTGAACATGAAAAGCGCCATGTCTGGACGACCCCAGGGGCCGTACACGGTAAAGAAGCGCAGGCCGGTGGTCGGCAGCCGGTATAAATGTGCGTAGGTGTGCGCCATCAACTCGTTGGCTTTCTTGGTCGCCGCGTACAGGCTGACCGGGTGATCGACATTGTGATGCACCGAAAACGGCATGTGAGTGTTGGAGCCGTACACCGAACTACTCGACGCGTATACCAAGTGCTCCACGCCATTATGACGGCAGCCTTCCAGAATATTGGTGAAGCCCAGGATGTTGCTTTCGATGTAAGCATGCGGATTTTGCAGTGAATAACGCACGCCCGCTTGCGCGGCGAGATTGACCACTTTGTGCGGCTGGTACTTCTTGAAAGTTGCTGCCATCGCCGCGCGGTCTTCGATATTGATGCGCACGTCGGTGAAATTTTTGTGATCCTGCACGCGCGCCAGTCGCGCCTGTTTGAGGGTGACGTCGTAGTAGTCGTTGAGGTTGTCGATACCGATAACTTCATCGCCGCGTGCTAGCAAACGGATGGCCAGTGCATTACCAATAAATCCGGCGGTGCCGGTGACTAGAATTTTCATTTAATCCTCTGGTTGAAAGAATGTTGAAAGTTGAATGCTTAATGGAGGTGTGCGCGCAGCGCACGCTTGAATTCAACATTCAACATGCAAAATTTTCTTTTAAAGCCGCCCGTCCACCTTGTCCCGCGGCAACAGTGATTTCACGTCGTATAACACGCTGCCGGCTTTACCCAGCGCGCGGATTTTGTCGACGCCCATGTCTTTGAACTGCTGATGCGATACGGCCAGGATCACGGCGTCGTATTTGCCGTTTTCGAGCTTGCTGATCGGCGTGATGCCGTATTCGTGTTGGGCTTCTGCGGCGTCGATCCACGGGTCGTACACGTCGACTTTGGCGCCGTAGTTCTGGAATTCCTTGATCATGTCGATGACGCGCGTGTTGCGCAAGTCAGGGCAGTTTTCCTTGAAGGTGAGCCCGAGCATCAGCACGTTGGAATCCGCCACATGCATGCGTTTCTTGAGCATCAGCTTGACCACCGACTCCGTGACATAGGCGCCCATGTTGTCATTAATGCGCCGGCCCGCCAGGATCACTTCCGGGTGGTAGCCGATCTCCTGTGCCTTGTGTGTTAAATAGTAGGGATCGACGCCGATGCAATGCCCGCCGACCAAGCCGGGGCGGAACGGCAGAAAATTCCATTTGGTGCCGGCGGCTTCCAGCACATCCAGCGTGTCGATGCCGAGGCGATGAAAAATCAGCGCCAGCTCGTTGATCAGCGCGATGTTGACGTCGCGCTGCGTGTTCTCGATTACTTTCGCCGCTTCGGCGACTTTGATGCTGCTGGCCTTGTGCGTGCCAGCGGTGATGATTTTGCGGTACACCTTGTCGACATAGTCGGCCGCTGCCGGCGTGGAGCCGGACGTGACTTTTAAAATCGACGTCACGCGGTGTTCCTTGTCGCCGGGGTTGATGCGTTCGGGGCTGTAGCCGCAGAAAAAGTCGGTATTGAATTTCAGGCCGGATAATTTCTCCATGATCGGCACGCAGATCTCTTCGGTGCAGCCGGGATACACGGTGGATTCGAACACTGCGACGTCGCCTTTCTTCAGCACTTGGCCAATCGTGCGGCTGGCGCTTTCCACCGGGCGCAGGTCCGGGCGCTTGAATTCGTCAACTGGCGTGGGCACGGTGACGATGAAAAAATTGCAGGTTTTCAGCGCTTGCAGGTCGCTGGTGTAGGTGATTTTAGTGGCTTGCTTTAGCTCCTCGGGCGACACCTCCAGCGTGTGGTCCTTGCCGGACTTCAGCTCGTCGATGCGCTTGGTGTTAATGTCAAAACCGATGGTGGCAATGCTCTTGCCGAATTCCACCGCCAGCGGCAGCCCAACATAGCCTAAGCCGATGATGCCGATACGCGTCTGGTCGAGATTGAACATGTGAGGTGCTCCGTTGCAGCCAAAAGTTAGAGTGCTTGCCCGCGACCGATGGCGAAATATTCCAGGCCCATTTTTTTCATCAAGTTCGGGTCGTACAAATTACGTCCGTCGAAAATCACCGGCTGTTTGAGCGTGGCCTTGATTTTGTCGAAGTCCGGACTGCGGAACACGTTCCACTCGGTGACGATGGCCAGCGCATCGGCGCCGGTGAGTGTCTCCATCGGGTTCTTGCACAGTTTCAGGTCGGCGCGCTCGCCGTAGATGCGGTGAGTTTCGTGGCTGGCTTCGGGGTCGAAGGCTTGCACCTTGGCGCCTTGTTCCCACAGCGCTTCCATCAACACGCGGCTGGGGGCTTCGCGCATGTCGTCGGTGTTGGGTTTGAAGGCCAAGCCCCACACGGCGATGGTTTTGCCTTTGAGTTGGCCGTCGAAGTATTTATTAATCTTGGCAAACAGCACGTGTTTTTGGCGCTCATTGACGGCTTCGACCGCTTGCAGCAATTGCGAGTTATAGCCGACCTTGGTGGCGGTTTTTTCCAGCGCCGAGACATCTTTGGGAAAACACGAACCGCCGTAACCGCAGCCGGGATAAATAAAGTGGTAGCCGATGCGTGGATCGGAACCGATGCCGATGCGCACCTTCTCGATATCCGCGCCCAGTTTTTCAGCGAGGTTGGCGATTTCGTTCATGAAGCTGATCTTGGTGGCGAGCATCGCATTGGCCGCGTATTTGGTCAGCTCGGCGGAGCGGATATCCATACTGATCAAGCGTTCGTGATTGCGCGTGAAGGGTGCGTATAACGCGCGCAGTAATTCGGTGGTGCGCGGGTTGTCGGTGCCGATCACGATGCGGTCCGGTTTCATGAAGTCGTCGATGGCGGCGCCTTCTTTCAAGAATTCTGGGTTTGAAACCACATCGAATTCAACGCTGATTTTACGCAGCGCCAGCGACTTCAGAATTTGCTCGCGCACCCTGTCGGCGGTGCCCACCGGCACCGTCGACTTGTCGACCACCACGCGGTATTCGGTCATCAGTTCACCGATGGTTTTGGCCACGGCGGTGACGTATTGCATGTCGGCCGAGCCGTCTTCATCCGGCGGTGTGCCCACCGCGATGAATTGAAACAAGCCGTGCGCGACGCCTTCTTTGGCGTCGGTGGTGAATTTCAAGCGACCGGATTCGGTGTTCTTGTGCACCATCGCTTCCAGGCCCGGCTCGAAGATCGGCACTTCACCGCGCTTGAGCATTTCAGTTTTGCGCGGGTCGATGTCGACACACAGCACATCGTTGCCGACTTCGGCGAGGCAGGTGCCGGTGACCAGTCCAACATATCCCGAGCCGTAGATGGTGACTTTCATTGTCGTGTTCCTTGCGTGGGGTGCGCCGTGCGCACCGGTGTTGACTTCAAACTGTTGTTTTAATACGGCGCAATGGATTTACTCATAACGGCCGATCACGCGCCTGCTTTACCGGCCAGCTTTTTTTCCCAATTCAGCGACGTGCGCACAATCGCGTCGAGGTCGTCGAAGCGCGGCGTCCAGCCCAACACCGCGCGAATGCGCGTGGTGGCGGCGATCAGCGCCGGCGGGTCGCCAGCGCGGCGTGGCTGCTCTTTAATATTAAGCTGCACACCGCTGACGCGCTGCACTGCGTCCAGTACTTGGCGCACGCTATACCCGTGGCCGTAGCCGCAGTTCAGCGTCACCGATGCGCCCTTGTCGCGCAAATAGTCGAGCGCGTGCAAATGCGCGCCGGCTAAATCTTCCACATGAATATAGTCGCGCACACCGGTGCCGTCGGGGGTTGCGTAGTCGGTGCCGAAAATGGAAACCGACGCGCGCTTGCCCACCGCGTGTTCGCAGGCCACCTTGGTCAGCAAGGTGGCATTGAGCGTGGACTGACCAATGCGGCCTTCGGGATCGGAGCCCGCCACGTTGAAATAACGCAGCGACACATGACGCAGTGTGGTGGCGGCGGCCAGATCGCGCAACATCCACTCGGTCATTAGTTTCGACGTGCCGTAGGGGTTGATCGGCGCGAGCGGCGTGTCTTCGGAGGCGAACTCGCCTTGCGGCATGCCGTAAACCGCCGCCGTCGACGAAAAAATAACGTGCCGCACCCCG
Organism: Gammaproteobacteria bacterium; assembly: GCA_031363085.1. Classification (GTDB taxonomy): domain Bacteria; phylum Pseudomonadota; class Gammaproteobacteria; order SG8-11; family SG8-11; genus UBA6921. The sequence continues at coordinate 23,035 of JANLTU010000203.1, forward strand.
GCGCTGGCGCAGCTCTCCAGCAGGTTGCGCGAATTGCAGGTGTTGTTGCGGTAATACTTGAGCGGGTCGGAGACCGACTCCGGCACGATGGTGTGTGCGGCGAAATGCAATACCGCTTCAATGTCGTGTTCGCGCAGGATGCGGCCGACTAAATCCAGGTCGCCGGTGTCGCCGACCACCAGCGTGCCGCTGAGTATCGATTCTCTAAAGCCGGTGGACAGGTTATCGAGGATCACCACGCGTTCGCCGCGCTCACCGAGTTGGCGCACGACGTGGCTGCCAATGTAACCGGCGCCGCCGGTGACTAGAATTCCTGAATTGGACATGAGGTAGTCGCTCTTGCTGTGAGTGGGTGTGTCCGTGAGCCTACAGAAAATATCCCGTCAGACTAGTCTAGTCGGCCGTGCATAAATTGCTGGCTGGGGCGGGCGCACATTTTAGTCAATTATCGGGGTGGAGCAATAGATGTTTGGTTGTTGATGGTTGACCGGCAATGCCGCGCGAGTGGGTTGCTATACTTGGCTCACCTCCACTCACTCATAAAGGCCCCTCCATGAACATCTCACGTCCCGCTCGTCCCGGAATCGCCGCACTGCTGTTTGCGAGCTTTCTGTTCGCCACGATCATCGCGCCTGCCGCGCAAGCGCAAATGGTCGGCACCGATGCGTTGCTGCGTGCACAGCAAATGCAACAGGAACGTGCGGCGGTGGCAACGGCGCTTGCGCGCAGCGATATCCGCGCGGCCTTGCTGAAGTACGGCGTTGAACCGGCGCAGGTGCAGGCGCGTGTCGACAGTTTGAGCGCCGACGAAGTGCATACGCTGGCGCACGACATCGAACAACTGCCGGCCGCCGGTGACGATCCGCTGGGCATTCTGTTGTTTGTGTTTGTATTGCTGCTGATCACCGACATCCTTGGTTTGACGCACGTGTTTCCGTTCGTGAATCACAAGCATCGTTGAGGTTTATGACAGAGTTATTGCAGTGATGAACGCCGCCGCCCGTCTTTGGCTGGGCGGCGTTTTGTTGTCCGGCATGCTGGGGTGCGCGGGCCTGCCGCTGCCGCGTATTGACGAATCGAGCCTAGCCGCGCGGGTCGAGCTCACGGCGGTGGGGTTTTTTCCGCAAGAAGATCATCAATGCGGCCCGGCAGCGCTGGCCACCGTGCTGCAGGCCGCCGGGGTCGCGGTGACGCCCGAGGAACTCGTTGCGCAGGTCTATCTGCCGGCACGTCAGGGCAGCCTGCAAGTGGAGCTGCTCGCCGCCACCCGCCGCCACGCGCGCGTGCCTTATCTTCTGGAGCCGCAGCTTGACAGCGTGCTGCGCGAAGTCGCCGCCGGTCACCCGGTGCTGGTTTTGCAGAATCTCGGTTTGTCGTGGTTGCCGGTGTGGCACTACGCCGTGGTGGTGGGTTTCGATCTGCCGCAGCGCGAGCTGCTGCTGCGTTCCGGGCGCGAGCCACGCGCAGTGCTGAGCCTGGCCGAATTTGAACGTAGCTGGGGGCTGGCGCAGCACTGGGCGCTGTTGATCACGCCGCTTGAACAGGTGCCCGCCACGGCTGACGAGACCCGCTATCTCAGCGCGCTGGCGCAGCTTGAGGTGCAGCAGCAGTTCGCTGTTGCTGCGCGGGGCTACGCGGCAGCGCTGGCGCGTTGGCCGGGCAGCAGCGCCGCACGCTTTGGGCTGGGCAACAGTCGTTTTGGCCTGGGTGAATTCGTGCAAGCCGAACAGGTCTTTCGCGAAGTGCTGGCGCAACAACCCACGCTCGGCGCCGCGTGGAACAATCTCGCGATGAGCTTGCTCGAACAACAGCGCTGGGACGAAGCGCACGACGCTGCGCAGCAAGCGTTCGCGTTGGGCGGGGTGGCTGCAGCGGCGGCGCGCGCCACCTTGGCGGAGGTTCGCATGCGGCGCGCGCGGCGCTAGTAGCACGACTATTCTTCGTTAACACTGAGCTGGATGCGACCCACCATGGACCAACAAATTTATTCTGCACTGGAAGCTCGCCTGGGGCGGGTGTATCTGCAGCAACGCCTGGGCATCGAAACCGATAACGAGGCGCGCGTGTTCGGGCAGGGGATTAATTTTTTCCACATCGAGAATTGGTATTCGATTCACGGCGTGATTCGCGGCGTGCTGCGCTGTGTGGGTCTGCACGCGCGCGGCCAACGCAATGGCCTGCAACTACGCGTGACGCATAACGACCTGGTGCTGCGTGATTTGCCGGCGGCATTTGCAGGGTTCCGTATTTTGCACATCACTGATTTGCATCTGGACATGAACGCGCAGGTGCCGCACGCCTTGATCGAGCGCGTGCGTGATATCGATTACGACCTGTGTGTGCTGACCGGCGATTTTCGCGGCAAAACCTACGGGCCATACGACGCCGCCGTTGCGGCCATGCAACGGGTGCGGGTGCACCTGAAGGAGCCGGTGTTTGGCATTTTAGGCAATCATGACTCGATTCGCATGGTGCCGGGCTTCGAAGCGGCCGGCGTGCGCATGTTGCTCAACGAAGCGGTGCCGATCGAACGCGCCGGGCAGGTGATTTATCTGGCGGGCGTGGATGACGCGCACTACTACCGCGTCGCCAATATTGAACGCGCGGCACGCGATATTCCGCCTGCGGCGACGGCGATTCTGCTGTCGCACACGCCGGAAATTTTCCGGCACGCGGCGCATTCGGGCTTTGCGGCGATGTTGTCCGGCCACACGCACGGCGGGCAAATCTGCTTGCCGGGCGGTATTCCACTGATGCTGAACGCGCGTTGCCCGAAGCGTTTTTGTGCCGGCGCATGGCGCTTTCACGACATGCAAGGCTACACCTCGGTGGGCTCGGGTGTGTCGATTGTGGACGTGCGTTTTAATTGTCCGCCCGAAGTGGTGGTGCACACGCTGCGCTGTGGTGCTCCGGCCAATTAATACGGCCGGTCGCGCAAGTGTAATTTGAACAGCAAGCGCGACAGCAATAACTCGATGACAATAAATGACAACACCAGCGCAACGATTCGCGTCGCGCTTAAGTCTGCGTATGCTTGCACCGCTAGCAATGGCAGCAGCGACTCCGGGATTTGATCGAGCCCCAAGGTCTGGTTGCTGGGCGCGACGCGCAAACGGCGCTTGATGAAGCTGGAAACCAAATCGCCCAGCATCGCGCCCCCGGCAATCAACACGCCGATCCGCGCCGGCAGGCCCAACACTAGCGCGCCCGGAATTGTCACCGCAAACGCGCTGAGCAGACCACGCCAAGTCTTAGCCGGGCCGAGCCAGGCTTGGCCGTCGCGCCGGCGCCGGCCGCCGTCGATGGGAAAAGTCCAGTGCCCGCGCAGCACATCGCCGATGATGATCGGCGCGCCGTTGGCGACGATGATGAGCCCGAGTAATTTAAGTTCAATCCACATGAATAACCGGCCGTGGGCGCATGTCCTGTCATTATAGTGGCCTGCGCGTTGCGGGCTGGGCCGATGAGCGCTTCTTCGGAAAATGTATTTTGCCCCATGCAATGCGAGCTGATTTATCCGCGTTTCCCCGCGTTTAAAGACATGCAGTGTGCGTGCCGATAGCAAAGCTGTGATTGCCACGCAACCAGCCTATGCGCATGCCGATGCCTACGCCGAGCAAGTCGATGTGGTGGTAGGTGCCCATGGCGGAAACCGTGCGGTTGTCAGTGGTGTAGCGTCAGCGGATCGGGATTATGCCTGAGAACAACAGAATTTTGCTGGTCGACGATGATCGCGACATCCATGAGTATTTTCGCAGAGTGCTATATTCAGTAGCAAGTATTGACAATTATGCGTCAAATGATTTTGAGCTTGGCCTGCGTGGGGCTGCGCACAACACGATTGCGGCGCGCGGCAAGCCGGCAAAATATGCCGTCGACTCCGCGTACCAGGGTGAACAAGCGTTGGAAATGATGCGCAACGCGCATGCCGAGGGACGACCGTATGCAATGGCCTTCATGGATGTGCGCATGCCGCCGGGTTGGGACGGCATTCAGACCATCGCGCACATCTGGAGCGAGGTTCCCTATACCGAGATGGTGATTTGCACAGCATTTTCTGAATACAGTTGGGACGACATCGTGGCCAAGCTGGGTAGCACGGATCGCTTGTTATTTCTAGCCAAACCCTTCGATGCGACCTCAATAAAACAGATGGCGTTGAGTCTGACAAAAAAGTGGAGCCTGGGTGAAGAAGCGCGCGGTTACGTGGCGCGCTTGCAGCAGGATGTCAAAGATCGCACGCTGCAATTGGAAAATTTGCTGGACGAGGTGAAGCAGAAGAATCACGAGCTCGAATATTCAGCGCTGCACGACAGCCTGACCAATTTGCCGAATCGCGCTTTGTTCAGTGACCGGTTGCGCTACAGCGTCAATTGCGCTGCCCGCGACAACCATAAATTCGGCGTGTTGCTGCTAGACCTGGATCGCTTCAAGGAAATAAACGATGCGCGCGGGCACGATGCCGGTGATCACGTGCTGCGCGAAGTCGGCAAGCGGCTGTGCGAGGTGCTGCGTGGCAGCGATACCGTGGCACGGATGGGCGGAGACGAGTTCGCCGTCATTCTGCACAATGCCAATAAAGAAGCCTGTATGCACGTGGCAAAAAAAATAAGTCACGCAATGGAACCTGCAATTTTGGTGGATGGCCGTTCGGTCATTATCGCCGCGAGCGTGGGCATTGCCATGTATCCGGAGCATGGTGAAAACGAGGTGGAGTTGCTAAAAAACGCTGACGTGGCGATGTACGACGCCAAGAGCGCAGGAGCCGGATTTTCGATCTTCGACAGCGAGGAGAATACCCGTCGCACCAATCGATTGAAGCTCATTGCCGACCTTGATGATGCCATTACGAATAGTCGTCTGTCGCTGCACTACCAGCCGGTCGTCGATCTGAAGGCCAATCAGGTGCGCGGCGTCGAAGCGCTGTGCCGCTGGCTACATCCCGAACGCGGTGTTATTCCGCCCGATGATTTTATTGCGCTGGCCGAGCAGAAAAATTTAATTCAAGCCCTGACTCTGTGGGTGCTGGACACGGCGCTGGCACAATGCGCGGCGTGGCACGCGCAGGGCTTGCAGCTCGGTATGTCGGTGAATCTGTCGACGCGTAATTTCCTCGATCCCGAGCTGCCTGAAAAAATACAAAACTACCTGGAAAAATGGCGTGTGCCGGCCCATTGGTTGAGTTTGGAGATCACCGAAAGCATGACCATGTCCGATCCTGCGAATGCCTTGGAAATCATCCGCACGCTTGATGCGATGGGGGTGAAGATTTCCATCGACGACTTCGGCACCGGTTATTCGTCGTTAGCTTATTTGAAAAAGCTGCCGGTGGACGAGCTCAAGATTGATCGCTCGTTTGTGCTCGATCTGGACAAGGATAAAGACAACCAGATGATCGTACGCTCCACCATTGATCTGGCGCATTCGCTTGGACTGAGCGTGGTCGCGGAAGGCATTGAATCGGAGTCCGTTATGAAAATGCTCAACGGCTACGGTTGTGACAAGGTGCAGGGCTACTATTTATGCAAACCCAAACCAGCCGAAGACGTGACACGCTGGTTACAGGAATCGCACTGGGGTTTGGGGGCGATGCGCACGGCGTCATGATGCTGACAGTTTCCTGACTTTAAAATTTGTAACGCTGACGACTGGAGAGAGAACGATTGTAACCAAGGGCTGGTATTTTCAGCTTCGGGCAGTGGAAATATTCACGTGGCGATAAGTGAATATTCCCGCCATGTTATGCAGACCGTAGTTTATAAAGAGCAGCTTAAAAGCAGCATTTTTATGCTAGACTGCGCCGCCAAATTTGCCAATCCAGTCATTGGATTTTTTGGCGTCTTGTAAGCCTCGGTGGGTGCGCTGGCGTACCGACCCCGTTTCGGATTGTGACTACTTTGTGGATCATATTTTTTCAACTTTGAAAGACTGATACCGACGATGAAACATAAACAGATTGAGCAGCGTTTCCTCCGCTGGATGATGGGCGCTTGGGTGATGTTATTCCTCACCGCCTGTGCCGCACCTCAAGTAATCCCGGCACCCGCCGCCACCTTCAGTAATCCGGAATATGTCATCGGGGCGGGGGATACCCTACAGGTGTTTGTGTGGCGCAACCCGGAACTTTCTCTAACGATTCCGGTGCGCCCCGACGGCCGCATCTCCACACCGCTGGTGGAAGAGCTGGTGGTCGCCAACAAGACGCCGGCGCAAGTGGCACGTGAGGTTGAAAAACGTCTCAGTGCGTATTTGAAAGATCCGCTGGTGACCGTCATCGTGACCACTTTTGTCGGGCCCTATAACCAACAAGTGCGTGTACTGGGTGCGGCGACACGGCCGCAAGTGCTGCCGTATCGCGCCAATATGACCGTGTTGGACGTCATCATCGCGGTGGGTGGACTGACTAATCTGGCTGCCGGCAATAAGGCCACCATCTCGCGCACGATTAATGGTCAAGTCACGCAGTTTGCGGTGCGTCTGAACGATTTGATCCGTGATGGCGATATCCGCGCGAATGTCGAAATGGCGCCCGGCGACATTTTGCTTATCCCCGAGTCTTGGTTTTAGTGTGTTAGCGAAGGCATCGTCATGAACGAGTTAATGTCACAATTGTCAAGCTATGCGCGCACTACGTGGCGTTACCGCTGGTATAGCCAGTTGGTGGCGTGGCCGGTGTGTTTTATCGGGTGGTTGGTGGTGTACATGATGCCGAATCAATATGACGCGACCGCGCGGGTGTACATCGACACGCAATCCATGCTACGTCCGTTGCTGCAAGGGTTAGCGGTTCAGACCAATGTGGCGGAACAAATCCAGGGGATGATGCGAACCCTGCTCAGCCGCCCGAATCTTGAAAAAGTAGCGCGCATGTCTGACCTCGACATGCAGGCTAAAACACCTGAAGAAATGGAACTGCTGTTGAATCGTCTGGGCAAAAAAATCGTGCTGACCAACGCCGGCCGCGAAAATCTCTTCAGTATTTCGTATACCTACCAAAAGCCCGAAGTCGCGAAGCAGGTGGTGCAGTCGTTGTTGACCGTGTTCGTGGAAAGCAGTCTGGGCGACACGCGCAAGGATTCGAGCGCAGCGCAGCAATTCATTGACGAACAGATTAAAGAATATGAAGAGAAGCTGTCTTCGGCTGAAGATCGCCTGAAAGATTTCAAGCGCCAAAATATCAATGTCATGCCTTCCGAGGGGCGCGGCTACTACGAACGCTTGCAGAGTGAGACGGCAGTGCTCGAACGCGCCAAGCTGGAACTTTGGGAATCTGAAAACCGGCGCGATGAATTGCGCCGGCAGCTCGACGGTGAGGAACCGACCTTCGGATTGATGTCGGAACCGATCAAGACGGCGATCTCACCTGTCGATACCCGTATTCAGGCGTTGCAAACCAAACTGGACGAACTGCTGCTGAGATACACCGACGAGCATCCCGACGTGACCTCGCTGCGCAAACAAATCGGTGAACTACAAGAGCAGGAGAAAAAGAAGCGTGAGTCGCAAGCGGGGGCGAGCCCGGGCCGTACCACCACGCTCGAAGCCAATCCGGTCTATCAACGATTAAGAATTGCGCTGGGGGAGTCGGAAGCCAATGTAGCGTCATTGCGGGTGCGCGTTAAGGAATACAGCAGCCGCATCGTCCAGTTGAACAAGCTGGTCGATACCGTGCCGCAAGTGGAGGCGGAGCTGGCCCGCCTGAATCGCGACTATGCGATTAACAAACAAAACTACGAAACGTTAATTGCCCGGCGCGAGTCCGCAAAAATTTCCGAATCGGCGGAACAAAGCTCGGATGCATTGAAGTTTAAAATTGTCGACCCACCGCGCGTATCGCTCAAACCGGTGGCGCCTAATCGCCCCTTGTTGGCCTCGGCGGTGCTCGTCGGCGGTTTGGGGATGGGAGTTTTCTTCGCATTTTTCCTATCGCAACTCAAGCCGACCTTTGATCACCATCGTTCCATCATCGAAGCAACCAACGTGCCGGTGCTGGGTTACGTGTCGATGGTCTCGAACAGCGCGGCACGCAACAAGCTACGGATCGAGGTCATGGCCTTTTCAACAATGACCATCGGTTTGTTCGTGGTGTTTGGATTTTACGTTGCGATGCAAGTTCTTGCGAACACGTCGGCTCAATAGGTAGGCGCGAATGAATTCCATAGAAAAGTTGGTTGACCGGATGATCCATACCGGCAAAATTAATTCGGACGCCGGTCTTGCGCCTGCGCCCAGTACGCCGCCGCAGTCGATGCGGGCACCTGCAGCGCATGCGCGCAGTGCAGGCAAAGCGGATATTGCTGTGTTGAATCTGGCGCAGTTAAAAGCAGCCGGCATGCTAACGCCAGATAACTCTCGCAGTCTGATCGCCGAGGAATATCGCGCCATCAAGCGTCCGTTGCTGAAGAATGCATTCAAAACTTCGGCGACCGACGTGATCCATCCCAACTTGATCATGGTGACCAGCGCGATTCCCGGTGAGGGGAAATCGTTTACCTCTATTAATCTCGCGATGAGTATCGCCATGGAGCTGGATCATACCGTGTTACTGGTGGAGGCCGACGTCGCCAAGCCCGCCATCGCGCGCTACTTGGGCTTGCCGGAGAATGTAAAGGGGCTGGTGGATTTTCTTTCCGACGAGCGCATGTCGCTTGAAGAAGTGTTGCTGCCCACTAACGTACCGAAATTGACATTATTACGTGCCGGTAGTTTTCATCATCAGGCCACCGAGCTGCTGGCCAGTCAAAACATGAGCCGGTTGATCGGCGAGCTGGCGGAGCGCTATGCGGATCGCGTCGTCATTTTCGATGCGCCGCCGATGCTGGTGTCGAGCGAGGCGGCGGTGTTGTCGTCGCTGGTCGGGCAGATTGTCATGGTGGTCGAGTACGGCAAGACGCCGCAGCGTGTAGTCAAAGATGCGCTGCACCTTATCGGGCACGACAAGATTGTCGGTGTGGTGTTGAACAAAAGTTACGGTGGTTCGAGCCCGGGATATGGTTACGGATATTACGGCGTGGTGGGCAAGGGTGATGATCGCGAATAATTGCGGGCCGCATTCCTAACGAATACGGTGTTGTTTTCCTGTATTGATTTTACCCGTGGATGAAGATTGCCGGTGAGGTGGGGATCGGCGACTCTTGTCGCCGCCGGCGGGTAAGTTCTGCGCTTCTCCACATTATGTGTTTGTTTGCATGCATGGTGTAAATAAGCCCGCAGCACGGGTTCTGAAGCAATCGAATTTCGCAGTCTTTGCATACTCCACGTCGTAGCATTCTGAATTTTTTATCTCGGTAAATCTTGCGAGGATCTGTGAATTACGTGACACGTCTAAGGTACACAATCGCAGCGCTGCTGGTTGCAGTGGCCGTTCCTGCCGCCGTGCATGCGGCAAATTGGAATGTTGTTCCGAGTGTGGAAACCACCTTGACCTACGCGAATAACTTTACTTTTGCACCCAAGGGTCGTGAAGAAGGCGAAACCGTATTGGAGGTTAAACCTGCGATCAGCGTGCAGAGCACCGAAGGCCGAACGCAACTGGGTTTGTTTTACGGAATCGATAATTTGTATTACGCGAATAATTCGGATCGCAATGCCGTGCAGCAATTATTACGGAGCAACGCAAGCGCCGAGGTGTTGCGCGATCTGTTCTTTGTTACCGCGAGCGGGTCGATTTCTTACCAGTCGGTGAAACCCTCAGCGGCAACCAATCTTGGCAACCTAGCGATTTTGCAGGATTCAACCGAGGTGACCACCTGGGCCTTGTCTCCCTATTTCAGGCAAACCTTTGGCAGCGCGTTAGACTTGCGCGCGGGCATGAACCTGAATGTGGTGAATTACAAAAGATTTCTCCCGGACAGTTTTTTGCGCGAGTATTTCGTTAACGCCGCAAGCGGACCCAGCGCGCAAGATTTGCGCTGGAAGCTCGACCTGCGCAGCAGCCAAGTCTATTACAAGGGAGAGCTCAGCAACTCCAGGCATGACGTGGCGGAGTTGGATCTTCGCTACAAGATTTTGCCGCAGTGGGCGTTAACCGGTCGCATGGGGTACGTCGACTATAAATATGACTACGACCCGTTGTTTAGCGACGAGCCGAAAGGAAAAACCTGGCGTGCAGGCGTCGCGTGGGTACCCAGTACGCGCACCGAACTGGAAGTTGGCGTGAGTAAAACTTTCATCAGCCGCGCAAAATACGGTTCGTTCGTTTATCAGGGCCAGTGGTTGTTCTGGAATGTTAATGTTGATGAAGTTGTCACCGACCGACGCCAGTTGCTACTGGACGATAAGAAACCGGTCACCGATCCCATTCCGCAGCAGGTGGAAACGGTCAATATCAGCTCCCTCACTGAAAGCCAAGAGGTGTTCGTAAACAAAGCCATGCGCTTACGCACGGGCTACAAATCCGATGACACCGCAATTGAAGTTTTTGGCTATCGTGATCGTCGGCATTTCCAGAAAACCAACGGTACTGAAGTCGTCAGCGGTGGCGGTGCGACCCTGAGCTTGGTTTTATCGCGTCAGACCAGTGTTCAAATGGGCGTTAGTCGGGCCAACCTCAAGCCGGCCGACACCAGCCCTGAAACAAGCAGCACTAGCACCAAAACAACCGACCTCTCGGCGTCGTTGCTGCGCACTTTCGGCACGGGACTGCACGCGTCGCTCAACGTGCAGCGCCGTGCGGGGCAGTCGACGGATGAGCTGCAAACAGATTTCGTCGCGTACCTGATTTCGGTGCGCGTGCGGATGGATTTTTAATTTGGGAGACGCTATGTCGTCGCAACACGAAACACAGCAAAAAATAATCAATGCGATGACCGTCGACGTGGAAGATTATTTCCAGGTTTCCGCGTTTGAGAACATTATCAAGCGCGACCAGTGGGATACGCTGCCGCGACGCGTGGAGCTCAACACGCATCGCGTGCTGGATCTATTCGCGCAAGGCGCAATCAAGGCCACGTTTTTCACCTTGGGTTGGGTGGCGGAACGCCATCCGCAACTGATTCGTCGCATGGTGAGCGAAGGGCATGAGTTGGCCAGCCACGGCTACTCGCATATCCGCGTGACGCAGCAGCAGCCGGCGCAGTTTCGCGAGGATGTGACCCGCACCAAGAAAATGCTGGAAGACCTGAGCGGTGTTGCGGTGCGCGGTTATCGTGCTGCGAGCTATTCAATTGGCGCCGCCAACCTATGGGCGCTGGATGAGTTAAAGGGGGCGGGTTATGACTACAGCTCCAGCATCTATCCGGTCAAGCACGACTTATACGGCATGCCCGAGTGTTCGCGCTTTGCCTGTTATCCGCGCGGCCGCGACAGTATTCTGGAAATTCCGGTCACCACGGTCGAGTTATTCGGCAACAAACTACCGTGCGGCGGCGGCGGCTATTTCCGCTTGTACCCCTACGCCGTATCGCGCTGGGCATTGCAGCGTGTGAATCATCGCGACCGGCAAGCGGGGCTGTTTTATTTTCATCCATGGGAGATCGACCCCGGCCAGCCGCGCCAAAATAATATTCCGCTCAAGACGCGCGTTCGCCACTACCTGAATTTGGGTCGGATGGAAGCGCGCCTCAAGGCATTAATGAGAGATTTTTCCTGGGGACGTATGGATCAGATTTTTTTGACGACGAGCAGCAGCGACAACGGGGCTGCGGAAAACGCCGTGCGTGTTGCACGTGGCTGAGCTTAACATTAAAGAATTTGCGCCGATCGACTTGGCGCGCTGGGACGCATTTGTCGCCGGCAATGCCGAAGCCACCTTCTTCCATCGCGCCGGCTGGAAAGACGTCATCGAGCGCGCCTTCGGCCATCGCATGTATTTGTTCTATGCCGAACGCAATGGACAGATTGAAGGCGTATATCCGCTTGGGCATGTGCACAGCCGGCTGTTCGGCAATGCGCTTATTTCGGTGCCGTTCTGCGTTTACGGCGGGGCGGCGGCGGCCAACGACGAAGCGCGTGCGGCGCTCGATACCGCCGCGCAGAATCTGGCGGTAAAGCTGGGTGTGGATTATCTGGAAGTGCGCAGCCTGGTGCCGCGTCACGACGACTGGTTGCGCAAGGATCTCTACGTCACCTTCCGCAAAGCGATTGATCCCGATGTCGAAAAAAATATGACCAACATTCCGCGTAAGCAGCGCGCGATGGTGCGTAAAGGGATTGATGCCGGTTTGGTCGGCGAGCTTGATGTCAATATCGAGCGCTTTTACGAAGCCTATGCGCGCAGCGTGCATGCCCTGGGCACACCGGTGTTCCCGAAAAATTACTTCAAGATTCTGTATGAAGTGTTTAACAAAGACGCAGATATTTTAACCGTAACCAAAGACGGCCACTTGATCGCAAGCGTCATGAATTTCTATCACCGCGACGAAGTGTTGCCGTACTACGGTGGTGGCACCAGCGCAGCGCGCGAAGTCAAAGGCAACGATTTCATGTACTGGGAGCTGCTGCGCCGCAGTTGCGAGCGCGGCTTGAAAGTCTTTGACTATGGCCGCAGCAAGCAGGGTACCGGTTCCTATAGTTTTAAAAAGAACTGGGGCTTCGAGCCGCAACCTTTGTACTACGAATATTTTCTTGTCAAGGCCAAGGCGCTGCCGAATGTCAGCCCGACCAACCCCAAGTATGAAATGTTCATCAAACTATGGAAGAAGCTGCCGTTTTCCATCAGCAAAATCATCGGTCCGTTTATCGCTAAAAACTTGGGTTAAGATTGAACGTGCACGACCTCCTCTTGCTGGTCCATCGCATTCCTTATCCGCCGAATAAAGGCGACAAAATTCGTTCCTATCACTTGCTCAAACATCTGGCGTCGCAGTACCGAGTGCATCTGGGTACGTTTATCGATGATGTCGATGATGGGCGCCATATCGATGCAGTGAAAGCGCTGTGTGTCGATACCTGTTTTGTGAAGTTGCATCCAACGCGCGCGCGGCTGCTTAGTTTGCGCGGCTTGCTCACCGCTGAGCCGCTGACCTTGACATATTATCGCAGTGACATGTTGCAGCGCTGGGTGCGCACAGCCATGGCGGCGCATTCAATTCAACGGGTGGTCGCATTTTCATCCCCGATGGCGCAATTTGCCGATGACTTCACCAACGTGCGCCGCGTGATGGATTTTGTCGATGTCGATTCAGACAAGTGGGCGCAATTCGCCAAGTCCAAAGCGTGGCCGTTAAGCTGGGTGTATCAGCGTGAAAGTGAAACGCTGTTGAATTATGAGCGGCATGTGGCGGCGCGTTGGGACGCGAGCGTGTTGGTGTCAAACGATGAAGCTGAGCTGTTCCGGCGTCTGGCGCCGCAGTCGGCCACCCGGGTGAGCGGCATCTCCAACGGCGTGGACAGCGATTATTTTTCGCCGCAACACCGCTATGAAAATCCCTATGCTAGTGGCGGCCCGGTGTTGGTATTTACCGGGGCGATGGATTATTGGGCCAACGTCGATGCCGTGGCTTGGTTCACACACGCAGTCTTTCCGCTGGTCCGCGCGCAAATCAAGGACGCACGTTTTTACATTGTTGGTTCGCGGCCGTCGGTCGCAGTGCAGGCGCTGGCTCAGTGCGAGGGCGTGACCGTCACCGGCGCGGTGCCGGATGTGCGCCCGTACCTGCATTACGCACTTGCTGCGGTCGCACCACTGCGTATTGCACGCGGCATTCAGAACAAAGTGCTGGAAGCGCTGAGCATGGCGCGTCCGGTGATTGCCACCAGCGCTGCCGCCGAAGGTCTGAAAGCGCGTCCGGAGAACACCCTATGGGTGGCGGATGAAGCACAACACTACGCCCAGCGCTGCGTCGCCATGCTGCGCGGCGAGCTTGCAGCGCAGGCGGGGGAGTCCGGCCGGCGCTGCGTGGTCGAGCATTATTCCTGGGCAGGTAACCTCGCGCGTTTTTCGGAATTATTAGAGCCTGCCCGGTGAGCGCGTCTGTCCCGCATCCCGCTGCGCCTGCGCTACTTACAGCGCGTTGGCGTGTCGCGTGGCTGACGGTGGTGGTGGCATGGGCGGTGGTCGTGGCCGCCTATTGGAATACGCTTTCGGCCATCGTTTTGATCTGGTTGCACTCGGCAAGTTTTACGCACGGATTTTTAATCGTGCCGGTGGTCGTGTATCTGGTGTGGCAGCAGCGCGCCGAGCTCCAGATGTTGACTCCAGAGCCTGCGCCGGTGGCCCTGTTATTGTTAGCCGCGTTGGTATTGTTGTGGAATGTGGCGAGCCTGCTGGTCGTAAACGCCGCGCAACACTTCGCCGTAGTAATGATGATACCCGCCACCTTATGGCTGCTGTTGGGCAGCGCCGTGCTGCGGCGCTTGATGTTCCCGATGGCGTACCTGTTGTTCGCCGTGCCCTTCGGCGAATTTCTGGTGCCGTCCCTGCAAGATGTTACCGCCGCCATCACCGTCAAGGCTTTGCAACTCACCGGCATTCCGGTGTTGTGGGAGGGGCGCTTTTTTTATATTCCATCCGGAAACTTCGAAGTGGCGGAAGCCTGCAGTGGCGTGCGTTATCTGATCGCGTCGTTGGCCTTGGGTACGCTGTACGCCTATGTGAGCTATCACGCGCTGTGGCGGCGCGCGGTGTTTATCCTGCTTGCAGCAGCGGTGCCGGTGCTTGCCAATGGCGCGCGCGCTTATGGCATCGTGATGCTGGCGCACCTCAGCGATTACCAGCTCGCGCTGGGTGTGGATCATTTTATTTATGGCTGGGTATTTTTCGGCGCGGTGATGCTGCTGCTATTTTGGTTGGGGAATCACTTTCGCGACGCACCGAGAGCGCCGGTCGTGGAGCAAGCGCAAACATCTGCCGCCGCATTCGCCGCGCCACGCAGCGGATGGGGTTGGCGCGCGCTGGCCTTGGTGATCGTGCTGAGTGGTCCGCTGTTGAACTTCGCGTTACAGCGTGAAGCGAGTGTGCTTCCGGCCTTCGAGTTACGTTTGCCGCCGGGCAGCGGGGAATGGAGCGGGCCGCAGGCGAGCGTCGATCCATGGATGCCAAAATTCATCGGTGCCGTCCAGCAACGCGCCGAGTATCGCCGTGCTCAACACGCGGTGCAGGTTTACGTGGCGTATTACGCGCAACAACACGCCGGTGCCGAATTGATCAACCCGCAGAATGCCTTGTTTGATATGGGCAGCGAACGTCGCGTCAGCGAAGAAGTCGAGACCCTCGCCCTTGCAGATGGGATGGCGTGGACAGTGCGCGCATTGCGCATTCACGCCGCACAGCGCGAGCGCTTGATCTGGAGTTGGTATGTCGTGGCCGGGCAAGCGACCGCGAATCCGCTGCTTGCGAAACTGTATGAGATGCGTACACGTGTGTTGCGCAGCAGCGGCGGGGCGGCGCTGTTTGCGTTGGCCACCGAGGACGACCCAGGCGCAGCGGCGCGCTTGCAAGATTTTCTTGACGCCCTGCGGCGACCGTTGCACGCAAGCGTGGGCGGCGAGTGATGGCGGCGCCTCTGGTGGTGCACATCATTCATCGTCTGGCCATCGGCGGCCTGGAAAACGGCTTGGTGAATTTGATCAATCACATGCCACAGGAGCGTTATCGTCACGCCATCGTGTGCATGACGCAGTCCACTGATTTTCGGCTGCGGATCAAAAATAGCAGCGTTGCGGTGTACGAGTTGCACAAGCAACCGGGTCATGACATCGGCCTGTATTTACGCTTGTGGCGCCTGTTACGAAGCTTGCGTCCGGCACTGGTGCACACGCGCAACATCGGCACCCTCGAATGCCAATTCATCGCACTGCTGGCCGGCGTATCTGCGCGCGTGCATGGCGAGCACGGTCGTGACATGGCCGATATCGATGGCCGTAATGCGACCTATCTGCGGCTGCGTAAGTTTTTTCGCCCATGGATTACGCGCTTCATCGCCGTGTCGCGCGATCTTGCGCTCTGGTTGCAGACTCAGGTGCGGGTGCCGGCGGCGCGCGTGGTGCAAATTTACAACGGTGTTGACGACAAAAAATTTCATCCGCGCGTTGCGGCGGCACGCGCAGTGCTGCCTGTGGATTTTGCGCCGCTGGGTGCGCTGGTCGTGGGCACCGTCGGGCGTCTGTCGGGTGAGAAGGATCAACTCACCTTGCTGCGCGCCTTCGCACGCGCGCGCGCGCTGTGTCCACAGACGCCGCTACGCTTGGTGTTGGTCGGCGATGGCCCGCTCAAAGCCGACATCGAGCGCGAAATTCTTGCCACGCAACTGCACGCCGAGGTGTGGATGCCGGGTGCGCGCAGTGACATTGCAGAAATATTGCGTGCGCTCGATATCTTCGTGCTGCCGTCACTGGGCGAAGGTATTTCCAATACCATTCTGGAGGCGATGGCGAGTGGCTTGCCGGTGATCGCCACGCGTGTCGGTGGGAATCCCGAACTGGTGCTGGACAATGAAACCGGCAAATTGGTGCCGGCAGCCGATCCGGACGCGATGGCGCAGGCCATCGCGAACTACGCGCTGCAACCGGAGCTGCTGCGGCAACACGCGCAGGCGGGGCGCGCGCGCATCGAACATGAATACAGCATGGACGCCATGGTGAGGCACTATCTGGCGGTGTATGATGCCGCGCTCAAGCGCCATCCTTGAAGCGGTAAATTCATCGCGTAAAAACTGAGAACTAACATCATGTGCGGAATCGTCGGCATCTTTGATTTGCGCGGTCAGCGTGAAATAAACGCGGATTTACTGCATCGCATGAATGAAACGCAATTTCATCGTGGGCCGGATGAAGGCGGTTTGCATCGCGAAGCGGGGGTGGGTTTCGGGCATCGGCGCTTGTCCATCATCGATTTGTCCACTGGTCAGCAACCGCTGTTCAACGAAGACGGCTCGGTGGTCGTGGTATTCAACGGCGAGATTTATAATTTTCAAGACCTGGTGCCACTGCTCAAGGCGCGTGGCCACGTGTTCCGCACCCATTCCGACACCGAAGTGATTGTGCACGGCTGGGAAGAGTGGGGCGAAGACTGCGTGAAACACTTTCGCGGCATGTTTGCGTTTGCCATTTGGGATCGCAACAAAAAAACATTGTTCATTGCACGTGATCGCCTTGGCATCAAACCGCTGTTCTACGCCGAGTTGCCCAACGGCTTGCTGGTGTTTTCATCCGAATTAAAAGCGCTTTACCTGCATCCTGAACTGGCGCGCGATTTTGATCACCAAGCCATCGAAGAATATTTTGCGTTTGGCTATGTGCCGGAGCCGCGCACGATTTTGCGCGGCGCAAAAAAATTGCCGCCGGGTCACACGCTCACGCTACAAGCGGGCAAGCCGGTGCCCGCCAGCAAGGAATACTGGGATGTATCGTTCGGTCCCGCGATTACCGCGAGCGAAGCCGAGCTCGCACCGCAGGTGGTCGAGCATTTACGCGAGGCGGTGCAATCGCATCTATTGGCCGAAGTGCCGCTGGGTGCGTTTCTGTCGGGCGGGGTGGACTCCAGCGCGGTGGTTGCGATGATGGCGCAGATCTCGCCCGGCCAGCCTGTCAATACCTGCTGCATTGCGTTTGGCGAGCGCAAATACAACGAAACCGAATTCGCCGCGTTGGTGGCGGAGCGTTACAAAACTAAACACCACGTTGAACAGGTCAGCCCCGACGATTACGAGCTGATCGACAAGCTAGCCGAACTGTACGACGAGCCCTACGCCGACAGTTCCGCCATCCCCACCTACCGGGTGTGTGAGCTGGCCCGCAAGCGCGTGACCGTGGCGCTGTCGGGCGACGGCGGCGATGAGAACTTCGCCGGTTATCGGCGGCATTGCTGGCATATGAACGAAGAGGCGATCCGTAACTTTTTGCCGTTAGCGATACGTCGTCCGCTGTTCGGGTTTCTGGCCGCGATTTATCCGAAGCTGGATTGGGCGCCGAAATTCCTGCGCGCCAAGTCCACGTTGCAGTCGCTGTCGCGCGACAGCCTCGAAGCCTATTTGCACACCGTGTCGGTGCTGAACGACACGCAGCGTCGCAAGCTGTTTTCGCCGGAATTTACCCGCACGCTCGACGGTTACAGCGCGGTCGAAGTGTTCCGCCGCTACGCCGTGAAAGCGCCGACCAAAGACCCGCTGTCGCTGATTCAATATCTGGATCTCAAAACCTACTTGCCCGGCGATATCCTGACCAAGGTGGATCGCGCCAGTATGGCGCACGCACTGGAGGTTCGGGTGCCACTGCTTGACCATGAATTTGTCGAGTGGGCGTGCCGCTTGCCGCCGCAATTAAAGCTGCACGGGCAGGAAGGCAAATACATCTTCAAGCGTGCGTTGGAACCGCATTTGCCGGACGAAGTACTGTATCGCCCGAAGATGGGTTTTGCCGTGCCGCTGGCCAACTGGTTTCGCGGTCCGCTTAAACAACGTGTGCGTGATGCCTTGTTGGGTCCGGCGCTGCGCAATACCGGTTTTTTCAATATGCAATACATCGAGCGGCTGGTGAATGAGCACCAGTCGGGTATGGGCGAACACAGCGCCGCGTTATGGACCTTACTGATGTTTGAAGCCTTCATGCGCCGAGTGGTACATCCCGGCGCGCGCGCGCCGTGAATATCCTGACCTTCAGTAGCTTGTATCCGGATTCGACACGGCCGGGTCATGGCATATTTGTCGAGAATCGGCTACGGCATCTGATCGCCGACGGGGAAGTGCAGGCGCGCGTGGTGGCACCAGTGCCGTGGTTTCCGTCGACGCACGCAGGCTTCGGCAGTTATGCCGAGTACGCGCGCGTGCCGAAAGCAGAAGTCTGGAACGGTGTGCGTGTGGAACATCCGCGTTATGTGCTACTGCCGAAATTCGGCATGAACATGGCGCCGCTATTGATGGCCTACGCGGTAAAAAACACCCTGCGCCGAATTTTACAGTCCGGCGATCACTTCGATTTGATCGACGCGCATTACTTCTATCCCGACGGTGTCGCGGCGGCCATGCTCGGGCGCGAACTGCACAAGCCCGTGGTGATCACCGCGCGTGGCACCGATTTGAATCTGATTCCGGAATATTATTGGCCACGGCGCATGATCCAGTGGGCGGCAGCAAACAGCGCCGCGATGATCACCGTGTGTCAGGCGCTCAAAGATGTGTTGATCGGTATGGGCGTGGCCGACGCGCGCGTGACCGTGCTGCGCAATGGGGTTGATCTCGACAAATATCACCCACCGGTGGAGCGTGACGTGCTGCGTGCAAAATTAGGTGTGCAGGGCACGACCTTGCTCTCGGTCGGTTATTTGATACCGCGCAAAGGTCACGACCTGGTTATCGAGGCGCTTAAAAATCTGCCGGATACAAGCTTGTTGATCGCCGGTGCCGGCCCGGAACGCGAGCGCTTGGGCGAGTTGGCGCAAGAGCGCGGTGTGGCGGAGCGCGTAAAATTTTTAGGTCGTCTGGACACGCCGCAACTGGTCGATTATTACGGCGCGGCCGATGCCTTGGTGCTGGCTTCCAGCCGCGAAGGCTGGGCGAACGTGCTGCTCGAAGCGATGGCCTGCGGCACGCCGGTGGTGGCGACCCGCATTTGGGGCACGCCCGAAGTCGTTAGCGAAGCCTGCGCAGGACAACTGGTCGATGCGCGTACTCCAACGGCCCTTGCCGAGGGCATACACAGGGTGTTGACACACATGCCTGACCGGCGCGATACGCGTCGTTACGCCGAGCACTTCAGTTGGGACGCCACGACCGCCGGACAAAAAGCGTTGTTCACCCGGGTGCTTGCCAACCATTGAGGTGGATTTTTGCGCATACTTTATCTCCATCGAACGCAGGGACACGGAGTCGAAGCGGTGCACATTTGGGGCATTGCCACGGGGCTGAAAAACCTGGGGCACGACGTGACGGTAGTTTCGCCCGCCGGTGCGCATACCGCACAACCGCTTCGAGCGGAATCTCAGGCGGCCGGATCAAGGCGCCCACTGTTTGCATTTATTTCGCAACACATACCGGAAATCGCCTTCGAACTGGCGGAAATTGCCTATAACTTTTTTGCCTGGCGCGGGCTGAAGAAAAGCGCGGCTGATCAACCGGTCGATTTTTTATACGAGCGCTACGCCATCTTTGCGGTGGCCGGCGCTTTATTCGCGCGTCGCCGCCGAATACCGCTGCTGCTTGAAGTGAACTACACCTCAATGAGCCCGTTGGTGCGTAAGCGCAGCCGCCTGCTGCTACCGCTGGCGCGACGTGTCGACGCCTGGCTGTTTCGCCGCGCCAGCGCCATTGTCGTCGTATCAAGCCGCTTGCGGGACCAGCTCGTGACAGATTATGGCGTGCCACAAGATAAAATTCTGGTGATGCCGAACGCGGCCGACCCGCAGACTTTTCATCCCGCGATTACGCCGGTAACAAGCATCGGTGGTGTAGCGCTCGCACAGAAAAAAATCGTCGGGTTTGTCGGTAGTTTCACGCCGTGGCACGGCTTACCTCTGTTTTTGGAGGCGTTTAAAATTGTTGCCAACAATCATCCGGACGCGCTCGCGGTTTTGGTCGG
Source organism: Gammaproteobacteria bacterium (assembly GCA_031363085.1). GTDB lineage: Bacteria > Pseudomonadota > Gammaproteobacteria > SG8-11 > SG8-11 > UBA6921. Next base: position 43,486 of record JANLTU010000203.1, read on the forward strand.
CGACGGCCCGCAACGAAGCGAGATCGAGCGCAAAGCAGCCGACTATGGCTTGGCGAAGCGGGTGCTCTTCACGGGCGCCATCGGGCACGCGCAATTAATGCATTACGTCGCCGCGTTCTCGCTCGGTGTCATGCCGGACTCAAACGACTATGGCTCGCCGATGAAAATATTCGAATACATGGCGCTCGGAAAACCCGTCGTCGTTCCAGACTATGGGCCGCTACTTGATGCCGTTACCGAGGGCAAGGAAGGAAAAATATTTCGCCGTAAAGACGCCCACGCCCTGGCCAAGTGCATCGACGAATATTTCGCCGATCCGGCGGCATTAGCGCTTGCCGGCAGAAACGCACGCACAAGTGTCGAGACACGCTATAACTGGCAAGCCAATGCCGAACGCTCGTTGACGTTCGCGCTGTCGAAGGACTCGGCGCCGAATCGAAACTCGTTCGGTAAATAAAGGTATGGTGGGCGATGCAGGGATTGAACCTGCGACCCCTGCCGTGTGAAAGAGAAAAGCCCCGCACCACCACTAGCTAAGTTATTGATCGTATTGAACAGTAGACCGCATTTGTTCTAGTTTGTCCGCGTTTGTGTTACATTGGTGGCCACAGATTGGCCACAGGAAATGTAAACATGGCACGTGAAAGCAAGCGAACCAGCATCACAGAAAGCGCCGCAAGCAAGTTCTCCAGCACCGCGAACGAAGGCGCGATGCTTAGTTGCACCATCAACACCGGCCTGCATCTAATTCGTTTGCGGGGCGGCTGCGTGTGGCGTTATCGGTACACGTCGACTATCGACAAAAAGCGCCACGTCAAGACCATAGGAAAATTTCCCGCTGTGTTGCCGCAAGCTGCCGCTGCTCAAGCTGCGCAATGGGCCATGAGTGACGCCGACCCGATCAAGGATCGCAAAACGAAGTGGGAGCACGCACAAGCCGACGAAAAAGCGCGGGAGGGCAAAACCTTGCGCCGCTATCTTGATGGGCGCTACAGCAAGACCCTGGACACGTGGCCGCTTGAGTCCGCGAAGTTGGATCGTAGCCGACTAAAGCAAAACTTCGCGGATCTGCTGGATCGACCGATGGATGAAATCACCCGTCAAGATTTGCGCGATTGGCAGGATAGTTTTGAGGGCAAATACACCTCGCTAAAGCGCGCTTATACGTCGCTGAAGACGTTGCTTCGACAGGCCGTCCGCGATGAGGTGATAAAATCCGATCCACTTGAAGGGTTCAAGCTTGACGCGCCGAGTAGCAAAGAACAGGCGCGCATCGAATCTGACCCCGGCAAAGAAAAGCGCCGGATATTGACGCCGAATGAGATTGAACGACTTCACATCGGGTTAGAAGCCTTCGCCGAGGAAATAAGAGCGGGGCGCAGAAATAGCCGCAAGCATGGCAAACCGCACCTGCCGGACCTTGACATTGTGGCGTATCCGCATTGGTTTGTTCCGTTCGCACATTTTGCTTTTCATTCAGGCTTGCGCACTGGCGATTTGGTTTCGTTGACGTGGGAAGAATTGAACGTTCCATTTTCACGAATGAAAAAAGCAGCAAGCAAGTCATCGACCGTGGCGCGTCGTCGCGGTGGTAAAGCGGCAATAGTCGAAATGAAGCTTAATGAACGCATCGCGGGGATTATGCGTTCATGGTGGGAGCAACACGGCAAACCATCGGGCGGGCTTGTGTTCCCGTCGCCAGTAACGGGCCAGCAATTGGACCGCACAGCGAACAAGAAGCCGTGGGTGCACGTTAAGAAATTCGCCGGACTGCCTGCCGGGCTTGACTTTTATGCGCTACGTCATCACTTCGTTTCGTCGTTGTTGGCGCAAGGGGTTCCATTACTAACAGTCGCCAGACTCGCAGGACACAAAAGCACTCAGATGATTGAGCAGCATTATGGGCACATATGTCCCGATCAAGCGACGCTTGCCGTTGACGTGCTAGCTAAACAGGTGGACTTTAGCAAACGGGGTGCGGCATGACTGCGCTAAGTCTAATCAAGAAAATAGCGGGCCACGAAGCACGGCTGGCTACGATAAAGGCGGAAATTGTCGCGCAATTCGGCACAAACCCGCCCGACAATATCGCGTGGCGAATCAACAAAATTGAACTGGCGATGCCGCGCAAGGTGGAGCGAGCAGTTAGCGAACAAATACGACTGTTAATCACCGAGGTTGAAACGCTTTTGCTGTTTGCCGACGCCGTGCGCGGTGGGCAGTCGAGATCCGGGGCAAGTGCTGGCGGCAAACTTAGGCGCGACTCCAAACGCAAAACGGCGGGTCTTGACGACCGGGATGCGAAAATAGTTAAACAGCGTGGAAATGGCGAACTGCTGAAGACAATCGCAGCTCGACACGGAATCTGTTCACGCACGGTCAGTGCCATATTGAAGAAACAAAAAACGGAAGTGTAGGGGGCACGCTTCTGTCGCTTCGGTTTCAACTGTGCGCCTAAACAACAAAGGTGCTCAGCGTGACACATACTACACAAGCGTTTTACCGGCCAGCCGATGCTGCGCTGTATCTCGGAATGGGGCGTACGAAGTTACACGACCTCAGCGAATCAGATCCCACATTCCCGCGAAAAATTCGCATCTCTTCTCGTTGCGTAGGTTGGCGCAAAGCCGACCTTGACTTATGGCTTGATGCCAAAGCGCGGGCGGTGGCGGCATGATCTATAAAATGAAAACCCCCGGACCGGAGGGCGGTTTCGGGGGCGGAACCAAATCAACAGCAAGCGCCCAAATACTACATTTTCCCCTGAAAAATCGCAAGCCGTGTTGTCGTGCACCGTGCTACCAATTCCGGCTCGAAGCGCATCGGAGGGCCAGCCGATGACACTCGCCACCGTAAAAATGGAATTTTTCTGGCATCTGATCGCGTCGACGAATCGGGAAATTATTCTATATCTGTCGGGCCTTCCGCGTGTTCAATGGATCGACATTGTCCACTGTGAATGGCAACACCTGCGCCCGCATATCCAAGACGCAATTCTTGGTGTGCTGAAATCGTGTTCACAGCGGGAGGCTCAAATATGAGAGCCACCGACTTTGCACATCACGACACGTACGGCCTGACGGCATCGGAGCTGCTGGCACTGGACGCGCCACCAGAAACAGGCTTTCGGCTCATTCGTGCGGGCGACTTAAAGCTAAGCGCGCCGGACTGGATCATCCGCAACGTAATTGAGCGCGACACGCTGGCCGTCGTGTTTGGCGACTTTGCGGCCTGTAAGTCGTTTTTCGCCTTTGATATCGGGTTCAGCATCGCGACCGGAACGGCGTTTCATGGCGCAACTGTCAAGCAAGGGCCGGTTATTTACATCGCGGGCGAAGGGCATGGCGGACTTGCGCGAAGACGTACTGCATGGGCCATTGCGCATGGCGTGAACGTGGACGATGCGCCGTTGTATTTCAGTACCACGGCAATGTCGATGCTTGACCCTTCAAGTCTTGAAGATGTCATCGAAAAAATATCAGTAATCGCAAGCGAACACGGCAATCCGCTAATCGTCATCATTGACACCGTGGCTCGCAACTTTGGGGCAGGCGACGAAAACAGTACGGGCGACATGACGCGATTCATTGCAGGCTGTGACCGCATACGCACGCGCTACGGCTGCGCTGTGATGTTAGTGCACCACACGGGGCATGGTGACAAGACGCGAGGCCGTGGGTCAATTGTGCTGCCCGCCAGCGTTGAAACTGCGATCCGTTTGGATAAAGACGACACCGGCACTATTCGCGCTGAGTTTACGAAAATGAAAGATGGCGCACTACCCGAGCCGAGGGCGTTTAAGTTTCGCGTGGTGGAGCTGCCAATCGTGGACGACGAGGGCCTGCCGATCACGTCCGGCGTGCTGGTTCGCACAGACTACGAAGCGCCGAAAGCCTTGGGCAAAAAAGGCAGCGGCAAATGGCAAACCGTGGCGCTGCGTTGTTTGGACGAAGTGACGAAGAGCCACTGCGAAACGAAACAGGCCGGAGGATATGACGGGGACACCGCACGCGTGACCGTGGATGACTGGCTCCAAGCGTGCGTTGACGCTGACATGCCGAAACGTAGTTTTTATAAGGTTCGCGATTCTTTACTGATTCTTTGCAAAGTGAAAATCGAGCACGGCTTCGTCACCATGGGCGAAAACCACTAAGCCATGCGTAATGTGCCCCGCCACCATTTTGTGCCCTTTTGTGCCCTTCTATAGAGAAAGGGCACAAAGGGCACACATGGAAGAGGTGAAAAGGGCGTAAACAGACACAAAGGGCGCACCAAAGGGCACAGCAAAGGGCACAGAAAAGGGCACAAGTTGCAGGTTTGGGATTGGAGAATATGCGCAAACCCTTATGAACCATGGACAACTGCCTTAGAGTAGCAGGTAAAATATCGTTTAACATGGCGTGTTATCTACTTAATAAGGTATTGATAATGTTTATTAGTGGCCAATCAGTGGCCAACTGCGTACAATTGAGCTATGATTGACATTAAGTTAACGGGTTTAAATGCAGGGGTTTGGTATGGGTAGGCCGTTTGAAAAGTTCCCGCCCGGCGCACGCGCTCACCTTGAGTCGATGGCCTGCAATGGCCTGCTTTCTGAATCCACCGCTGCTACCAGTTTAGGAATGCCACTGGCGCAATTCCGGCAAGTAGTCCGCGATCACGCACCGTCACGTTTGGTGTGGGACAACGCGTTAGCAATCGAGCGCGACCAACTTCTGAAAGCCCTGTACGACAAGGCCGTGCAAGGCGACGTGAACGCGGCAAAGATTCTACTGGCCACACGCCACGGCATGAGCGAGAAGTCGCCTGTAGGGGCACAGGAGCGCGTCCAGATAGTGTTCCACTTGCCTGCCTCACTGAGTCCTGCCGACTACGCAAAACAGTTACAGCCTACCGTCCAGCAAATCGGCCACGACGATGAGCCAGACGCAGCTTAAGGCCGATCAGCTAAGCCCTTGGCAAAGCCGAGCAATGGGCGTGCCTGAGACTTTCGATCTATTTCTCGGTGGTGGCAAAGGTGGCGGGAAATCACGACTGTTAGCTGCGATGTTCTTGCGCCATACAGAACAGTATGGTTCTCGCGCGCGTTGCCTTGTGATTCGCAGATCGTTCCCGGGCCTGACTGATATGGAATCAGAGTTGCGGCAGTATTTCCATGAAGTGTTCGGAGATGATCACTACAACGGGCAGAAACATTTGTTCAGTCTGCCAAACGGCGGCACCGTCCAGCTTGATCAGCTTGAGGGTGAGCCGGATAAGCTGAAATTCGCCGGTAAATCTTACACACATATCGCCGTCGATGAGGTTGGACAATACCCGAACCCTACCCTAGTTGACGGGCTTCGCGCATCGTTGAGAGCACCATCAGGAGTTCCTACAAGGGTTATTTTGCTGGGAAATCCTGGTGGTGTTGGTCATAGCTGGGCAGCGAAAAGGCATGCGTTACAGCAATCATGGGTGCCCTACACCGAGCCTGCTACCGGCGCGCAGTTCGTCACGATTGCATCAACCTTTCGCGACAACATTTTCATCGACAGGGAAAAGTACGCAGCTAACCTTCGCGCCGCATGCAGCAACGATCCCGAGCTAGCCGCAGCTTGGCTTGACGGCGACTGGACTGTTATTCGTGGCTCGTACTTCGCATCCGTGCTGGATGAGTACCGCAACATGTTTGAGCCGTGGCCGCACCTGCCCGATTCACTTGACTGTCCTCCCGGACACTTTCGCATTGGTCGCGATCCCGAGTGGCGCATATTCCTGTCGCACGATTGGGGGATGAGCGCACAAAGCTTGACATTTTTATGTGTCGAGTCGCCCGGCGCTGAAGTTTTCGGCAAATTCTATCCGCGTGGCTCCATTCTGTTGCTGGATGAGCTGACCACTGCCGACAGTAACGACCCTACTAGGGGCCTTGGCTTGACAGTGCCAGAAGTTGCGGCACGGATTAAATCAATGTGTGACCAGTGGGGCGTGGCTCCCGAAGGCGTCGCCGACGATGCCATATTCAGCAAAACCGGAGCTGAAGCCGGATCAATTGCCGACGAATTCAGACGTGCTGGCGTCATATTCACTCGCGCTCGCAAAGGATCCCGCGTTGCAGGATGGTAACTAATGCGCCGTATGCTTGCCGACGCTGGAAAACCTGGCGTGCCCGGACTCTACATTGCCCGCAATTGCAGATATTTCTGGCAAACTGTGCCAAGCCTGCCCCGCGATCCACGTCGCGCTGAAGACGTTGATTCCGGCGCTGCCGATCACGGGGCCGATGCTTGCCGATACGCGTTAAATCACGATGAGCCGGTATTTTTCACGGGGATCGGGAGCTCATGTTAGCGTTATCGAAGTGACAGTTGTCGACATTAAAACAACACCAACCAGCGAGGATTTAAAATGAGCATCAAAAATAATGTCAAGCACGCACATCACTACGCCGAGGGTTAAAAAATGAGCGACACAACATTTTCAAAAGTGCACATCGATCACGCCCCAAAAACAGGCTTGATAAAAACGATGCTGGAACGCGCCCGTGAGCACTACCCGAGCCCAAAACTGGTTCGTTTACACCTTAGCCTCGAAAGCGCCGGCAACGCGGTGCGGGCCTTCGAGCAGCTCGCCGCGAATCGCAGCCCGACCACGACGCCCGAGGCACACGCGCTGAAGGTTTCGGCGGCGTCCCAAAAGTTGGCCGACGCTGCCCTGCGCCTTGAGGCTGAGATTTTCACCGAGCACGCGCGACTACGCGCAAACTTCGACAGTGAGATCCGCTCCAAGGCGAAACTGGAGCCCTTGGCGAGTGGCGTGGAGATTAGACAGGCGATGCGCCAAATGTCCGAAAAGGATCGCATGACCGCTGTTTCCAAAGCATTCAAGGATGGCGATCATGAGGTGCTGAGCGCGTTGATAAACGGCAACTTGATCACAACGTCAATACATGACTCCTTGAGAAAAGATTACACCGAGCAATTTGAGATTCGAATGGCGCCCGAGCTGGTAACCGAACGGGCGCAGCTTGACGGATTGCTCCAGGACAGCTCGCACCCGTTGCGGCAGGCGCGCCAAGTTGCGAAAGACTCGACGGACCTAAAATACATTTCTGAAATTCAAAAAGCAGCCGATGCCGCTTCGAAAATAGAGTCTGACTTTGAAGCGAGCATTTCATGAAACACAAACGTGTCACAACAATCCCCGGTCCGGGCGGCCAAGCGCAAGGCAAGCCGCCTACGTCATCGCTTAGTCAAGCGGCCAAGCGCCTTGTGCGCTTAGGGGGTTTGCCGGAACCTAAGCCATTTGATCCTTGAATAGTTTCCTCGTAGGTTGGTCTTGCCGCGCTCGAAAGGGTGCGGCCTTTATTTTTGGGTAGAGGGTAAAACCGCCGTCAACTTGTGAAGGTCAACGAACATGATCGGATGTTTGTTTTTCTCTTCCGACTCAAGCATCGTGAAGCCGCACTTCTTATAGAAACTAACCGCGCTGTGCTTTGCGTCCGTAACCAAGAAACGACACCCAGCGTGGGGCATGATGTTTTCGACAACGTGACGAATACACCAGTCCATCACGGTGCGACCGTAACCGCCACGCTGTAAATCGTTGTGGACCGCCAAACGTGCGATCTTGATCGCGGGGAACGTGGTGTATTTGTTCGCGTCACCGCAATCGTCCAGCCGTGTACTGGCTTCGTTTTTTATCTCACTGCAAACGAGGGTGAGATACCCTTGAACTCGCGAGTCATCCGGTGAGTCAACGAGTACGAATGTTTTTGCGACGTTCTTGCGATGGTAGTCCTTCGCCTGTTTCTTGAGGAAAGACTTAAGCGGCTGGGCTTCTGGGGTTCCGAGGGAAAACTTGCCGGTATCGTCGCCGGGTCTTATCGGTCTGAGAAAGAATGCGTCGGGCAATCTCTTGCGCCCCTGTTTTATCCGCGACTACTTCTTAGGCTTGATTGTGGCGTAACCCTTGCTGTTGAATTCATCTACAAGCGATTTTCCGCGCGCGTACGAATCCCGTGCGGCCTGCTTTGGGCGGCCATGTGTTACTTGGCGATCAAACGCTTTCGCGTCATTCCCGCTAATTGTGATTCCACCGAACACAGACGTCTTAACACTCATGACCGTTTCCCTGCTGCTTGTAGTTCTATGTCGGACAACATACCGCTAATGTTAGCGCGATTCCGAGACTCCCGCTATAGCGTACGCTACGATTCGTTCAATATGTTCCTGTGGATGGTGGGAAATATCGACGCGCCAAGTTGCTACTTGATCGGACTTTGACGCCGAACTGCTTGGCGATGGCGTGCGTGAATTTGCGGCGGGTGGTGCAGGGTGGCCACACGCCACCCCCATTTGGCTACAGATTGGCCACAAGCTTCGGTTCTTTGTGGCCAGACGTAAAAAAGCCACCCCCGATATGTTGGTAAGTGGCTGATTTACTACTTCTTTTTGGTGGGCGATGCAGGGATTGAACCTGCGACCCCTGCCGTGTGAAGGCAGTGCTCTCCCGCTGAGCTAATCGCCCGTTTCGAAGGCGTGAATTCTAAGGGCAGGTGGTGCACAGGTCAAATATAAGTACCCGATATTACGCAGCGCCTTTAAAAAATCATCGGCAACTTTTCAGCCACGATGATCGACGCCTGTTGCAGAAATTCCAGATGCAATGTTGGAGCCGTAAGGGCAACTGCTATGACAATGCGCCGATGGAAAGCTTCTGGGGCACACTCAAGAATGAACTTACGCATCGCCGACGTTACGAAACGCGCGCCCAGGTGGTACCGAGTACATCGAGTTTTTCTACAACCGTCAACGACGGCATTCGAAGCTCGGTTACTTGGCTCCAGCGGTGTCCGCACAGAAATGTCAACAACAGGCGGTTGCGTGATGGGTATGGCGTCCACTATTGACGACCGACCTCAGATTGCACACGCGCTCGCCGGGGCGCGGGTCGAGCATTTTCACCATCATGCGGATGATGTGGCGCGGGGTGCGGAACTGTCCGTTGGTGCCGGCGGTGTTGAGCTTGGACAGCAGGTATTCGTAGAGATCGCCCTGCACGTCCTGGTTCTGTACCGAAATCTGCATCGCTTCTATCGCGCGGCACACTTCGATCAACAGGCTCGGTTTGTTGATCTTGAATTCGGCATTCTCCATCTGCGCGCCGAAGGAGCCAGCCTTGTCGCCCAAGCTTTTCAGAAAGGGGAACACGACTTCCTTGACGTGCTTGAGTGCCTTGTCTGCAGGCAACTGGCTCCAATGCGACCAGCGCAAGGTGGGATCGGAAAACAGCGGTTCAAATTTGTCGTCGCGCAGCCGGGCATGACGCTCGCCATCTTGCTCGCACTCGTCGATCTGCTTGAGAAAAAACAGGTAGGAAAGTTGCTCGATGGCATCGAGCGGATTGGACAAGCCGCCGGTCCAGACTTTATTCCATAAGGCGTCAACGCTGGATTTTAATTGTGAGTCGGTCAGCATCGGGATTCTGTTATCCAGTATTGGGGGATTGGGCAGAATGTAGGTTGGTTTAGCGGTTTTATCGCGTAACCCAACAAACCCAACCATTCAAGGCCGGCGTTCAGAAGGAAGATTGAATTTGTTGGGTTACGATGCAAAAAGCCGCGCCTAAGCCAACCTACATGACTACAGCTATGTGGATAACAACCCGCTGAGTGCGACTGATCCGAGCGGGTATTTTTTGAGTGGGTTGAAAAAAGCCGCCAAGAGATGGGAAAAGGTAGTTAATAAGTGGGGAGAGAAGATTGCGAATGCACCACCGTTACTCCAGGAAATAGTGGGGGCGGCATTATTCATTGGTTCGTTTTTCGTTTATCCCTTACACCCTGTATTGGTATATAACATGGGCATCAATGGATTGGCGCTTTTCGGGATGGGATTGTGCCGACAAGGGGTGTCATGCCAGATTGCGGAGAAAGTCCAACCCGGCGTCACGACTGGCCCGATAAATACAGATTCGCCCGGCCAGAAACCGCCGAGCGGAGGGAGCGGATCGTCGGGCGGGGGTTCGAGGCCATCCGTCGGGTTCCTCCGTGTGGGGTGGTGGGCCGTGCAAAGGAGATAGCGCTCCTGTTATTGATCCGGCCCTCAAACAGTTTCATTACTGAGAAGGCAGACTCGGTTGCGGCGCGCCTTCGCCGGGTACGTTCTTCAAACAATTTGCGGGCCGGATCAATAGTACGAACACAACAGTCGCATGTTATCCGTGTGCATTACTCGGATTGGGAACGGCTTGGTGGATATATAATTCGTCGCAATCTGGAAGCGGCGAAGGGGAAGGGGATGAATCGGGAGGGTCAAATAGTAGTGGGGGCGGGAAAACAATTGACCAGCTCATCGACGAGTCGACCAAGGGTCGTGAGACCAAAGGACGGGCGGATCAGTACGATCACCCGGGTGGCCGAGATCAAGCCGACAAGGACTTCGATGCGCTAGATGTTAACAATGTAAAAGATCGCGGCAATGGAACAAGAACCGGGACTTTGCCCGATGGACGACCCGTGAACATACACGACAGTAAGACTGACTGTATGCGCACCATTGAAGTGACTTGCGGCAGTCGCGATACCAAGATCCGTTATCCATGAGGCATGACATGAGTCAAAAATACGAAGTATGGGACGCTGTGGAGGGGCAGCACCCTTCTGTGTCCATTGATGCGCTAATTGACGATTGGGAGGGTTTTCGTCTCCTGCTTCGTGAGTACGGCACTGAACGAGTTATTCGAGTCGCGTTTGATCGACATGTTGCATACCAGTGTCGCGACGAAACCGACTTGGATGGCGAAGCATCAAGGTCGAAAGGATTGATGAGGGGTTGCTTCTATATCGTTAAAGACTCGGAATTTGTTGCGCGTGTCACCGCAGACACACCGCGAGATTATGCCGGGATTCGGCACTTCGCGATTATTACCGATGCAAACTGCGTTGATATTCTTTCGCTAAGCGATCCTACGGTTGAGTACCTGTAACCCGTAAGGCGGATGAGCGCAGCCATCCGCCGTATGTTGCCCGTTCACGATTCATGATCTGCCCGCATCGAAGTGGCGGGGCTTGATGTAATCACTAGCGGCTTGTGTGCGGAGGCGAAATGGCGGATAACGGCTTCGCCTCATCCGCCCTACGAATTACGGAGAAGGCATGCCGGACTATCGACGGTATCGGGTGGCGGACGGCACGTATTTTTTTACAGTGAATTTGCTGGAACGGAAAACGATTTGCGGGTGTGGCACGTGAGCGTCAGGTTTTTTTGTCAAGCCCGGCTTGCGAGAAGTGTTTATCGAAGATGAGCGCGGTTTTGACTTTGAGCCGTTTCATCACGGCGAACGAGACGCAGTCCGTAAATGAGAAGCCTTTGTCTTGAAAGCGCTCAAACCACTGCTAGGCCGCGTTGAAGTCGGTTTCGTCGATGTGCACGAAGAATGTAGGTTGGGTTAGCAGTTTTATCGCGTAACCCAACAAACCTAAACATTCAATACCGGCGTTCAGAAGGAAGATTGAGTTTGTTGGGTTACGGCGCAAAAAGCCCCGCCTAACCCATATATGGTGAAGAAAACGGCAAGCCGAAGCTTTCGAGCATCGACAGCCACGCAAAAGCGGCCGCCCTGTTGCGGCTTCTTGATCTGACGATCAGGACAGCCGAAGGATCGGTGATCCCACATGATCTAGCGAATGCGCTCGATCAAATCCGTAATATCGCGCCCCATCTCACCGAGAAAAAAGAATTTCGCCGTCTGGCTACTGCCGCCCGCCGGGGTTAGTTTGCATAACAACACGGTAATTGAGCAAGTAGCGCTCAATGCCGCTGCATCGTGGTCAAAATCAAAACCCAGCGCCACGACGAATGTCGTTTGGAGTGCTGCATTTTTGGGATGATTTGCGCGGCGAAGCGTGAGGATGGTGCCGGGTAGAGGAATCGAACCCCCGACCTGCCGCTTACAAGGCGGCTGCTCTACCGACTGAGCTAACCCGGCTGCGCTACGCGCGGACATTTTAAACGCGATGGGGTTTATTTACACGCACGTTGTTTTTTTTCGACCTTTTCCGTTCCACTGATCACGTCTTTGATCTGTGCTGCGGTAATACGGCGGCGTGCGTTTTCGTCGACATCGACCCAGTATTGCGTGGTGCTGTCGAAGTGTTTTTCGACCACTGGCCGAAAGCCCAGTTTAACCAGCGTGTTGACGCGTTTGTTGGCCTGCGCTTCCGAATCGTATTTGCCCAGCGAGATCATGTTTTCGTATTCACCGTTGTTGATGATGTTGGCATCGGCGACTTTTTTCTTGCGTAGCTCTTCAAGCCGTTTGTTTGCGGCGCGCTCATCCTTGGTTGCTTCGATCACCCACCACTGCTGGGTACTGCGGACTTCGTGTTCGCGAACTGCGGTGCGCAGTCCCAAGTTCAGGCCGACCAGCCGGGCCATGACACTTTCGGAGTTGCTCAATACGCTGAACGGACCGAGTGCAAAACACGCGGTGGCTTCGGGCTCCGCCGCTGGGCGTGGACGTTCGCGTGCCGTCCGTTCTTCAATTTTGCGCGCCGCAAGATTGGCCTCGATGCGTTCGGCCTGCCGCGCTTCTGCGGCTAAAACTTTTCTTTCGAGTTCGGTCAGCGGCGGCACTGTCTCTATCGCTGCCGATGTCGGCGGTGGCGGTGGCGGCGGGCGTACGCTCTCCGCAGGTCGTGTGGGCTCGCGTGCCCGCTGGGCCGCTGTGTTAGCGGGCTCGGATGTTTCGGCCGGGCTGCGGGTGCCATTCTCGACTTCGTGCAACAGTCGAATGGACTTATTGCCGCCGGGCGATTTGGTCGGCGTGACGGCCACCGATTCGGTCGAAGGTTGATGCAACTGATGCCAGATCAGGAATGCGGTGTTGACGAACAGCAATAGAAAAAACGCCCACCTCATGGCGTGCTCCCCGCGAATACCGCCAAGCCATCCAGCACCAAATGCGCTTCGTGACGCAGCGTCGTGCGCAGCAACGGCAGCAGCACCGACGCATCTCCGCCGGTGATCACGCCGCTGACGGGCGCGTTTAAATTGCGCTGTGCATCGGTTAACACCCGGTCAACAAATGCGGCGGCGGTGAGGCGCGTGCCGGCGAGCACGCCGTTCTGCGTGTCGGTTGCCAGCCAGACTTCGGGTGCCGCCAAGTCTTGCTGCATGGCGCCGATGCCCGAGGTGTCGCGCGTCAACGCGCCGCACATCGTTACCAGTCCGGGAGTGATCAGGCCGCCGCGATGTTGTCCGCCGGCGTCGAACACGTCAGCCGTGATCGCCGTGCCGCAATCGACCACGCACACCGCCATAGCAGGAAGGGCACGGCGTGCGGCGATCATCGCCAACCAGCGATCCACGCCCAAGCGGTCGGGGCGTGCATAAGAATTTGTCACGCCATGAGCCTGCTTTTGTGCGTGCGCGAACTCGGTATGCAGTTGCCAGCGCTTCTGCACCCAGTCGTATAATGCGTCCGCGATTTTTGTGCCGACCACGTTGGACACCAGCACGCGTTCGGGTGCCGCGATGCCGCGCCATTGCGCGTCCAGGTTGCGCGCGAACAACGCCGGTTCATGCGCCACCGCACCGGTGCGCGTGTGCACGCCGTCTTCCCACAAAGACCACTTCATGCGCGTGTTGCCGATATCCGCCAGCAGCATCATGCCGATACCTCTCGTAAGCTCAGTTCACCGGAAGCATAAGCGCGGGTCGCGCCGCCCTGTGCGAATAATAACGCACCCTGCGGATCGATGCCGTCGACTTGGCCACGCAGGGTATGGTGCGGCAAATGCAACAGCGCCTCTTTGCCCACGTAGGCATCGCGCGCGCGCCAACGCGGCAGAAAACTGGCAAAACCCTCGCGTTCGAAGGTCTGCAACGCCAGCAGCACGTGTTGCAACAACAGCGCCGCCAGAGGATTGCGCGCCGGCCGCACACCGGTAATTGAAACGATATCGACCCACGGCTGGTCGATGGTAGCGGCCATCTCCGCCGCCATGGCGACGTTGACGCCAATGCCCGCGACGACATAACACGGCCCGGAAGATTCGCCGGCCATTTCCACCAAAATGCCCGCCAGTTTCTTGCTCTGCCAGAGCACATCGTTGGGCCACTTCAAGCCAACACCCGGCACCGCAGCCGCCTGCAGAGCTTCGGCGACTGCGACGCCCAGTGCCAGACTCAAACCACCGACCACGGCGGCACCGGAATTAAAGCGCCATAACACCGACAAATAAATATTGCCGCCGAACGGCGATACCCAGGTGCGGCCGCGTCGGCCGCGACCGGAGCTCTGATATTCGGCCAGGCAAGCCCAGCCGCCGGGCGCGCCGCGTTGTGCGTGCTCGACCAGTAGCGCGTTGGTCGACGCAACCTCCAGATGCACATCCAGTCGTTTTAGCGCTGTCCGCGCCGGCGTGGACAGCGCGGCGAGAATCTGGTCCGCCGCCAGCAACTCCAGCGGCGCCGGTAGACGATAGCCTTTGCCTGCCACCGCATAGGCATCGATGCCGAGCTTTTTAAGCTTTTGCAACGCGTTCCAGATGGTCGCCCGCGTCACGCCCAAGGCATCACCCAAAGCCACGCCGGAATGAAAGCGGCCGTCGGCGAGCAGGCGTAGCAAGGCATGCGTGTCGCTCATCGCGTCAGCAATCCGTGCACGGTGGATTTCAGCAGCCAGCCGCGCACTCGTTCACGCAGGTCGGCGTCGAAAAAATCCATCGGGTTGTAGTCGTCGGTCAGCACCAGCGTATCGGCATCGACGGTGAATGGATAACTTGTGCGCAGAAAGCCACGCACCTGGGCATTGACGCGCGGGTGAATATCAAGCCCTGGAACCTCGCCGAGCGGCAACAGGTTGCGTGCGCCGTTGTAAGAAAAAATTTCCAGATTACCCACGCCGCCGTCGGCATCGGCTAGATCGAAGGCGGGGTAGACATCCACCAACTCGAACACGCTACGCAGCGTGCGCACCACCGAGCCGGTCATGCGCCGCTGCTCGCTGACGCTGCCGATGAAGTTGATACCCAGCACCCCGCCGGGACGCAGATGCTGCGCCAGCAAGGTGAACATCTCGCGGCTCAGCAGGTGGTGCGGCATCATATCGCCGTTATAGGCATCAAGAACAATGTAGTCGTACATGCGCGGCGTGGTCAGCAAAAAGTGTCGCGCATCGGCGATCATGACATCGCCGTTGGTGCTAAAACCAAAGTAGTCGCGCGCCAGTTGCGGAATCAGTGGGTCGATGTCGACCACGTCGGTGCGGATGCCGCGCGCGCTGTACCAGCCGGGAATAAAGCCCGCGCCCAGACCCACCACCAAGCAATCGCGGCCGTTGGGTTGCAGCCGGTAAGGGATAAACTGCATCAGATAGGGGTAGCGATTCACGCTCAGACCGCGACGCAAATCCTGCCCGCCTTGGTGCAAGCCGTCGATCAGCAACTGGCGGTCCACCGCGTCGCCGTAGTCAACATCGACCACTTTAACGGCGCCATAAAAGGTGTCGCTTGCGAACACCTCGCGCACCTGCGCACCGGGCGTGCTCAGCGCGGGTGGCACGATCCACTGTGGCGCCAAAACCAGACCGATGACCAGCGCCGCAGCGGCGACGAGCATGCGTCGCAGCACTGCAAAGTAGGCCGCCGCAATCAGCAGCAAGGTCAACCCGACCGCGTAAAATGCCTGATTTACGCCTAAATACGCGATCATGAAAAAACCGGTGAGCGCGGTGCCCGCGACGCTGCCGACGGTGGACAGCGCGTACAAGCCGCCGACGGTGCGGCCGATGTTGTCGACCGCGCGTGCGGCGATCTTGACCAAGTACGGCGACACGCTGCCCAGCAACAACAAGGCCGGGCCAAATAAAATCAGCGAGCTCACAAACGCGCCGGTACGCAAGCCCAGTGGCAGGCTGGCTTCCAGCACCGGCGCTTTCAGCCACGGGATCAACAACACGCAGACACCGGCGCCGGCAATCAACCCGTACAGATCGGCGCTGTGCCCACGCCGGTCGGCCAGCACGCCGCCGAACCAGTAACCCAACGCAAGCGAAATCAAGGTGACGCTGATTAATGAAGTCCACACAAACAGACTCACGCCGAAAAATGGCCCGATCACGCGCGAGCCCAAGACCTCGATCACCATCACCGCTGCGCCGCACACCAGGGCGCTGAACAGCAGATACGCGAACAACCACTTACTGCGACGAGCTTCGGTCATGGTGATCTCTTGAGTAACGATTAATTTTGAATGTTTGATGGTGAATGCTGAATTGAAATGTGCGCTGGGCGCACACCTGAATTAAACGATTTCAGAGGTGGTGGCATCCTTCGGCGTGTACACCCGCACTTCCTGTTCGCGCCCTTTTACACGGAACATGCCGCATTCGCGCATGCCGCTTGCCAGTTCGGCCGGCAGGCGGCGATACACTTCGGCGCTGATCAGCACGTCGGTCCCCAACTCCTTATTCAGTGTTTCCAGGCGCGCTGCGACATTTACGGCGTCGCCGATCACTGCGTATTTCATGCGCGTTTCGCCACCCAGGCTACCCGCCACCACGCGCCCGGTATGCACGCCGATGCGCGCCTTGAGTTGCGCGATGCCGCTTTTGGTCCAGCACTCGGCAAGCCCGCTGGCTTGCCACTCGCCGTTCAATTGCTCCAAGCGATCCCGCATCGCCAACGCGCTGCGCATCGCTTGCTGCGGATGATCCTCACGAAAATACGGGGCGCCGAATACGGCGAGGATCGCGTCGCCGAGAATTTCAATGACGCAGCCATGATGCGCGTCGACCAACAGATTCATCGCACCCAAATACTGGTTGAGCATGTCAAGCAGTTGCACCGGCGGCAGATGTTCACAGATGGTCGAGTAGCTCGACAAATCGCTGAATAATATAGTCACCTCGCGCTCCGCCGCGCCGCGCCCGGTCGTGTCGCGGTGATCGAGCAACTCGCGCGCGACATCCTCGCTGACGTAGCGACCGAAGATGGCGCGGATGAATTCGCGATCTTGCAGACCTTCGGCCATTTTGTCGAAGTGCCGGCTCATCAGCCCGAATTCGTCGCGCCGCTTGAGGCCCAGCCGCGTGGTAAGTTCGCCGCGTGCAACCGCAGCGGTGGCGTCGATGATGCGCGTCAACGGCTCGCGCACACTGCGCGCGACCGCTAATGAAATCAGGCCCAGCAGCAGCGCGGCGATGCCGAACACGCCTAACGTTACCCACATCACATCGCTCTTCATCACTTCGATACGCGACGCTTGCACGTCGGCACCGACCAGGGCAACACCCTTGCCGCTCGCGTCGCGCACCGGTGCGTAGCCCGACAGGGTCAGGCCGAAGGCGTCGCTAAACGGTTCGTCTTCAACTGCCGGCGCTTCGAAACCACGCTGCAATACCGGCAGTGCGGTGGCGTCGTAGGCATCGCCCGGCGTGGCGAGGGTGCCTTCCTTGACATAATCGACAAAGAACCGCAGTTGACCCGGCTGATCGGTTAGGCGTAGCAGGTAAATGCTTTGGATATCGGTGTCGGTTTGCGCCGCAGCGGCAAAACGCTTGCGTAACTCATTGTGGTAGTTGGTCGGTTCGTGCGCGTCGAGCGCGACTTTGGCCAGATGCTCGGCGCTCACCGTCGCCGCCAACCCCGTGACCGTGGTGAGCAGGCGCCGCTGCAGGTGCACCAACTCGGAGTTGACGCTGTAGTGGTAGAAAATCGTCGCAATCAACACCAGCGACACCAGCACGGTACCGCCATATAACCCGGTCAGGCGCAGATGAAAGCGTTGCCATGCGCGCAAACGCAGCAACGGATCGGCCGCCGCGCTGATCAACTTGGGCGGATTGTCCGGAATCTGTAGGGGTGCCGCAGACATGAATGAGCGAGCGTCACATTATGCGAGGGAGCCATCTTCTTACAATTTACCGGTGGCTTCAATGACTCAGGTTTTAGCGCATTTGTCCGATGATTCAATTGCACGCATCCCCCTGCGCGCGGGGAGCCTTGAGAAGCGGAAACTGAAGATGAGTCAACACCACAGACTGATGGTCCTGGGCCTGTGCGCAATGTTAACGTGCGCCGGGGCACAAGCGGAGCTGTATCGATGGAAAGACCGCGACGGTAAAACCATTTTCAGCGACCGGCCGCCGCTCGATACCCAGAAAAATGTCTCTACCGAACCCGGTGGAAAAGCCTCGAAAAACGGCGCATCGGGTGAAAAAGCCGAAGACCTGCGCAGCGCACTGCAACGCGAAGCCGCCAAAAAAAAGAAGGTGCAGGATGACGATCAAAAGCTGATCAAGTGGCGCTGTGCCGAGCTCGACAAAGAGTACCAAGCCTTGTTAGTCGCCTATGACGAGCTGGTAAAAACCGACGCTAAAAAAGCTGCTGTTTTGAAAATTGACGCGGACAATCATAAAGACACGCTCGACAAAATGTGCCCATAGACTTTTGTTCATTGCGCGTCTATTCACCTAGATACGCGTGCCGAACCTGTGCATTGGTCAGCAGTTTTGCAGCAGCATCGGTCAACGCAATCACACCGCTTTCCATCACGTAACCGCGTTGGCTGATGGTCAGCGCGCGCTTGGCATTTTGCTCCACCAACAAAATCGTCACGCCGTCGTGTGCGATGGCGCGGATGGTGTCGAAAATCTTTTCGACCAGCAGCGGCGCCAGACCCATGCTGGGTTCGTCCAGCAGCAGCAGCCGGGGGCGACTCATCAGCGCGCGTCCCATCGCCAGCATTTGCTGCTCACCGCCGGACAAGGTGCCAGCTTGTTGCATGCGGCGTTCGGCGAGGCGCGGAAACAACCCAAACACGCGTTCCAGATCACTCTTGATGCCGGCCGGGTCGTTGCGCGTGTACGCACCCATGTCGAGATTTTCCGCGACGCTCATGCGCCCGAAAATACCGCGCCCTTCCGGTACCAAGGCAAGGCCCAAGCGCGCGATCACGTGCGCGGGTTGATGGGTGATGGCCTGCCCGTCGTAAAGCACCGACCCGTGTGCCGCCGGCAGCAACCCGCACAGCGCCTTGAGCAGCGTGGATTTGCCGGCACCGTTGGCCCCGATCAAGCACACCAGCTCGCCGCGCTGCACGTGTAGATCCACGCCTTTCACGGCGTTGATGCCACCGTACGAAACGGAGAATTGTTTGAGTTCGAGCAGGTTCAGGCGACGGCTCCACCCAGATAGGCTGCGATCACGCGCGGGTCGGTGCGCACCTGTGCCGGCGCGCCTTCGGCGATTTTTTTACCATAGTCAAGCACCGCCACCCGATCACATAAACCCATCACCAGTTTGACGTCGTGTTCGATCAGCAGCAGTGTCACGCCCAACTCGCTGCGCAGGCGTTGCAGCAACTGCGTGAGCGCGACGCGTTCGCTGGGGTTCATGCCGGCGGCGGGTTCATCCAGCGCCAGCAGTTTGGGCTCGGTGGCCAAGGCGCGCGCGATTTCCAGGCGCCGCTGGTCGCCGTACGACAAATGCTTGGCGAGCGCCTGCGCCTGCGTACGGATACCGACCACGTCGAGCAGCGCGTGCGCGCGCTTACGCATCGCAGCTTCTTCTTCGCACCCGCGCGGCGAGCGGGTAATCGCACCCCACACGCCGGTACGGGTACGGCAATGTCGCCCGACCATGACATTTTCCAGCGCGGTCATGTTGGCGAACAGACGGATGTTCTGAAAAGTGCGCGCCAAGCCTAAATGCACAATCGCGTGCGGTTTGTGCACCAGCAAGCTCTGGCCGTCGAAACACACCTGTCCGCCGCTTGCCGTGTACAGCCCGGTGAGCACGTTAAACAAGGTGGTTTTGCCAGCGCCGTTGGGGCCGATCAAGCCGAAAATTTCGCCGCTATTGACGCTCAGCGATACATCGCTCAGCGCCGCCAGCCCGCCGAAAGCTTTGTCAATATGTGTGGCGACCAGCAGCGTCATTTGCTGGCGTCGTAAACGCTGGCGCGTTCTTGTTCGAGCACACTGTCGTCGGCGTTGAATTCGCGTGCACGACGCTTGGACGGCAGCAAGCCTTCCGGGCGCAGAATCATCATCGCCACCAGCGCGAGACCGAAAATCAGCATGCGCAAATCGCTTGGCTCGACCAGCACGCGCCCGAACAATACGCGTTCCAGTTCACCGATGTAGCGCAGCGCCTCCGGCAACACCGTCAGCAACACGGCACCCAGAATCACGCCGGGCAGGTTGCCCATGCCGCCGAGCACGATCATGCACAGGATCATGATGGATTCGAGCAGGTTGAAACTCTCAGGACTGACGAAGCCCTGAAATCCGGCGAATAACCCGCCGCTTAAACCGGCGAATGATGCGCCCATCGCGAACGCCAGCAGTTTGATGTTGCGCGTGTTGATGCCCATTGCGGCGGCCGCCACCTCGTCTTCGCGGATTGCGATCCAGGCGCGCCCGATGCGCGAATCCTGTAAGCGCAGGCAGACAAAAATGGTCAGCAAGGTGAGCGCCAGGAACACGTAATACAGCAACGTGCCGCCAGTAAATGTCATCCCCAACAGCACTTGGGTTTGATTCAAACTGAATTCGCCGATGCGCAACGGGTCGATCAAATTGACACCCTGCGGGCCGTTGGTGATGTTGACCGGCGCGTTGAGATTGTTCAGAAAAATGCGGATGATTTCGCCGAATCCCAAGGTGACGATGGCGAGATAATCACCGCGCAAACGCAGCGTTGGCGCGCCCAGTAACACACCGAAAAATGCTGCGACCAGCGCCCCCAATGGCAGCGTCACCCAGAATGGCAGATGCAACCCGAAATGCGGCGACGACAACAGCGCGTAGACGTAGGCACCCACCGCATAAAACGCGATGTAGCCCAAGTCGAGCAGCCCGGCATAACCGACCACGATGTTGAGCCCCAGCGCCAGCATCACATACAGCAGCGTAAAGTTCAGCACGCGCACCCAGGCACGCCCCAAACCCACGTCCACCAGCAACGGCAGCACCGCTAACACCACGCCCAGCGCGACCAACGCAATCCACGCGGCGCGGCGGTCGTTCTTAAGACGTGACCAAAGAAGACCGAACGAAGCCACTTACATGGTTCCTTGCAAGCGTGAAAAAATGATCGGCATGAAAGTTTAAGCCAGAAAAATAACCATAGCAGATTCGCTCCCGGCAGGTAGTTATTCAAATAACGTCGGCTCAACGGGGTGTAACGCTAACGCGTGTGGCGCTGGCCAAAGGGCAGGGACCGGAGGCGGCGCAAGCGTGGTTAGGCACTGCCGACTAGACCCGTTTAAATCGTCCACGCGCGCCTGCGTTCGCATTGACCGCTTCGACCACCCGTCCCACTTTGCCGAGCCCGAACAGCGGCATGTTGTGGTAGATGCATTCATAATTTCCGGGTGCAATTTGGTAGGTCTCGTGCCAGATGCCGACATCAGCGCTGCTGCCGATGCGTTTGTTGAATGCTGTCCACGCCGGCAGATGCGCCTGATCGCGATTCTTGGCATAACGCTCCAACGCATCGAACGATTCCCAGTATTGAACCATGAGGGTGGTCCGACCAAACCACATCTCGCTCGACAGGTAGCCCGAGGATTTGTCGGCCGCGAGTTCTTTGAGCATGCGCGGCATTGCCATCGCCACCGGCCACCACTGGTGGATTTTCCAGAAGCGGTTGATACGCATGCCGATCAGAAACACCACGATGGGTTTATCGATGAGTGCCGTCACGCGTTGGTTGATTACTGTCATGCTACGGCCCCGTGGTTTGAAACTAGCCGCTTGTCGGCCATGCTGTGGCAGACGCAGGGTCGCCGTATGTCTATCGATAAGCGCCCGCAGGGTGGGGTGACTATCGCGATCCACAACGGTGAAATGTTGCTGAGGCTGCGACAGGTTCATCAGCACGGTGCGGGCGGTGTCAAATTGTGGCCGAGTGCGAAACAGCCGTCTGAAATTCTCGCGGCCAATATCGCGGAATCAAACACGACAGTCAACGCCTTAACAGAAGTCTTGTCGTACAAGACTTCTAGCGCGGCGTCGATTTATTCAGGCGGTTCGGGCTGAGCCTGTCGAAGCCGCTGCTCACCGGTCGATTTGCAGGAAACACATTTAAGCCAGATGAACCCAACTTGCCACCGAGGGCACCCCTGGTTGATTTACGATGAACAGCATGTACCAACCGGGCGGTGCCAGGTTGGGGTTGTTGGTGATGCGCGCCTGGATCGATCCAGTTGCTTGGGAAACGATGTCTAAATCTACCAGACGTTGACCGCTGTCGAAGGAATGTGTAGTCACGCAGGGCCTGAGCAAGCTTACCCACCGAATCGTGCCGGCGGCGGGTGAACTGATGGTGACGAGTTGATTGTAGTTCCACTGCTCGAGCACTGCTGTGATGACCGGGCGCGGGCCTTTGAACAGATAGGGTGGGCTGAATATTTCAAGACGCATTTCTTCGTTGGGATCAGGCGGCTCCCACGCGACCGCTTGTCCGCCTTCGGGATTGCCGCCGGCGGCAGCCACACGCCCGTCGGGCAGCAACACGGCGGTCGAGTGATACAGCCGCGCGACGCTGGCCGTGGCCATCAGGCGCCAAGTGTTGGTCGCTGGATCGTAGAGCTCGGCTTGGCGTCTGGCCAACGGTGCGTCTTCTTGTTTTAGCGAACCGCCCGACACGAACACGGTATGATCGGGCAACAACACCGCATTCAAATGCAGTCGTGCCAAACACAGCGCGGGACCTTCAACGTAAACCGGATTCGGCGCATTCAGATCCACGATGCTGACCTTATCGGTGGCATCGCGCTTGTCGGGTTTACCGACCGGTCCGCCGCCGATTACCATCACGCGCTGCGCCTGCGCCGGGGGCAACAGCACGCTCGCGGATTGATTACGAAAATCCGGTTCGAGTAGATCCGGCACGGCATGCGTCTGCGCCGGATTGGGCGCAAGATTGATGATGCACGGCGCCGTCGGTCGCGCATCGTCCATACGTCCGCCGGAAAAAAACACGCGGCCGTCTTTGAGCAGAAACAAATGCGCGTACAACGGCAGGCCCTGAAAATTGGCTGGATTGCCGCCGATGTGTTGCAGCTTCCAGGTGTTGTTGGCGGGCGAAAAAATTTCCAGCGTTTCATTCAACGCATTGCCCGCTTCCGTCAAGCCGCTGGCCGCCAGCACGCGGCCGTCGGCCAGAGCAATCAGCGTGGGATACCAGCGGCCATGCGCCATGGCGGCGGTAAACGACCAAGTTTGCGTAGCGGGATCGAAAATCACGCAGTCCTTGCGCCCCAGAAACATGGGGTTGTCCTTGTACAGCAAGGTGCCACCCGCGACCAGCAAGCGGCCGTCAGGCAAAAATTCATGTCCGGCACAGAAAAAATCGAAAGGTTTGCCGTTTGCGGTACGCAGCGTCTTGGGTTCAAAAAAGTTGGCCTTGCCCACCGCAGGTGCAGTGGAGTCCCAGACGGCGCTGAGGTAGACATTTTTGGCTTCATTGCCGAAGTTGGGGCTTTCGAAGCGTTTACGACTGCTGCCGGAACCGGCAAAAAACAACACCTTCCCTTTGGGTAAAACCGCGCTGTGCACCGCCAGCACATCGGAATGAAAGCCTTGCACATCCCAATGGCCGTACTGCCCTGGATCCTGCTGCAGGTCGAGCACTTGATAGAAGCCGGCATTTTGTTGCGGCGGATTATCCACCATCATTGTGAACAACTTCGGCTTGCCGTTGAGCGTCGCCACCGCAATGCCGCCGCCTTGGTTCTCCCATGAAAACCAATGTGGCACGCCGAACCAATCGCTCCAGCTATTGGCGACGCCATTGGCGTCGAGGTTCTTGCCGATGCGGAAGAATGCTTGGTTTTGATCGTTGGGCGCGTTGTCGACATGAAACACGATCAGGTCGGTGCTGCCATTGTTGTCGAGATCGGCTACCGCAATGCCGGCGCCCTGGTTTTCCCATGGAAACCAGTCCGGTACATCCACCCAGGGAGTCCAGCCGCCGGTCACATTTCCTAATGCATTCAGTTTGCGGCCGATACGATACACACCGCGATTCACTCCCGGCGGATTGTCGATCATAAACACGAACAAGTCGCAGCGGCCTTGCGCATCGGGTTTGCCCAGCGTAATCGCCGCGTCTTGGTTTTCCCATGAAAACCACTCAGGCACATCCACCCACTGCGTCCAGCCGCCGGTGACATTGCCGGCGGCATCCAGCTTGCGGCCGACGCGAAACACACCACGATTTTCGTTGGGCTTGCTGTCGATCATGAAGATCACCAGATCTTGCTGGCCATCGTGATCCAGATCGGCAACCGCGATACCTGCGCCCTGGTTCTCTGCGGAAAACCAATCCGGCACATCGATCCACGGCGTCCAGCCGCCGGTGACTGCGCCCTCGGCGGATAACGTTTTACCGATCCGATACACACCCCGGTTGGGTCCGGCGGGGTTATCGGCCATGAGCACGAACAGATCGAGCGAGTTGTTATTTGCGAGACTCGCAACTGCGATATCGGCACCTTGGTTATCCCAAGAAAACCACTCTGGAATCGGTAGGAACTCGTTGGCAGGCATCGTGGCTCTCCCTGTAGTTGTCGGAATGGCGGGTTGAAGCGCACTTCCCTACAGCAGCGCTGTCACTTGCACGGCGACCGTAGCAATTTGGACGTCACTTTACAATTCGTGAAAATGCCTGTTGTCGGGAGTGTTCGTTGTGGGTGTGTCACGTAGGTTTCGGTCGTGTCGTTCTGGTATTACACTCTCGACAAATACGCATGATGACCGCGCGGACTTATAGTAAGAGCCTCACCCGGAGGACATATAGTTAATGCTTTCTTGACAGTACGGTGCTCACTCGTATCAATTGGAGTCCGACCCCATTTTATATGAAAGCGATACGACATCACAGTTTTGGTCAGCCCTCGGTGCTGCGCTACGAAGAGGTCGAAAGCCCGGCGCCCGGTGTGGGCGAGGTGCGGCTACAGGTTGAGTTTGCGGCGGTCAATCATTTCGACATCCTGTCGCGACGCGGGATTTTTCCCAATTTGCCGCTGCCGCGCATTGTCGGTTTCGACTGCGTGGCGACCGTGATTGAAACTCGCGTAGCACGGCTTGCGCTGGGGCAGCGTGTCGTGGTGCTGGGTCACCGGCTGGGCAACGGTGGCCCCGGCGCGTATGCGGAGCAAGTCACGATCAGCGCCGAAGAAGTGTTTTTGGTGCCGGAAGATATCGACAGCGAGCAGGTGGTGGGGTTGGGTATTTCTTATGTGGCCGCGCTCTATGCGCTGGAGCGACATTTGAAACCGCTGCCGGGCGAAACGGTGTTGATTCCCGGCGCCAGCGGCGGAGTCGGCAGCGCTGCGGTGCAGCTTGCGAAACTGCTGGGGGCAACCGTGCTTGCGACCACCAGCACGCCGGAAAAAGCCGTGCGCCTGAAAGCGCTGGGTGCTTATGTGGCGCTTAACTACAGCGGCTGCGATGTCGCGACGGAAATTAAAAAACTGACCGATGCGCGCGGTGTGGATGCCTGTCTCAACGCGGTGGGCGGCGAGAGCGTGCAACAGAGTCTGCATTGCCTGCGGCGTGGCGGGCGCATGGTGCTGTTGGGCAGCGCTGCCGGTCGACATGTGAGCATCGACATCTTCGACTTTCTGTTACGTGAACTGAGTCTGTCGGGCGCCACCGTCGGCAAGCTTGCGCCCACCGAGCGGTATCAATATTTCCTGCGCCTGTGCGACTGGATCCGACAGGGCAAGCTGCACGTCATTGTGGATCGCGTGTTCCCGCTGGCGGACTGCGTTGCCTGCCACGAATATGTCGAGCAACACGCCCAGTTTGGTAAGGTGCTGTTAAAACCCTGAAGTTGCTTCAATGCGCGCGCTACATGCTAATCAATTGCGGTTTCTAGTTCTAGTATCAAGTCGGGCGTAATTTTTCCGATAGTTCTCTCTGCAAGTGCTGATGCTCCAGCGCGTCGTTTAAGCGCGCGTCGGCAGCATGAGCATTTGCGTAATAACGCAGGGAATAGCGCAGAGATGTAACACATCGTTACATTTAATGGGATGCGTGCGTATTGCACTTTTTTACAAAAACCGCGACGATCCTGCACGCTTCTTTGTAAGCTCAACTGGGAGGGTCTATGAATAAAATGCTGTTGGTAGGATTATCTTCACTGGTATTCGGCTCGGTATTGACTAGCACTTCAGTCAACGCCGGCGAAGGCCAGATCACTTTGATTCACACCGGCGACTTCCACGGCCATTTGGTCGCGCGTCCGAATGTCCGCAGCGACGGCACTGGCAAGAAGGAGGGCGGTCTGGCACGCATCGCGGCACAGATCAAGAAAATTCGCGCCGAGTCGCCCAATTCGCTGCTACTGCATACCGGCGACACTATTCAAGGCTCGGCTGAAGCCATGTATACGCGTGGCCAAGCGCTGGTCGATGTCGTCAATGACTTCGGTATCGACGCGTTTGCACCCGGCAACTGGGAGTTTGTCTACGGTACTTCGCGCTTTGTGGAATTGTTTGTCGACCCCAATCCGAAGGCGCCGTGGAATGCGGTGGCAGCCAACCTGTTTTATAACTTTGACGGCGGCACCGCAGCGGTGCTACCGCCTTACCTCATCAAACAAGTCGGCAAGCTCAAGGTCGGTATTCTGGGCATGACCACGGACCGCGGTCCGCAGATCGTCGGCTCCAGTGTCACCAAAAACCTGATGTTTCTGCGCACCGCCAAACAAGACGGCGAAGACATGTCGCCGGTCGACAAGACGGTGCAGAAGCACGTGAAGTATCTGCGGAGTGTCGAGAAGGTCGACCTGCTGGTTATGCTTTCAGAGCTGGGGCTGGCGAACAACCTGCGCATCGCCGAAACGATTCCGGGCATCGACGTGGTGTTGTCTTCCGACATGCACGAAGAATCGCAGGTCGCGATTGTGGCCACCAGCAAAGACGGCAGCAAAACCATCCTGGTGGAAGAAGGCCAGGACGGCACCATCATGGGCGAACTGAAGCTCTCCATTGACAACGGCAAGATCAAAAAATGGGAGTGGATCGCGCACAACATCACCACCGACATGCCTGAGGATCCTGCCGTTGCCGCCAAGGTGGCTGCGGTACGCAAGACCTTCCTCGCCGGCCCGGATTTTAAACAGCACGTGAATCCGTTTAACGGCTCGAAATTGCTGCGCCCCATCGACACGGTGGTGGGTCAGACCAAGAAAGCGCTGCATCGGACCAATTTTTCCAACGAGAACATGCCGGCAGTCATTGAGGGGTCGGCGCATGACTTTCTGACGGATGCGTTCCGCAGCGTCACTGGCGCGCAAATCGGTGCGATTCGCGGCTTCCGTTACGGCACCAACATCGCGCCGGGTCCGATCACCATGGAAGACCTATACCATTTCATGCCCATCGGCCCGCAAATCGCGACCGCTAAAGTTTCCGGCAAGCAATTGAAGGAACAGATTGAAGGCGCGGCCGACGGCTCGCTAAATCCGGACGTGTCGAAATGGACCGGCGGCTGGTTGTTCAACTTCAGCGGCGTAACGATGGATCTCGATCCCTATCTGGAGAAAGGCAAGCGCGCTTCTAACATTAAAATCGAGGGCGACGTGCTGACTGCCGATGACCTACCGCGCTATACCTATGCGTCGTACTGGTATAAAGCCGACCCGTGTAAAATCAACGTGATCGATATCATCGACTGCACCAACACCGCGACGAAGCCCGATGATCCGCCGCTGCCTTCGAATGTTACGGTGTACAAAAACAAAGACGGCACACCGATGGATGGCGCCGAAGTGGTGGTGAAATATCTGGAATCGCTGCCCGCCAAAACCGCCGATACCACGCTAAATCGCACTAAGCTGCTCAAAGCGCTGCCGCCCGCCCCTGAGGGTATGCGTGTTGTACAGCCGTTGCGTGGTGCGACCACCACGCCAGCACCGATTGCTACCGCAACCAAGGGCGAGAACAAGGAAAAGAGCGAGAGCAAAGACAAAGGCGACTCACAGTAACTGCGTTAGTTTCATCGGGGCCCTGTTCACGCGGGACAGGGCCCTTTATTTTTGCGGTCGTTGCGCTTACGCGATCCTGTCCTGATGCTGCGGCGCAGGTTTTTGCACGCGCATCACACGGCGTATTCGCATGCGCTGTAACATCTGCGGCACCCAGCCGCGTGGGGGTGAGCATTGTTTCGAATGCTGGAGTTGCTCGTCGCAAGGCTGGTGATGGACATACTCAACACCGTCATGCGCACCGGCACTTACCTGATGGCTCAGGTTCGACTTCCCGCAATATTCGCAAGGTGCGTTCCAGTCTCCATCGAAGTTTGTGTACTTGATTTCCATGAGATGTTCTCCGTGTTTGAAAGCGGAGGCATACTGCGCTGCGAAGCTTATGCCTACATTAAAATGTGCGGCAATGCCAAATTCTGCCTTTAGTTCACAGCAAGGCGAGGCGCCCGCCGCAGACCGTGCCGCAGCACGACAAGGAAGCAACGTATCGATTTGAATTGGAAATGGGGCTAAATTTCCTTGCCCAACATGCCGCGTAAGTTCGCCAGATGCGCTTGGCCGCGCTCTTTCTTTTCCTCCGGCGTGGCATTGCTGTTGACGCCCTCGAATTTCAGGTCATCTTGCGGCAGCTCGGCGATGAAGCGCGACGGCGCAGTCTGGGTCATTTCGCCCTGGCGTTTGCGCCGCGTCGCATAGCTCAATACCAGGCTCTTTTGCGCGCGCGTGATGCCAACGTAAGCGAGGCGCCGTTCTTCTTCGATGCTGGCGGGATCGAGGCTGTTGCGGTGCGGCAGCAATTCTTCTTCCATGCCGACGATGAACACGTGCGGAAACTCCAGACCCTTGGCGGCGTGCAAGGTCATCAGGTGCACGCGGTCGCCGGTGCTTTCTTCTTCCTTGCGCTCCAGCACGTCCATGAGTGTCATGGTCGCGACCAACTCGGCGAGCGTTTTCTCTGCGCCTTCTTGCTCAGTCAGGCGCGTGAGCCAGGCCAGCAACTCGTTGACGTTGTCCATTTTGCGCTGCGCACTGGCATCGTCGTCGCTGTTGTCTTTGATCCAGGTTTCATAGTTGATGTCGCGTACCACGTCGCGGGCGACTTCGATGGCTTCGCCGCGCAGCGCACGGTCGTTCATGGTCACCAGCCATTGCGTAAAGCGGCCGAGATTTGCAAACGCACGCGCCGACAAGCGCGTCTCCAGGCCCAATTCAAAACTCGCCGCAAATAAACTCAAGCCCCGCCCGTTTGCATACTCGCCCAACACTTCCAGCGTGCTGGGGCCCAGTTCGCGGCGCGGCGTGTTGACGATGCGTAAGAAAGCGTTGTCATCGTCGGGATTCACGATCAGGCGCAGATAACCCATCACATCTTTCACTTCGGTGTAGGCAAAAAACGAGGTGCCGCCGCTGATGAAATACGGAATTTTATGCTCGCGCAGCACCCGCTCGAACGGACGCGACTGGTGATTGCCGCGATACAAAATCGCGTAGTCGCCGTGGTTGCCGCGCGTTTTGAAATGGTGATTGATGATCTCGCTCACCACCCATTCTGCTTCGTGTTCGTCGCTGCGTGCGCCCAGCACGCGCACCTGCTCGCCGAAACCCAACTCGCTCCATAATTGTTTTTCGAACACATGCGGATTGTTGGCGATCAGCGCGTTGGCGGCTTTCAAAATGCAGCCCGCCGAACGGTAGTTCTGTTCCAGCTTGATGACGTTAAGGTTGGGATAGTCGTTTTGCAGCAGCGCCAGGTTTTGCGGCTGCGCGCCGCGCCACGCGTAAATCGACTGGTCATCGTCGCCCACTACGGTCAATGCGCCACGCGCGCCGACGATTTGCTTCACCAGTTCGTATTGCGTGGCGTTAGTGTCTTGATATTCGTCCACCAACAAGTAGCGAATGCGGTTCTGCCACGCCTCGCGCACCTCACCGAACTGTGCGAATAAGCGCACCGGCAGCAAAATCAAATCATCGAAATCGAGCGCGTTGTAGGCTTTCATGTGGCGCAAATAGTGTTCATACATCCCGGCCGCCGCGCTGTGCACCGCATCGCCGTCGGCACACGCCAGTGCCTGCTGCGGCGTGAGCAGATCGTTCTTCCAGCGTGAGATTTTCCACTGCATCTGCTGCGCTTGTTCTTCGCCGCCGTCATACTCCTTACGCATCAGTTGCTTGAACAGCGCGAGGCTGTCTTGCGCATCGAAGATCGAGAAGCCCGGCTTGTAGCCCAGCACCTTGTGTTCACGCTTCAGAATGTTCAGACCCAAGGTATGAAATGTCGAGACCTTCAACCCACGTCCGTCCTTACCCGGCAGCAGACTGGCGACGCGCGCCTTCATCTCGCGCGCCGCCTTGTTGGTGAAGGTCACTGCCGCGATATTCGAAGGCGCGATGCCACACTCCTTAACCAGATAAGAAATTTTCTGCGTGATCACGCGCGTCTTGCCACTGCCCGCACCGGCGAGCACCAGCAACGGCCCGTCGATGTATTTCACAGCAGCACGTTGGTGAGGATTCAATTCAGACACGGGGCGATGACGACAACTTAAAACGGATGGGCCGTCATTCTAACGAACGTGAGGAATGAAGGATATGGTAGGCGTGATTGCCCGTGATAATCGTACTACTTAGCCACTCTTGCATATCAGCGATTTTCGCGTCGCGATAACGCTCGCATCAGTCCATCCATTCCCCGGGTTGTCAAAACCCGCTTCAGCGTACCGAGGAAATGCGTCGGCAGCGTGACGTAATAGCGCGGCTGCGGGCGTGGACTTTCCAGCGCGTGGATGACTTTTTTTAGCACTGCCTCGGGCGGCAGCGTGAACGGTTGTGCGGGTCCCGGCTTGGTTAAACGTTTTTCCATGCCGTCGTAAATTGCGCGATGCGCGCTCTGTTGTTTGTCGATATTTTTTTGGTAGAGCGTAAACGAGTTGGCGCGAAAGCGACTGGTAATGGGGCCGGGTTCCAGCATGCTGACGTGAATGCCGCTGTCATGAAGTTCCTGACGCAGCGTATCGGTGATGCCTTCCAAGGCAAACTTGCTGGCGGTGTAGGCGCCGCGATAGGGCAGGGCGACTAGGCCCAGCACCGAGCTGTTCATGATGATGCGGCCGTAACCTTGCTTGCGCATCAAGGGAATGACGGTGTTGGTCAGTTCGAGGGTGCCGAATACATTAGTTTCGAATTGCGCGCGCAGCACCTCGCGACGTAAATCTTCCACCGCGCCGGGCTGCCCAAAGGCAGCGTTGTTGACTAATGCAAATAGCTCGCCGCCGCTGCGTTGTAGCAGCGCGTCGACGGCGGAGTGGATTGAAGCGGAATCGGTGAGATCCAGGCGTGCGCTTTCAAAGCCTTGTGCGTGCAGCGCGGCGGCATCCGAAGCTTTGCGCGCGGTGGCAAACACCCGATAGCCGCGCGCCTTCAAGCCGGTCGCCACGCACGCACCGATGCCGCTTGAGCAGCCGGTGATCAGTACCGTCCGTGGGGCCGTTGGAGTTATCACGGGAATGATTGTAGAGCATGGCGCCGCGATTTGCGTCATCCCCCGCCTGCGTTATGATCGCGGCTGTCTATTTTCCGGCGTAGGCGGCGCGCATGAAAAATATTTTCACCGCAGTGTTGCTTAACACCGTGTGCGCCG
>JANLTU010000207.1:0-6564 GCA_031363085.1 Gammaproteobacteria bacterium
AACACCGAAGGCATTGTGTCGATGGTGGAAAACAACATCATCGACCTGGGCGTGGTGGAAGCGCCGGTGACCAACAAAAATTTGGCGGTGGAATTATGCCGCGTCGACAAGCTGGTGTGCGCGGTGCCGCCCAAACACCCGCTGGCAAAAGAGTCGAAAGTTGCGTTAAAACGCCTGCTCGAATTTCCCTATATTTGCCGCGAGGAAGGCTCGGGCACGCGCGAAGTGATTCTCGAACACCTGCTTGCAGCCGGCCTGAATTCTGCTGATCTGCACGTCATCATGGAGCTGGGCAGCCCAGAAGCGATCAAGGGCGCGGTCGAGGCGGGCATCGGCATCACCATTTTGTCGCGTGCGACCTTGAATAAAGAAGTCAAGCTTGGCACTTTGGTGGCCATCGAGCTGGATCCTTCGCTGGAACGGCCGTTCTCGTTTGTGCACCAGCGGCAAAAGTTCCGCCAAAGCGGCGTGCAAAAACTGCTTGAGTTCGCGCATCAATATTGCGAGTCGCACCCCACTGCGGAAGCGTAAGTGTGCAACCGTCGCTCGAAATCAAAAGCGCGCAAGTCGAGCGCCGGTTACTGGGCTTGTTTGAACGACTGAGCGACAGCGGTCGCGCAATGTTGCTGGAATATGCAGAGTTTCTCGCCGGCCGCCATCAGCGGCCGGCGTTTTTATTGGCGCCGCTGGATATTCCGCGTCCTGAAACCGAAACTGTGATCGCGGCGATCAAGCGACTGGCCGAGACTTATCCGATGCTGGAACGCAACGCGCTCTTCCATGAAACGTCCGGACTCATGACGCAGCACATGCTGCATGCCAAGCCTGCGCCGGAGGTCATCGATCAATTGGAAGCTTTATTTCGGCAGCACTACAGCGCGTTTGTGGAGCGCTGCGCACCTGACCGTTCGTAACCCTACAGTTTCTTCACCGCATCCAACACTTCGTTCACATGGCCATCCACTTTCACACCGCGCCATTCCTGCCGTAACACGCCGCCGGCATCGATCAGGAAGGTGCTGCGTTCGATGCCGCGCACTTGCTTGCCGTACATGTTTTTCATTTTCATCACGCCGAATAATTCACACAGCGTTTCGTCTTCGTCGGAAAGCAACTCGAAGGGCAGGCATTCGTTCTGTTTGAATTTCTCGTGCGACTTCAGGCTGTCGCGTGACACCCCCAGAATCACCGCACCGGCGCGCTTGAACTGCTCCTGTGCATCGCGGAAATTCTGGCTTTCGATGGTGCAGCCGGGGGTTGCGTCCTTGGGGTAAAAATACAGCACGACTTTCTTGCCCTTTAATGCCGCCAGCGTGATCGCCTGAGCGCTGGTTGCCGGTAATTCGAAATCCGGCACCGCCGTGCCGACTGCAATTTTAGTAGTCATGACCTTGCTCCTGTGGTGTTGCTATTTGACCGGTTCGAGAATCGCATCCAGATTCAAGCGGTCGCAATATTCGAAAAATTGCTCGCGAAAGCGCGTGATATGAATCGCCGCCGGAATATGAATCACCATATGCACCGAGAACATTGCGGTACCCGTATGCGGCGCCGGGTAACGGTCGGTGCGCAAGTCCTGAATGTTGATGTTGAAGCCCGTCATGAAATCGGCGAGCTGGTGCACGATGCCGGGATGGTCGATGGCCACCACTTCCACAGAGTAGGGCGCCGCTTGCGGATGTTCTGTCTTTGGCTCGGTGCGTTTGGTCGCCACGGTAAGGTTTTGCGCACGCCCCAACGCCTGCAAGGTGGTTTCGAGCTTGGCAATTTCATTCCATTCGCCTGACACCATCAACATCACCGCGAACTCACCGCCCAGCACGGTCATGCGGCTGTCGACCACGTTGCCGCCGCAGTCCAGCACCGCCTTGGTGAGCGTGCTGACGATGCCGGGCTGATCCGCACCCAAGGCGGAGATGACTAAATACTGTTCCATAGCTGCTCCAATCCGCATGCTCAAATGAGCGGCAATTTTGCGCGAGCGCGCCACATCACGCAATACTTATGGTGGGTCTTCCATCCCGAATAACAGACCATCCTTCAGTTCAGGCTCAGCGTGCATTGGAAGACGCTAGCAGCCTGTGGGGCTTTCCATTCCCGAGTATTGAACTAAAATTATCGTATTCCCAATGTGCTATCGAGACACTGCCGAGACACTGCGATGACCAAGTTCAAGCCGATCAATCGAGACGCCGTACCTGCGCGTATCACCCGGCGTTACTGTTGTCGTTGTTGATCTACGGCGATGCCACCGGCGTGTATTCAAGCCGACGCCTCCAGCAGGCGACGTTCGATTCGGTGGCGTTCCGGTATATTGCGGCGGATCAGTATCCCGACCACGACACGATCAGCACCTTCCGGCAGCGCTTTCTGCCGCAGTTGCAGGCTTTTGGCCTAAAGTTTGCGAAGAAAGCCAGCCCAATCTGTTTGTATATCCATCGCTTACACTTCCTGCTTCCTGGCGGAAAACGCTAACTCTATTTTCTGCTGTAAGTGTGTTTTGTTTCCGGGTTGTAAACAGCAACCCGGTCATACCTCACAGCCATCGCCGCACCCTTGATTTATACGCAGCGTAATCCGCGCTGAACATGGTCAACAGTACGCGTTCTTCAGGTGCGATCTGGAAGCGGTTGATGTAGAGCACAAAAGCCACTGGCCCCAGCAACGCCCACGCAGACGACAGAAATACTGCCCACGCCACGAGCACGAACAGCAGGCCCACGTACATGGGATTGCGTGTCGCTTGGTAGATGCCGGAGCACACTAATGCAGACGTGGTTTGCGGCTTCATCGGGTTGACTGTGGTGCGCGCGCGCCGGAACGCGATGATGCCGGCGAGGCTGATGCCCGCACCCGCCAGTGTGATGCCAACTGCGGTGGCGACTCGCATGAACGTGGGCATCTCAAGCAGCGGGGCGAGCAATGAGATGCCCCACATGAGCGCTGCGACCAGCAGCGCAACGGCGGGCGGCGGGATTTTGAGTTCGAGGGTTTGCATGTGAATCGAACTGCTCACGGCAACACCACCACCGCAGCGGCTGTCCAGCTCGGTTGCCGATGTTCTGCCACCACTGTGGTGTAAATCCCGCCGCGCACGTTGAAGTCGCCGCTCAGGCGCATGAAGCGCGGGGCGCAGGCACGCACGAGGTCGTCCAGAATGCGGTTGGTGACGGCTTCGTGAAAAGCGCCTTGGTTGCGGAACGACCAGAAATATAATTTCAAGGATTTTAGTTCGATGCAGAGCTGATCCGGCACGTATTCGAGCTTGAATACGGCGAAGTCGGGCTGGCCGGTTTTGGGGCACAGGCAGGTGAACTCGGGGACCCGCATGCGGATGCTGTAATCGCGTTCGCGCATCGGATTAGGAAAGGTCTCCAAGTCCTTGGTGGGCTGGGTAGGCATGGCAAAGTCTCTTATGGTAAGTTGTGCGCCAAATTCTACTACAGGTGCCTCGGGTGCGAGGCTCTGTACCTTTGCCGTTTCAATACAGGTGCTATGCGCTTACACAAAATCAAACTCGCCGGTTTTAAGTCGTTCGTCGATCCCACCACGCTCACCTTGCCCAGCAACTTGGTCGGCATTGTCGGCCCGAACGGCTGCGGCAAGTCCAACGTGATTGATGCGGTGCGTTGGGTGATGGGCGAAAGCTCGGCCAAACATTTGCGCGGCGAGTCAATGGCGGATGTGATTTTCAACGGCTCATCGGCGCGCAAGCCGGTCGGGCAGGCGGCGATTGAACTGTTGTTCGACAACAGCGACGGCAGCCTCGGCGGTCAGTACGCGCAATACACGGAAATCGCCGTGAAACGCCAAGTGTCACGTGATGGCACCTCGAACTATTACCTGAACGGTAGCAAGTGCCGGCGCAAAGACATCACCGACGTGTTTCTAGGCACTGGCCTGGGGCCGCGCAGTTACGCCATCATCGAGCAGGGCATGATCTCGCGTCTGATCGAAGCGCGACCCGAAGACCTGCGCATGTTCATCGAAGAAGCTGCCGGCATTTCAAAATACAAAGAGCGGCGGCGCGAAGCGGAAAGCCGCATCAAAAACACGCACGAAAATCTGGATCGTCTCAACGATTTGCGCGTGGAGCTGGAAAAGCAACTGGGCCATTTGCAGCGTCAGGCCAAGACGGCCGAGCGTTACAAAGAATTGAAAGACGAAGAGCGCACCGTCAAAGCGCAGTTGCAGGCGTTGCGCTGGCAAGCCTTGGACGGCCAGCATCTGGAGCACGAGCGTGCCATCCAGGAAAAGAGCACCGATTACGAAAAGACCGTGGCGCAGTTGCGTAACTGCGAAGCGGAGCTTGAAAAACTACGCGATGCGCAAATCGAATCGACCGATCAGTTCAACACCGTGCAGGGACGGTTTTACGGCGTGGGCGCCGACATCGCGCGCGTTGAGCAAAACATTCAGCACATCAAGGATCGCCGTGCACAACAGCAGCAGGACTTGACACAAGCCGAACGCGAGCTGGCGCAGGCGCAAGCGCACCTGGACATGGATCAGCAGCAGATCGCCGATCATGAAACTTTTCTGACGCAACACGAACCGCAGTTGGGCGCGGCACTGTCCGCCGAAGGCGCATCGAGCGCGGCATTGGCACAACTCGAACGCACCATGCACGACTGGCAGGCGACCTGGGACGAGTTCAATCGTGAGTCCGCCGACGTCGGCAAAATTGCCGAAGTCGAGCGCACCCACATCAAGCACGCCGAAGATCATTTGGTGCAACTGACGCAGCGCAAGCAGCGCTTGCACGAGGAGCAAGGACAGTTGAATCCGGCGGTGCAGGAACAGCGCGCGGCGGAGTTAAACACGCAGTGTGCGCAACTCGAACAGCAGGGCGCCGAGCAGCAGGCGATGTTGCAAATGCAGCTTGCGCAAATTTCCGAACAGCGCGAGCACAATCATCGCCATACCACCGAGCTGGATCACGCCCGCAGCCGCCTGCAAACGGTGCGCGGCCGGCATGCCTCGCTGGAAGCTTTGCAACAAGCGGCGCTGGGCAAGAAACACGGCGTGGTCACCGACTGGCTGGCACGGCGCGGGTTGCAAAACGCGATGCGTCTGGCGCAAGGCGTGGAAGTGCCGGCGGGTTGGGAGCGCGCGCTTGAAACCGTGCTGGGTTTTTATCTGGAAGCAGTGTGTGTGGACGGGCTGGATCCGTTCGCGGCGCAGCTCGCCGAACTAACCAAAGGCTCCGTTGCTTTCTTCGACACACAGGCGCTGATGCCCCGCACGCAGGCGCCGCACGAGGCGGACGCAATGGCGCAAGCGGCATTGACGCCGTTGCTCGGACTGGTGCAGGCACCGTGGCGCATGGATTCGTTGCTGGCCGGAATTTACGTTGCCGAAGGCTTGCACGATGCGCTGGGTTTGCGCGCCCATCTGCACGCGCATGAATCGGTCGTGACCCGCGACGGCATCTGGCTGGGTAATAGTTGGTTGCGCGTGGCGCGCGACGCGGACGAAAAAGCCGGCGTGTTGCAGCGCGAACATGAATTAAAAGAACTGAGTGCCGAACACCTGCAGCTCGCACAGCACGAGGTCATCTTACGCGAGGCGTTGGATCAGGGCCGGCAACGCTTGCACGAGTTGGAGCAGGGCCGTGAAACGCTGCAAGCACAAGCGAACCAGAGCAATCGCCGCCGTGCCGACGTGATGTCGGAGCTCAGCGGCCTGCAGGCGCGTCTCGACCAGATGCGCACGCGTTACACGCGCATCGACGAGGACTTGCACGACGTGTTGCAGCGTATTGCGCAGGGCGAGCAAGAGTTGATGAGCGCGCGACAACGTCTGGAAGCCGTGGTCGAGCGTATGCAAATCGCGACCGCACGCGGCACAGAGCTCACCCAGCAGCGCGAGCAACTACGTCAACACCTGGATCAGGCGCGCACGCAAGCGCGCAGTGAGCGCGAGGCTGCGCAGGAATTGCGGCTCAAAGTGCAAGCGGCGCGCACTGCGTTGACCTCGGCACGCCAGAGCCTGTTACGCATTGAAGTGCAACTCACGCAACTGACAGCGCGACGCGGTGAACTGCACACGCAGCTCACCGACGGCGATGCGCCGTTGCTGCAACTGCGCGCCGAGCTGGAACAGTCGCTGGCGCAGCGCATCGTGGTGGAGGCGGAACTGAATGCGGCGCGGCGCGCGGTCGAAGACATCGACCACGCGCTGCGCGAGCTCAGCGCGCAACGCCAGCGCGCCGAGCAGCAGTCGCAAGCGATCCGGGCCGAGCTTGACAATGCGCGCATGAGTTCGCAGGAATTGCGCGTGCGCCGCCAGACCATCGAAGAGAGTTTGGCCGAGAGCGGGTTCACCACGGCGGTGCTGTTCGAGACCATGCCGCAAGAAGCGGGTATTGACGCCTGGCATGAGCGTGCCGAAAAACTGCACGCGCAGATCCAGCGGCTGGGCCCGATCAATCTGGCGGCCATCGACGAGTTCAAGGAACATTCCGAGCGCAAAACCTACCTCGACGCGCAGCACGCCGATCTGACCGAAGCGTTGGCCACGCTGGAAAACGCCATCCGCAAAATCGACCGCGAGACGCGCGAG
>JANLTU010000237.1:0-13071 GCA_031363085.1 Gammaproteobacteria bacterium
GATAGTAGGCCTCGTCGATGAACAGCACACCGCCCATGGCTTTTTTGAGAATCTCCTTGGTCTTGGGCGCGGTATGGCCGATGTATTGCCCCACGAGATCGTCCCTCGTCACGGCCACCATGTGCCCCTTGCGCACGTAGCCGAGGCGGTGAAGGATTTCCGCCATGCGCAATGCCACGGTGGTTTTGCCGGTACCGGGATTGCCGGTGAAACACATGTGCAAACTGGGCGCGCCCGAAGCAAGGCCGACGCTTTTACGCACGCGGTCGACCAGCAACAAGGCTGCGGTCTCGCGGATGCGGGTCTTGACAGGCTTCAAACCGATCAGCTCGCGATCCAGTTGATCGAGTAATTCTTGGATGTTCGACGCGTGGAATTCAGCTTCGAGATCGACGCGGGGTTCGTCCGTCGTCGTAGTGGGTTCGTTAGGCGACATCGTAATGCCTCGGTACTTTTGATAAAGGTGCCGGTGTTCGGCGGAGAAAACGTCCGGGGCACTTACCCCGGATGTACTACAGCATCAACGGTTCGGTGGATTACGGCCTGACGACCTGATCCACCTTGCGTTTTAAGGCTTAATACCGCTCGCCTTCCGGCTTGTCGGTCGCGTAGGAGTGGATGGTGTAGCGAATCGTACGACCATCGGTTTCCTGACGTACCAGACCAAAACCCGGTTCTTTCTTGGGACGATTAACAATGTAGGACATGGTCACGCTCTCTACCCCGCGCACCGAGCTGAACGCCGTGACGCGGATGTAGTGATTCGGATAGGTCTTACGGCAATTGTTGATCTCCATCAAAATCCCGGCGGGATCTTTCAGGTCGAACATCGGGTTGCCGAACATTTCCCAGTAGGTGTTGCGCGGGTGCGGATCGTCGGTGTACTCAATACCCAACGCCCAGCCCTTGCCCAGCGCGTATTTGATTTGCGCGGTAATTTGCGCATCGGTCAGGTCGGGCAGAAAAGAAAACTGCCCTTGCGTGACGCGATTGCCAAGATTAGTCATCATGATCGCTGCTCCTCAAATGAATTAAGCACTGGCCGTGGTGGTCGGTACAAAGTCGGGGCTGTCGGTGGACGCGTAGTTGAACGTAATGTCTTTCCACGTGGCCAAGCCGGCTTTGAGCGGACCGCACCATTTAGCTGCATCTGCCAAAATTTGCGGACCTTCGTTCCAAATATCGCGCCCTTCGTTGCGCGCCTGGATCATCACTTCCAACGCCGTACGGTTTGCCACCGCGCCTGCCTGGATGCCATCCGGATGGCCGATGGTGCCGCCACCGAATTGCAGCACCACATCTTCACCGAGATAATGCAGCAACTGGTGCATTTGACCGGCGTGAATACCACCCGAGGCCACCGGCATGCACTTGTTGAGCGACGCCCAGTCCTGTTCGAAGAAGATGCCCTTTTCGAGCTGG
This sequence comes from Gammaproteobacteria bacterium, assembly GCA_031363085.1. Lineage (GTDB taxonomy): Bacteria > Pseudomonadota > Gammaproteobacteria > SG8-11 > SG8-11 > UBA6921. The sequence goes on from JANLTU010000237.1 coordinate 1,423, forward strand.
ATCGGGGTGTGGGTGTCGAGCAGCGTGTCGTAGTAACCACGAATCATCATCGGGTCGCCTTCGAGCTTGCCGACCACGGTGCCCGCGTGGATGTGATCCACACCGGCCATGCGCATCCACTTGCAGATCACGCGGAACGCCATGCCGTGATTTTTCTGCCGCGAGTAGGTCGAGTTACCGGCGCGATGCAAATGCAGGATCATGTCGTTCTTGCGTGCCCAGATCGCCATCGACTGAATCGCGCTGTAACCAATCACCAAGTCGATCATGATAATGATCGAGCCCAGACTCTTGGCGAACTCAGCACGGGCCATCATTTCTTCCACGGTGCCAGCGGTCACATTCATGTAGTGACCTTTCACTTCCCCGGTTGCAGCAGACGCCTTGTTGACGGCATCCATGCAATATAGGTAGCGGTCACGCCAGTGCATGAAGGACTGCGAGTTGATGTTCTCGTCGTCTTTCATGAAGTCCAGACCACCCTTCAAGGCTTCATACACCACGCGGCCATAGTTACGGCCCGACAAGCCGAGCTTGGGCTTGGTGGTGGCGCCCAATAACGGACGACCGAACTTGTCCATACGCTCGCGCTCGACGATGACGCCGGTCGCCGGGCCCTGGAAAGTTTTCAGGTACGCCACCGGGATGCGCATGTCTTCCAGGCGCAATGCCTTCACCGCCTTCATGCCAAACACGTTGCCGATGATGGACGCCGTCAGGTTGGCAATCGAGTTGCCTTCGAACAGATCGATGTCATAAGCAATGTAAGCAAAGTACTGCTGCTCGGTCTTAGTACCGGGACCAGTATTGGGCACCGGATCGACGCGATACGCCTTGGCGCGATACATTTCGCAGGCGGTTAAACGATCCGTCCAGACCACCGTCCAGGTCGCGGTGGAGGATTCACCCGCCACAGCGGCCGCACATTCATCCGCTTCGACACCTTCTTGCGGAGTCATGCGGAACATGGCAAGCACATCGGTCTCTTTGATCTTGTAATCAGGCTCCCAGTAGCCCATTTTCTTGTAGGGGATAACGCCAGATTTATAGCGTTCTTTGCCCTCTTTCATTGTTTCGCTTTTGGCCATCGTCTTCTCCGACTGGTCGTAATTGATGTGAACAAATATCTGCTGCGACACGAACAATGCGCGCAGCGCGCCATAAATGAAAATGGATTTTCGCAATCTAAACGATAGACTAGCGTCTATGGATAAACCCAACGTATCCGGCTTGCTGCGGCGCGTGAGCCTGCGGCAGCTCCAAGTGTTCGAGTCCCTGGCGCGCAACCGCAGCTTCACCCGCGCCGCCGAAGAGCTGTTTCTTGCACAACCGACGGTATCGATGCAGATAAAAAAACTCAGCGATGCGGTGGGTACGCCGTTGTTTGAGCAGACCGGAAAAACCCTGCACCTCACCGACACGGGACATGCATTGCACGACGCCTGTCGCGACATTTTCGAGGTGTTCGCGCGCTTCGATACCCAGATGGCTGATTTTCAGGGCTTGAAGCGCGGGCACCTGAAGCTCGCCGTAGTCACGACGGCGAAATATTTCGCGCCGATCATGCTCGGACTGTTTTGCGAACGCTATCCGGGCATCGACGTCTCGCTAAAAGTGACCAACCGAGAGCGCTTGTTGGAGCGCATGGAAAAGAACGCCGACGATTTTTACATCATCGGCGAGCCACCCCAGAATGCGAATGCAACCTTCGAGCGCTTCATGCCCAATCCGCTGGTGGTGGTCGCGTGGCGCGAGCATCCGTTGGCGGGCAAGAAGCAGATTCCACTGGAACGCATCGCCCAGGAACGCTTCATCATGCGCGAACCCGGGTCAGGAACGCGCATTGCGATCCTGGAGCGCTTTAAAAGTCACGACCTGATCCCAGAAATCCGGATGGAACTCGGCAGCAACGAAGCCATCAAGCAAGCGGTGATCGCCAAACTGGGAGTTTCGATCATGTCCCGCCACGCGCTCGGACAAGAAATGAATGAACGCGGCTTGGCGGTTTTAAACGTGCAGGGATTCCCGCTTGCCTGGGATTGGTTCATCGGTTACGGCGCGCATCGCAAACTCTCGGTGCTGTCCAAGACTTTTCTGGAATTTTTGCGTAAGGAAGGCCGCAAGATCGTTGCCGAGATCACAACATAACTGCCGACAAAACAAGCTAAGGGTTGGGATTGGTTTGCGACAACTGTGCTTGAGCTTTTTCAAACCCAGCGGCGGCAGATTTCTTGAACCACTCTCGCGCTTGGGCGTCGTCTTTCTTGGTACCACGGCCATACAAGTACATCATGCCAAGCTGAAACTGCGCACAACTGTCCTTTTTTTTTGCAGCGGCTTCAAACGTCTTGAACGCCTTGACGTAATCCTTCTGTATATAGAATTGCAGGCCATTGGCACACTCATCCGGAGCAGCCTGCACCATCCATGGCAAGCTCCACGCCAAAACAACCGCCAGACCAATGCCGCTCCTTTTCATGGCGGCCATCGTAATCAAGTGGGGCGTGGATGTAAACCACACCCCAACCCTGAGCTCTTACAACTAACGCGCCACCGGTGGCGGCAAGCGCGCCCACACGCGCCGTTTGATTAGATACAACAGCAACGTCAATACCACCAGATAGGCCAGCACATAACCGCCGATGTGGCGACGCTCATCGGCATGCGGATCGGCGGCCCACTCCAGAAACATCGCCGCATCGCGCACTTGCTGCTTCAAGGCGGCACGTTGCGCCAGATCGGCGGACGCGTAATCCAGCACATCCGGCATGCGCAGCCCGGGAAACAACAGATTGGACACATTGCCCTTGGCATCTTTTTCGTAGCTGGTCAGCAGCGTGTAGATGTAATGCGCGCCGCCTTCACGCGCCTTAGCCAACAGCGACTGATCCGGCGGAATCAGCCCGAACAGTTCTATTGCCATCTCCTCCGTGGTCGCGCTCAGCAAGGGCTCATCCAGGCTCTGTGTGCCACGCAGTTTGTCCAGCTCCGTGTTGCTGAACCCCACCTGCTGCAAGTCGCGGTACTTGATGTAATGCAGGCTATGGCAGCCCATGCAAATACTGGTGACGACTTCGGCACCACGTTTTAAAGCTTCGGGCGAGCGCTCGAATTCAACCTCAGCCAGTTCTTTTGCGGCCACGTTCAATGCCGTAAACCCAAGCACGATCACCAGCATGCGCGTTAGTTTCATCGCTGCGCCCCGGCAGCCGCACGCTGCGCATCTTCACTGGCCAACATCGCCACCACCGCCGGCGGCAAACCGCGCTTGCGCAGCCATGCCTCTTCTTTCACCGACAGATACGGAAGGAACACGAACAAGCTGAAATAAATCAACGTGGCGGCTTGTCCGACCAATGCCATGCTATCAGTGGGTGGCTGGCCGCCAACGTAGCTGAGCACGACAATATCTACCGCAAACACATAGAACATGGCCCGGTAAAACGGCCGGTAGCGCGAACCGCCGGGAATCTTAGAGCGGTCCAGATACGGCATCAGCGCGAACACCAGAATGGATAATGTCATGACCACGACCCCGCCGAGCAAATCAGGAATCGCGCGCAAAATCGCGTAGAACGGCAGGAAGTACCACGACGGCGCAATATGCGGCGGGGTTTGCAACGGGTTGGCGGGAATGTTGTTGGCGGCTTCAATGAAAAATTCCGGCCGGAAAAACACCGCCGCGCAAAACAATATCAGGAACAATCCGAGCCCATAAAAATCTTTCGACGTGAAATAGGGATGGAACGGAATGTTGTCTTTATCCGCCAGATCAATTCCGGACGGGTTGCTGCTTTTGACAAAGTGCAATGCAACCAAGTGAATCGCCACCAAACCGCAGATCAGGAACGGAAACAAAAAGTGTAGCGCATAGAAGCGCGTCAGCGTGGCGTCGCCCACCGAGAAATCACCGCGCAGCCAGACCACCACTTGATCGCCAATAAACGGCGTGGCGCGGAACAGATTGGTGATCACCTGCGCGCCCCAGAACGACATTTGGCCCCACGGCAGCAGATATCCCATGAAGGCGGTGGCCATCAGCGACAGCAGCAGAATCTGCCCGGTCCACCACATCAGCTCGCGCGGCGCACGGAACGAACCGTAATACAGCGTGCGCGCCATATGAATATAGATCACGATGAAAAATGCCGAGGCACCGGTTGAATGCAAATAACGAATCAGCCAGCCGTAATTCACATCGCGCATGATGTGCTCGACCGACGCGAACGCCAGTTGCGCATCGGGCTTGTAGTGCATAGCGAGAAACAAACCGCTGAGCATCTGCAACACCAGCATGAACCCGGCGAAAAAACCGAAGTTCCACCAAATGCTCAAGTTGCGCGGTGTCGGATACTCCGTAAGTTCGTGCTTGATAAAGCTGGTCAGTGGAAAACGACGATCAATCCAGTCGACGATGGGGCCACCCATATTTTTATGCCTCACCAATGAGAAGTTTGTTGTCCGCCAAAAATTTATACGGCGGCACCTCCAGATTACGCGGCGCCGGTCCGCGCAAAATACGCCCGCTCATGTCGTAACGACTGCCGTGACACGGGCACACCCAGCCTTCGTCCTTGTGCGTCGGCACGCAACCCAGGTGCGTGCAAATACCGACCACCACCAACCACTCGGGTTGTTTGACGCGTTGTTGATCGGGTTGCGGGTCTTTGCCACCGGGTGACGCCTGCATCGCTGCCACTTGTTCGGGAGTGCGGCGCAAAATGAACACCGGCTTGCCTTGCCACGCGACGGTTTTCAATTCGCCAAGTTTGATTTTGGCAAGGTCGACTTCCGTGGTGGAGCGCAAGCGCACATCGGCGGTAGGATTCATACTGCTAATCAGCGGCCAACTCGCCACACCAACACCGGCCGCACCGACCACGGCGGTAACCGTGTTGAGAAAATCTCGGCGGGTGGGATCTTGAACATCATCACTGTGAGCCATTGAAGTACCTCGTTAGCTGCCGCTGGGCGTAGATTACGCGCGTTGTGACCACGGCAGCGCGGCGCAGTATACCCAGGGCCTCACTGCCAAATGAAATAATTAGAATATTCGAATACATAAATTATCGTAATATTGCGCGGTACCCACCCTCAAGCGCTACAGCGTGCTTTCCGATAACCGCTGCACAACCCTCCACGCTGTTTCATGTCCATGCGTTTTACCTCCGGCTTACTCCGCCTCGTGTTGTTATTAGCGTGCGTCGCGCTACCGGCAACGTCGATACGTGCCGACGAAACCACCACCCACACGAACGCATGCAATGACAATACCAGGCACTACTCGGTGCTGCGCGCGCCTGATCACACGTGCACCGACACCACCACTGTAGACCACCAACAACACACTACGGCGCGCACGCCGCAACATCACGAAGCCTTGGACGTCGAATGGCTGCAAGGCGAAATCCTCGGCTTCAGCGTGATTGGCCTAGCACAGATTCGCGGCGGCACGGCCTTGCTCAGTGATTTATGGTATGCCGCCGCCGTGCTCACGCCACCCTTGCTGCCACGACACCCCAACTACAGCATGCGACTCAATTACTTCGCCATCACCCCGTCGTTCATCGCGCTGGGTTTGCTCAACGGCTACCTGCGTCATGACCACGCCGACAACGCACGCGTCGTGCTTTCCAATTTCATCGGCTTCAATCTCAGTTTGTTGTGGGCGCAAGCAGTGTGGAGTTCGCCGCAACGTTTCTTCGCGGTGGCGCCCACCAACGTGCCACAGCTCGACACTACGCTGATGGCATTGCGTGACGGCGCCAGCCTGTACGTCGCATATCGGTGGTAAAGCACGACTCCTGAAGCTCGCCGCGCTGTGCTTGCCCACAGCGCGGCTTTATACTGCCCAGCATGAGCGATTTGGCAAACACGCGCGGCGACACCTCTTCCCACGCAGCAAAAACATCCTCGACCCAACGCGATTTATTGATCGAAGCGCAGAAAATCCGTACTCACTACCGGGGCATGCCTACGGCCTTTATCGCCATCGCCGTGGTGGCAACCATCCTCGCTGTCGCCATACCGCCGCCAACGAATCCCTTCGTGATGCCCCTCTGGGTTGGCAGCGTGTACCTATTAACGATCACACGGTTTTTTCTGTGGCGAAACTACCACCGGAAAAATCCATTGCCGCAAGACACTAGGCCGTGGGGAGTCTATGCGACGATCGTCTACGGCATTTCCGGCACCATCTGGGGTGTGGGAAACATTGTTCTTTACACACCCGGACAGGTCGAATACCAGTTGATTCTACTGTTCGTTTCATTGGGTGCGGCGATGGGCGCACTGATCGGACAGATAGCCTACATTCAGACTTTTTATTCTTTTATTTACCCGCTTCTTATCCTGTCGGCCATTTCATTTCTGCGCGAGCTGGACACCGTTCACATCACCTTCGGCATGCTCATGGTGGTTTACCTCGCGGTGGGAACCCGCCTTGCACAAAATCTGCACTTAGCCTATCTGGAATCGATCAATCTGCGCTTCGAAAACCTCGATCTCATTGAAAATCTAAATCAACAAAAAGCCTCTGCCGAACAGGCCCGGCACCTCGCCGAGGAAGCCAACGTTTCCAAATCACGCTTTCTCGCCGCCGCCAGCCATGACCTGCGCCAGCCGATGCATGCACTGGGTTTGTTCGTACAAACTCTGCAAGAATCCAACCTGCCTGAAGCAGAACGCGGCGTGCTTGCCAACGTGCGCCGCTCGGTCGACGCCATGGAGGATCTTTTCAACGCCCTGCTCGACGTCTCCAAGCTCGACGCCGGCATCATCACTGCCAACATCACCACCGTGCCGCTTGCGCCGATCCTGGCGCGCGTGGGAGAACAATACCAATCTTTGGCGCACGCCAAAGGGTTGAATTTCAAGCTACGGCGAACCAGCATTTACGTGCGCAGCGATCCACTCTTGCTCGAACGCATCTTGCGCAATCTGGTGTCCAACGCAGTGCAGCATACGCGGCGCGGTGGCGTGCTGGTGGGTGCGCGACAGCGCGGCGCGTCGGTGCTGATCGAAGCATGGGACACTGGGCCGGGCATCCCACAAGTGCAGCAGCAAGACATTTTTCGCGAGTTCTATCAGTTGCGTAACCCGGAGCGCGACCGCAGCAAAGGACTAGGCCTGGGGCTGGCCATCGTGGATCGCCTGTCGAAGCTGTTAGGCCATCCGCTCACACTGCGCTCCATTCCCGGCCAGGGCAGCGTGTTCGGTGTGCGGGTGCCTTGCGGCGACGCACACGAACATCTTCCCGAACGCCCACCGAATGCGCTGCAAGGTGTGTTTGATTTTCGCGATGTGCTGGTGTGTTTTATCGATGATGAACTTGCCGTCCAACAAGGCATGACGAGCTTGATGAATAAATGGTCATGCCAAGTCATCGCGGCAGGTTCCAGCGCGGAGCTGCTGCTAAAACTCGCCGATGCTGGTCGAGCGCCGGATCTTGTCATTTCAGACTACCGCCTGCGCGGCACAGAAACCGGCATCACCGTCATCGAAAATGTCCGGCGCGCCTTCAACGCCGACATCCCGGCGTTCTTGATCACCGGCGATACCGGACCGGAACGGCTGCGTGAAGCGGCCGCCAGTGAACTACTGATCCTGCACAAGCCGCTCAATCCGGCGAAACTGCGCACGCTGATGGCCAACCTGCTGCGCCACCGCTCACCCCCTTGATGGATGCTACCTCGAAAAAATCCCCAGTGTTTTTGCCGCCAACACCGCCTGGGTGCGGTTGACCACACCCAGTGCGCGGAAGATGCCGGTCACATAGGTCTTGATGGTTTTTTCCGACAGATTAAGTTCGCGCGCCGTCTGCTTGTTCGACAAACCCTGACACAGGCGCGCGAGCACTTCCATCTGGCGCAACGACAACGCGCCTAACCCGGAGGACTCCGCAACACTTGAGCGCGTGAGTGCTTGGTCGTCGCTACTGCCGGCGGGCACCGGCACGTAAATATCACCGCCAAGCACGTGGCGCAGCGCGTCGAACAGTTGGCCGGTGACGGAAGATTTAGGAATAAAGCCCAGTGCGCCCAACTCGATGGCGCGACACATGTCCTCCGGTTGTTCGGTCGCCGACAGCACCGCGACCGGCAACGACGGAAAACGTTGATGGAATGCCTTAATCGCGGCGAAACCGTCCATGCCGTCGGGCAATGCAAGATCAAGCAGGACGAGATCATAGGTGCCCGCCCGCGCGGCATGTAAACCGTGTTCCGCACTGATTGCGGTATCCACCTCAACGCCGAAATCGAAACGTCGCAGCACGGCGGCCATTCCTTCCAAAAACAGCGGATGATCATCGATGAGCAGGATGCGCAAGGCCATGTTTCAGCTCAAGTATTATCCGTTATCATTCGTCGTCCATGCATCTCGAACTGAGCCATCTGCACTGCACACACGAATGAGACTTAAGTCTCATTGACTGGGCTACATATAATGCTGAGAATCAAACATCGTCGAAATTTCGGCGTCGATGTCGTAATACTTCCGAATAAGGCGATGGATTCCAAAAAATCGCCGCACGGACAAAACATCCACATCAGGAGCGGGGGGCACACACCATCTGAATAACATACACGTCGAATGCGATCCGTCGATGTTGTTATGCATCCCTTAATGTTTTTTATAATTGGGATATCGTTCCCACTCTAGTCACATTATAGGATAAGCATCCCAACACGTCGAATCCAGTTTGCGGCGCTTCACCTGTGTTGGGTGTAAATCAGCTCAGTAGTTTGTTTGCGTTGTGTGTCGGCAACAGTTGCGGATGATCCGCAACGTGGTGGAAGGGGGGCGGGTGCGCCTTGATACCGGGTGCACTCTTGTGAGGATCAAACCAAAAGGGTTCGAGGAGGTTATTTATGCAGAGGTTCGCGGACTCGGATGCTCGCCGCACAAAAGCGACTCCGGGTGTATGCAATTCAGGTCGCAACGGCGCACCCAATCAGCTTGAAGCGGGTGCTCCAAACACCATCTGGCAGCTTGGGGTGGCTTACGAAGGCGGTGGTTTCACCGGGACAGGCAAGATGAACTGTAGAGTTATTTTGCAATGACAACATAAACCCTGCGTCAATTTGGCAGTAGCGATCTCAAGCCACAGAACAAGGACATCGATATGCCCAAGAAAAAAGCGCCGCGTATTGTCATATTCTCAAGCCTATTGCTCGGCCTCACGGCGTTCACCGCCGCGAGCGCGAGCATTAAACGCTGTACGCCGGACGAAACCGAGCATGCGGTCACCGAGTCCTCGGTGCTGTCGAGTTGGGCGGCGGTTTACAGCTCTTACCGAAACTACGCGCATTGTGACTATGCTGGGATCTGGGAAAGATACAGCGAGTCCGTCGTACGCTTGCTGGTAAGCAATTTTGACGAATGCGGAAAGCTGTGTGCGTTGACCAACAAAGACAAAGCTTTCGAACAATTTGTGGTTCGCCATATCGACAAAACCGTGCCGCCGGAGGCGCTGGAAAAAATCCTCTTGAACGTGCAGTTCAATTGCCCGTCGAACGCCTCGCAACTCTGCTATCTGATTAAAACCGCCGCAGAGCATTAGCCCAGAAACGCATTGCCTGTCACCGGCCGCCCGACCGGTGACAGAACCCTACTTCCGCTGCGAAAGCCCGTTAGTTAAATCCGCAATCACGTCCTCCACTTCTTCCAAGCCCACGGCGACGCGAATTAAACCGTCGCCGATGCCCGCCTCCGCGCGCTGCTCGGGCGTCAGGCGTCCGTGCGTGGTCGTTGCAGGATGGGTGATGGTGGTCTTAGCATCGCCCAGATTCGCGGTGATCGACAACATGCGCGTGGCGTCGATCACGGCCCACGCTTCTTTCTGTCCGCCGCGCAATTCAAATGACAACACCCCGCCGAATGCGCTTTGCTGACGTTGCGCTAACAGGTGCTGCGGGTGCGATTCCAGGCCGGGATAATTGACCTTCTTGACCAGCGGTTGCTGTTCGAGCCAGCGCGCTAATTGCAACGCACTGGCACTATGGGCGTGCATGCGCAGCTTGAGTGTTTCCAATCCTTTTAAAAATACCCAAGCGTTAAACGGGCTGAGCGTCGGCCCGGCGGTGCGTAAAAATCCATACACCTCTTTGCCGACCACCTCTTCTGTGCCCACCACCGCGCCGCCGATGCAACGGCCCTGCCCGTCCAGATATTTGGTCGCCGAGTGAATGATGATATCCGCACCCAACTCCAGCGGCCGCTGCAACGCAGGCGTGCAGAAACAATTGTCCACCGCCAACAAGCAACCGTGTTGGTGCGCAAGTTCAGCCAGCGCACGGATGTCGACCACTTCGGTGAGCGGGTTCGACGGCGTTTCCAAAAACAGCAGGCGCGTTTTGGGCGTGATCGCTTTCTCCCACGCGGCCAAGTCGGTCAGCGGCACGTAGCTGGTCGTGACACCAAATTTAGCAAGATAAGTGTTGAACAAAATCACCGTGGTGCCGAAGATCGCCCGCGACGACACGATGTGATCGCCGGACTTCAGCACGCCCAGACAGGTGGAAAGAATCGCCGCCATGCCGGACGCCGTCGCCACACAGCGTTGCCCGCCTTCAAGTGCCGCGAGCCGCTGCTCGAAAGTGCGCACCGTGGGGTTGGTAAAACGCGAATAAATATTGCCCGCTTCCGCGCCCGAAAAACGCGCGGCGGCTTGCGCGGCGCTGTCGAACACAAAACTTGAGGTCGGGAAAATCGGTTCGCTCTGCTCGCCTTCCGCCGTGCGCTGGTGGCCGGTGCGAATCGCCCGCGTACTGAAGCCATACTCGTAATCCTCGTCATCATGCGACATCTTCACTCTCCTTTAACAATTCACGGGCAATAAAAAACCCGCTTCGTAAAAAAACTAAAGCGGGTTGGAACGATTTGGACCGACCCTCGCTTTAGCAGTATTTATCAAGCGCCCGCAAGCTGAAGCTTCAAATCGGCGCGTCAAGTGAGACTAGAAGAACGCACGCGCCGTGTCAACGCCAACGCCAGTCGCGAATCTCCGGCATATCCTGCCCGTAGGTGGTGATGTACTCGCGATGCTCCACCAGTTTGTCGCGGATGAATTGTTTGACGTGCGCCTGATGGTAGCCAAGCTCCGGCACCCGGTCGATCACATCGTTGACCAGATGAAAGCGGTCCAGGTCGTTGCGCACGCACATGTCGAACGGCGTGGTGGTGCTGCCTTCTTCTTTGTAGCCGCGCACATGCAGATTTTTATGATTATTGCGGCGATACGCCAGCCGGTGGATCAGCCACGGGTAGCCGTGGTAGGCGAAAATGATCGGCTTGTCGGTGGTGAACAGCGCGTCGAACTCGCGGTCAGACAGTCCGTGCGGATGTTCTTCCTTGGGCTGCAAGGTCATCAGATCCACGACGTTAACCACGCGTATTTTCAGCTCTGGAATATGCTCGCGCAGCAACTGCACCGCCGCCAGCGTTTCGAGCGTCGGCACGTCGCCCGCGCAGGCCAGCACCACGTCCGGCTCGCCGTCGGCGTCGTTGCTCGCCCATTCGAAAATGCCAACACCGGTACTGCAATGCTTCACGGCGGCATCCATGCTCAGCCATTGCGCCTGCATGCTCTTGCCGGCGACGATCACGTTGACGAAATCGCGCGAGCGCAAACACTGGTCCGCGACGCAC
>JANLTU010000244.1:0-15867 GCA_031363085.1 Gammaproteobacteria bacterium
GTCCTCCAAAAGACCTTCCATCTCCAAAGATGACATAGGTGATTCTCATAAAATGACACATTGTAAAAAAAAGAAGTTACACACATTCGCCGATTGTTGGAAATAGGGAGAGGTTATAACAAACTATAAAGGGTAAGCAAAGAATTTCCTAAAGAGGTACGACCTAAAGACATCATATACTATGTTGGTAGTTTAAAAAATAATTGTTAATAATTCTAAATCAATATTCATAGCATTACCTAATCACTCAACCAATGCGTCTGTTGCAAGTTTCGCGTAGTTTGACTGCTCATTATTATTCGGCCAGTCACTGATTGAGCACATATGGTTCGATTATTAATTGCTAAATGGTGTTTGCTCGCTTCTGCCAATTAAAGGGGAGTATTGATTCAATGAACGGTCACTTTCTTTTGAAAAGTTCGTTACGACGCTCAATAATTTTGCACGACCGTAAAAAGATTTATGGAAAATCTCTGATGCATATGATTGCAAATCTGTTCGGAATTCAACCGGACAGTAGTGGGCTTCCATGTAAAGTTTAGTGCACTATTCCCTTACGCGAATTTCGAAATGCATTGATGAGAGACAACCAGCTTTCTGCTAGTAACTACAATTACAATTGCTGACTTATTAAACCGAGGAAGGAGCACATGGAGCGAAGCGAGTGCGACGCCCCCCGGGTAGCCCTGTCTCTTGATCACAACTTGGCATGGGCAAGCTTACTCATTTCATAGCCCTCAAGTCGCTCCTGTAATCGAAACCAGCCGTGCCACATCGTGTCCTATCCCGGACGCCCGATGCGCTTGGTTTCCGTAAATCCGCCCAGCTTCGCAACTGCCAGACACGCCCAGCGGATCGAAGGAGCCGTCGAAGGTGGCTTGCTGCGTTGTGTCGACACCCACAACACCTTCCACTCGTCTTCGCTGAGTCGCGTGTCGCAGCTCGTCTGCGCGTCATCGTTCGGCGTATCCAGCACTTCGCGCAGTTGCAACAGCCGCACAGCGAGAAATGCAGTAATCACCAACATCCGCTGCAGATTCGCCGCGCTTTGGAAGCGCTGTCGTTCAACGCCCACGCCACTCTTCCACGCCTTGTGATAATCCTCAATGCGCCAGCGCAATTCGTAGTAGCGCACCACCTGCCGTGCTTCTTCCGCGCTGCCCACCGGTTCGGTCGTCAGCAACACCCAGCGCAACGCTTCCACGTTCGGCGGCGCCTCCAGCTCCTGCGCCAGGATCGCGCACCGTCAGCGGGTCACGACGGCCACCGCCCTGGGGTGCGGGCAATTCCAGCCGCAGGCTGCGCAGCTGCACTGCACCGCCCCGCCTGATGACGGAACTCGTGGCATGGGTGAACCAGGAGCGGGAGACGACCCATCTGCATCCGCTGTTGATCATCGCTCTGTGCGTCGTCGTTTTTCTGGAGATCCATCCCTTCCAAGATGGCAACGGCCGACTGAGTCGGGTGCTGACGACGCTGCTGCTCCTGCAGGCGGGTTACGCCTACGTGCCCTACAGCTCACTGGAAAGCGTGATCGAGCGCCTACTACCTGGCGCTGAGACAGATGCAAGGGACGCTCCGCACCGAGGCCCCGAACTGGCAGCCGTGGTTGGTGTTCTTCCTCCGCTCCCTGGCCGAGCAGGTGCGGCGACTTACGAAGAAGGTCGAGCGCGAGAAGATCGTGCGGGCAGCCCTGCCCGAGCTGTCGTTTCAGATCGTCGAGTTTGCCCGCGAGCACGGCCGCGTCACCATCGGCGATTCCATCAAGCTGACCGGGGCCAGCCGCAACACGCTCAAACAGCATTTCCGGGTATTGGTCGAGCGCGGCACGCTGAACCAGCACGGGAGTGGCCAAGGGGTGTGGTACGACCTGCGCTGATGGGCTTGCGGACGCGGGTTCGATTCCGCAAACGGAATTTAATTGGGCGCACCGCCCGCAATGTTGAGGTGCCTTCACTGGCGACCGGTCGGCGGGGAAAACCGCTTGAACATCCGCAGCTTTCGACCTGTCAAGACCCGCTTTTCGCAGGAATCCACAGGGTTCCGCAACTTGCCAGAACGCCGGTTTCGCGTACTTTCAACGCGGTTTGGCGCAGGCTGCGACCCCACCACCAATATTGAAACCCCAACCGTTCTCGGTTGGGGGGTTTTTCGATACTCCTGATGGCTGAATTGTAAGCAGCATTATGCTGCACTTTTTGCACTTAGGATTTGAAACTGCCCAAAGTGGCCTCCCCAAAAACGTTGGAATACTCAATCCGCTTTTTGCTGCCACGGGTCATAGGTTCCGACGCTCCATAAGCGATTTTCCAGATCGCGGCAGACAAAACCGCGCCCGCCGTAATCCTCATCCATGATGGCAATCTCGATCTTGGCCTGCGCCGCCACCGCCTTGGCATACACGGCATCGGCATCGCTCACCACAAGGTAGGAACTCTGCGTTTCGAAGCCGCCGATCTCGTCCGGTTGTTTGATGTTCTTGGAAAATTCCGTGCTCTTGCCGACCGAGCCCAGCATCACTATGCCACCACCGAGTTTCAACTCGGCGTGGGCAATCGTGCCGTCGGGATTTTCCAGCACCTGATGTTTTTCAAATCCGAACACCCGACACAACCAGTCGATGGCGGCGGGCGCATTGCGGTAACGCAAAACGGGGATCACGGTGCTGGTGGTTTTTACAGACGTATTCATGACGATATCCTCCGTGAATTAGTACTGGTTAAAACACCCCGCCCAAAGCAGCGGGGTGGGAACTGCGCGCTCCACGCTATCGGGTTTCAACCCGCTCGCGCCATGCAGCGGAGCATTGACGCGGAGAGATTGAACACGCTCGCTGGCCATTTGGAAACAGCAAATAGATGCGCGTTAGAGCGCCGTCACAGGAATGCATATCTTACACTCGAACACCCCGCTCTTGGGGTCATACCCTAACACCCCGCTCTTGGGGTCATACCCTGCATCTTGCGGATAGTACTCAAAGCAAGGGCGGGCATCGAGTTGCAGACCGCTGGACGGCAGCCAATCCCGCAACAATGCGGTCCACGCCGCGCCCACCTCGGCAACGCTACCCTTGAAGTCCAGCACGGCGTACTTGCCGCCTGGAAGCGTGGTTTTAAAGGCCTTTCCGGACGGAACAAACTGCGGCGTGACCTCGACACCGGCATCGTATCTGAGCTTGTCGGGCGTGGTCACGCCGGGATCGTCGTGGCTGATGCCGTAGCGTGGCTGGCCGAGCAGATCGCTGGTTGCAAGCCACGGGTAAACGGTGTCTTGCCAGAACTGCAAGATGGGCGCGCCGTACGGACCGAGGTGGCGAAGATAGGCGACCGTCACGGGTTGCCGATCAATGAGTTTAACGTTCATGGTTACCTCCATTACAGGGTTAAAGGAGGTTCCATGATTCGATAAAACGGCGGCGGGTGCTTGATCCAGCTTGCGATTCACCTGATCAGGATTGCTGTTCGGGCGGCGCTGCCCGGCTTGTTGTGCTCTCCACAAGGTGGGTGAGTAACCAAACCTGGTTTTGAATGCGCGCGCAAACGCCTCGGCGGAACCAAAACCCACCGCCAATGCAACTTGGAGAACCGGTACACGTGGCTGAACCACAAGCCGCATGGCGGCGAGCTCAATTCTGCGGCGGCGCAGATAATCGCCAAGCGTCTCGCCCATCCACGCAGAGAAGAGCCGATGGAAGTGGAACGGGGAAAAATGCGCGACCTCGGCCAAGGTCTCAAGGTCGAGCGGCTGGTCCAGGTGCTGATCAACATATTCGAGCACCCGATGCATTCGGGTCGCGTACTCGGTGCGATTGTCGCGCGAAGTCATACGGCCAATTCTCAGGCTGCGTCGTAGGCTTGTTTCAACCACGCCAGCACCTCAGCATCAATTTGTTTCGGTTCGCTGATGCGCACCCGATGGGTGACCATGTTGTTCCACGAGCCGGCCGCTTCGAAACGCTCGGTCGGCGCGACGCCCCTGAGTTTGATGCCGATATCAAAGCGCTCGGCCGTGGAAACTTGCAGAAGGGCGAATTTCTTACCGCCGCGCTGCACGTTGACATAGATGGTGTTCGGCGCCAGCGCGATATCGGCGCCGAACGTGTTGATCTTCACGGCGAGCGCGTCGTAGGTCTTACGCCACTTGGCTTTGTCGCCCGCGAAATGCGCGGCGAGTTTGTCATCCGGAGCTGCCTTGAATTTGTCCGCATTCAAAAGCAGTTGCGTCATGGCATTGGCGTGGCCATGCCCCAATTCGAATTCGCTCTTGAGCCAAGCCACGACTTCGCCGTGCTTGCTCAGGCCCTGCTTGGCAAGCAGTTTGGCAAAATCCTGCGGGGTTTTACCGGTCTTGTCCTTGATGGTGTCGATGTAGGCTTGGAATGACATGGCCCCTCCTGTTTCAATGTTGTGGCACCGACGTTGGAATAAAGCTCAAGGGAGTCTGCGCAACCCAAGCAGCGGCAGCAGTCGTGGTTCACGCAGCAGCAGCCCCGACCATATGAAAGCCGCTACGTAGAACGAGAATAGTAGATGCGTGAACAACGGTGCATCAACGCGCAGGTTGGTTGCCACCGCGCCGCCCAGGAACCCCGTGAGCAACACGGCGCCGAGCGCTGCGGTTCGCGGTAGCGCGTAAAGCGCTGTGCAGATGAGCACCAGCACGCCAACGGTGGTGATGCTGCTCTCCGGATAACCGAGCTGCGTCATGGCCTCGATCACCGGCGCGATGTGCATCAGTTTGGTGATGCCATCGAACAGTAAAAACAGGATCACGATGCCACTGAGCACGCGACCGATCCAGAGTTGCGTTTTGGTTGCGGCGTTCATCGTTTTTCTCCTTACGGTTTTAGATCATGAACTGTTGGTCATGCTTTATTGGCACAATTAAACATCCAGCTCACGCCAAACTGATCCTGCAGACTGCCCCAATAGCCGCCCCAAAACATTTCCTGCAATGGGTTTTCCACTTTGCCGTTCTTCGCCAAGGCTTTGAACAAACGATCCGTTTCGCTGCGCGTATCCGGTTCCAGATTGAGGTACATCGAGTTGCCGTACTTGACGGTGAAACCCATCGACTCCGGTGCATCGGTACCCATCAGCACATGCCCGCCTAAGATGGGGAGCGCGACGTGCATCACCAGATTTTTATCGGCCTCGGCCAAAGGCGGTTGGCCGGGTTGCGGTGGGACGTCTTTGAAACGACCGATAGGCGTGGAAAATTCAGTGCCGAAAACGGATTTGTAAAAGGTAAAGGCCGCTTCGGTGGTGCGGGGGAAATTCAGGTACGTGCTCACCTGTGCCATTTTTTGTTCCTCCTTGAAAAGTGTGAAAAAATCAGCGATTTTTGTGGTTATGCGCCCAACACTGGACGCAGCATTCCACGATTTGATGTTCAAAGTGAGGCATCACATTGCTCCTCGTTGCCTTAATCCTTGGTAGTCCCGGATCCAAGAGAAAGACAAAATTCATTGGTTTATAGCTACTTCGTCACCGGTGCGTCCAGAAATTCGCTGACCATTGGCGCCAGCCATGCGGTGCGCGTCATCATCTTCATGTGATCCGTACCGGGGAGCACGGCGAGCTGCGCGTGCGGGATGAGCCGGAACGTCTCCACGGCGTGTTCGGGGCGCATCACGTCGGTGTCGCCGACGATGACAAGCGTCGGCGCGGCGATGCCGCGGATTGCGTCAGCAGGGATGTCCTTGAAGTTGCGCATGCGCTGGGCGGACTTGTCGAAAAAGGTTTGCAGGTTCCCGGGGGGCGGCGCGACCTCGATATACGCTTCCTTCAACTCCTTCGGCATATTCTCCAGTCGGGCGTTGGCCATCGCGTCCCAAAACCATGGATAGCCGCCGTCGCGGTTGAAAAAGCCCGACGTCACCACGAGCTTGCGCACGATTCGTGGATGCCGGATCGCCACCTGCAGCGCAATCGTACCGCCATTACTGAAACCGAAGAGATCAGCCTGGTCGATGTGCAGGTATTCCAGCAGCGCCGCCGTGTCGTCCGCCGACTGCTCGAAGCTGAACGGCCGGTCGGCAATATCCGCCGTGTGCCCGTAGCCCTGCTGCTCGAATGCGACGATCTGCCGGTCGCGCGCGAGCGTCGGCAGCACATGGCCGAAGGAAGTCTTGATCGTGTCGCCGCCGCCATGCAGCAGCACCAGCGGCGGACGCGCGGAGTTCGCGACGCCGTGGATCTCGTAGTAAATGCGAAGACCATGAACGGGAGCATAGCCGGTCTGAATGGGCACGGAAGAATTCATGGCAGGTTGTTGGGTGTGTTCCATTGCGCATCCGGTAATCAGTGCAACTACAAACAATGTGAGCCACATTGCGGTGGGACGAAGGGTACCTTTCATTGAGGCCTCCTATGGGCACGGGATAGTGACGCCTAACGCGATTCAGGCCGCATCGTAAGCCTGCTGCAAAGCCGCGATGTCGAATTTCTTCATTTGCAAAAACGCCTGGGTCACGCGCGCGAGTTTTTGCTTGTCTTTGGATTTTTGCATCGTATACATCAATGTTGGAACGATCTGCCACGACACGCCGTATTTATCCGTGAGCCAGCCGCACTGTCCCGCGTCGGGATCGGCGGAGAGCTGGTTCCAGTAGTAGTCGATTTCTTCCTGGGTGTCGCAGTTCACCACGAAGGAAATTGCCTCGTTGAATTTGAACAGCGGCCCGGCGCTCATGAGTTGAAATTCCTGTCCAAAAAGCAGGATCGTGACAATTTCAACCGTGCCCGAGGGTGTGTTCTCCAGAGTGGTTGTATCTACTATTTTCGAATCCTTGAAGATCGCGGTGTAAAACTTCGCCGCTTCACCTGCCTGATTGTCGAACCATAAAAAACGGAGTGATTTTTTTCATCGTGCTTTCTCCTTAGAATCATGAATTCTGTTTTCTTTCATAACAAAGTAGAGCGATACCACAATCAAAGGCATTTGATTTCTTGAGGGCGAGATCTTGCCTTTGCTTGAGCCCCGCGAAAATGGTCATGCCGCTACCGAGTGCCACCGGATTTACAAACAGGTGAAATTCATCGATCAACCCGGCGTGGATCAACGCGGAAACAAATGATCCGCCACCATAAGCAATGATGTCCTTGCCGTCTTGTTGCTTTAATTTTGTAACTTCTTCGACCAAATCGCCTGTCGCCAAAGTAGTATTTGCCCATTCAGATTTTTCGAGTGTCTTGCTAAAGACGACCTTTTTTGTATTGTTAAATTTTTCAATGGCCCAGGGGTCTTCGCCTTCGGGTTTAGCAGCCCAATGCGGAATAAAACCTTGCGCCAATTTTCGTCCAAGAATGATGCAGTCAATCGGTTTTGTTATTTCACCGACATACTTCTTGAGTGCGTCATCCCAATTCCAAGTCATCCAGTCCATTTCCTGGTTTTTTCCCGCAATAAAACCATCAATGGATATTTGCACCTGTAGCTTCAGCTTTCTCATTACCGTTCTCCTTTGAAGATTTGCTAGCCCCCAATTCGGGCGTCATGCGCTTGGGATGGGCAGACATTCCATGACTTCCACCCCCTCGCCCGGGAACAGGGTGAAGTGCGGGTGACCCTCGAAGAGCTTGGCTGCCGCTTCATGGGATTCAGCGCGCACCACGGTATACGCCGCTAAGTTGTTGCTGATGTCGGAGATGCCGGGCTTCGAGACCTTCTTGGTCCCTCCAAGTGGCGAGCCGCCTTCAGCAAAAGCATAACCCAACTCACTTGCATAATACAAGCATGATATACTATTACTCATGAAACGTGCAGACAATAAATCGCATTGCCCCGTTAACTTTGCGCTGGAGACCTTTGGCGACACCTGGTCGCTGCTGATCGTGCGCGACATTGTTTTTTGGGGAAAACAAACCTACGGTGAATTCCTGGAATCCGGCGAAGGCATTGCGACCAACATGCTGGCCGCCCGCCTGGCGCATTTGGAGCGCAAAGGCATTCTGATAAAAAAGCCACACGCGAGCGACCGGCGAAAAGAAATCTACGTACTGACCGAAAAAGGCTTGGCCCTGATACCTATATTGCTTGAGATGTCGGGTTGGAGTTCGCGCTACGATCCCGAGACCACCGCGCCCAAGAGTTTTGTCGAGGCCGTGTATCAGGACCGCGACAACATGTTCAAGCAAATCCAGCAAGTCGTTCGCGAGGGTGGATCGCTGTTTGCCGGGAAGCGGCCTTTTGTAAAACGTTAGTCACACTGGATAAATTCCAGAACATCGCCCTGGGCTATCAATGTAGAACTTAAGGACAAAAGACCTGCTGACGCACGCTTGATTCCCGTCACTGCCATAAATTCAGTACGCAACCCTATGTAACTACGGGTTTTTTATTGCTCTACAACAAAGCTCTTTTCAGGTTCAATACAGGTAATACTGTCAAACTGCGGCATCAAGGCATGTGTCTCAACATGTCCGGTGCGGGTAGTACATGCATTCGACGACCCGCAGGTAGAGTGGCAAGGGACTTATCCCTGCACGTTTAGTAAAGCACATTTACTTTGATGTACTGAACGGAGACGGACAGCAATGCGAAAATGGATCCTGCTGATAGTTGCAATACACCCTGCGTTTGCGGCGTCCACTCCGGGCGCGGCGCCCGCCCCAGGCAACGAAGAAACCGATTTAAAACGTCGGGTGCTGCAATTGGAGCAACAGACCGAAGCGCTTAAAAAAAGCTACGATGCGTTCGTCGAGTCGACGGCTAAAAAAATCAAGGACGGTGCCTTGGCACAAGAAACCGCGCTTGATCTGGAAAAGCAGCTCCATTCCAAACTGCAGGCCACGGGTTACGCCGATGTGGAGTTTCGTGATTCGTCGGCGGCGGGCAAATACCCCGGTTTCCGCATTCACCATTTCTCGTTAATTTTGACTAAACAAATAAGCGAGCACTGGCGCAGCTTTGCTGAAATTGAATACGAAGACGCGCCACGTGTGGTGTTCGATCCCCCTGACGCCACTTGCCCAAGCGAGTGCAGCGGCCAGATTTTTCTCGAAACCATGAACATAGATTACTCACCCAACGACGCGATTGGGCTTCGCTTCGGCCGTTTTTTCACCCCGGCCGGAATTTGGTCCATCGACCACTACCCACCCTTTGTCGCGACACAGGAACGGCCGCTGCACATCCGGCATATGTTTCCGCAAGTGATTGATGGCGCGCTGCTGCACGGCACCCTCCCCTACAACGAAGTTTTTTTAAACTATGATGTCTACGTAGGTAATGGTGAAAGTAGCAACGGAAGCCGCGACAACGATAGTCGAAAATCTCGCGGACTGCGTGTCGCCGCGCAGTTGCCGTGGCTCACTCAATTCGAACTTGGCACCTCGGCTTACGCCGACACGCTCATCGAAGCGGACGGACATGAGACAAGAAAACTTTCAACTGGGCTGCATACCAAAGCCCGCCGGGGTCCCCTCGCATTTCAAACCGAAATTGCACGGGCGCATTTCCAGCCCGAGAATGGTGCTGCGCACACCGCCAATGGTTATTATGCCCAATTCAGCTTCGACACCTCACCTGCAACAGCCCTCGGCTATCGCTACGAACTTTTTGAGGACTATAAAGAAGACGCAAAGGGGGACATTACAATGACTGAAAAACGGCGTAATACTTATTTCGCTAATTATCGAGTGCACAAGAATGTCGTGATCAAACTCGAACACCATCTGACGACGAAGGACGGCGCGCAAAGAGAACGCCTCACCATTGCATCGCTTGCGGTTTATTTAGGTGAATGAACGTGTCTGCCATTCATTATCTTCCGAAGAAAGACGACAAGGTGCCTAAGGAGACGCTCAGCACCTCTGCACCTACACCTGAGCCGGCGCGCCCATCATCCGTGCCTTGGGGCAGTGTGAGCGTGATCCTGTTAGTGATATTAATCGCGGCGGCGGCATGGTTCTTTTTCACCAATCTTTTTACCTACCCCAACAGCCTTCCGCCGCCGATAAGTCGAACACCGAGCCCGTCCGCCAAAAGCACTGAACCGGTCTTTTTTCCGACGGATGCGCTGTCACAGCCACAAGCCGAGACTCCTGTACCTGCTGCCACTACTGAGAAGGAACCGGACGCAAATAAAGACAGCACCGACACTGCGACTCAAGTGCAACTGGAGACTCCCGATCCCGAATTGATGAGCGCAACGACGACGGCAAAGCCGCGCCGGGTACGTACACCACGCCCGGTTGCACAAATACCGCCCACTCCGGCGCCACGCACCAAACCACGAATTAAAGCGACTGTCGCTACAAGCAAGCCTAGCCTGCCGCCACGCGCGCCCGAACCCGCGCCGTTATCCTCAAGAGCAATACAAAAAAATGCCGAGCCGACACCGATTATTTCCGCTAGTGCCAACCCGCAATTAAATGATGACAAGACCGCACACCTTACGAGTCGTGCTGCGGCGCCAGAGCTCAAAACGAACATCGCGCCCTATCCCGAAACTGCATCCGACACCGATGCACCGGTCGATTTGGCATTGATCAGCATGACGGCGCCGCCGAAACCCGTCATCAAAAACAGCGCTCATCAAAATAGCGGCGTTGTTGTCATTGTGAACAAAGCCAATGCCAAAGCCTTTGACCGCTCCGATATCAGCAACATCTACAGGGATCGCATTACCCGCTGGCCGTCCGGCGAACGTATCCTGGTGCTCAACCTGCCCCTCGACAGCGGTGAACGCCAACGTTTCACTGCGGAAATACTCGACATGTCAGCACTGCGCGCGGCCACGGAAGCGTCCAATCGCACCATCACCAATCGCACGCAGAATGAATATCACACGAAAAGCGCCGACGTCGTCGTGTCCTATGTTGAGCAGCATCAAAATGCCATCGGCTATGTTCCCGCAGCGGCAGTCAGCGAAAACAGCAATGTGCGCGTGGTGTATTCAATCCCCTAAATCCCTGCCAAAATCGACACTAATCACATCAGCGGCGTCGATGAGTGTGGTATAAAAATTAAAGGTTACATCCTTATACCTGCACTTGCAGGTGGCCAACGTCATGCTTTACGCTGGAAACCACTATGAAAATTAATCTCACTTCATCGCATCACTTGCTACGCTGCTTCGCCGGCGCCTTGCTCATCACCCTGGGCGGATGTGCCACGCAACCGCCCGTTACGGCCACCCCGGCCGAACAGCAAAATTACGAACAGATGTTTGACGTCGCCATAAAGGCGATGAAAAAAATGGGCAGCGTACAATTTTCCAATCGGGAACAGGGCACCATTTCCGGCGTTACGCCGTCCGGTGTCACTCTGGAAATTGAAATCGTCCGCGATGCCGGCAAAACACCGCAAATGCAAGTGCAAGCCTTGCTGCCCGAAGGCATGCGGGAAATGGGCAACATCAATGAGCCGGATCGCTATCTCGACATTTATCGGCAGTTATCGGTGCGCTGACGGGCGGCGCACTTAGCGCCCCTACTCCTCACGGAACGACACAATCCGCTTTTCACGCTCGCGCTGAATCAACTCGGCGCTCGCCTCTTCCGGCATACCAATTTCGTCGAGCACGAAGGCCGCCAATTGCAGGCTTGATTCGAGCGTCTCCGGAATCACTTCATTGGCACCCGCCCGAATCAACAGTTGCGCATGTTTCTCGTCGCGTGCGCGTGCAAAGATGCGCACCTCGGGATAATCACGACGAATCGAGCCCACCGCATTGAGCGCGGCGCTGTAGTGGTCCATGGTAATGACCACGGCCCGGGCACGGTCGACGCGCACTTGACGCAATAAATCCGGACGGCTGGCATCACCCGAGAACACTGGCAAACCGCGCCGATGCGAATCGTTGGCGATCTTTGCATCATGTTCGAGCGCCAGATAAGGAATGTTCTGCGTATCGAGCAACTGCCCAAGCAACTGCCCCACCCGACCGAACCCGGCAATCACGATGTGGCCGTCGAGCTCCGGCACCCGGGGCGGCTCCACTGCGACTGCCCGACCCACACGACGCTCGATCCACTGCCCCGCATCACGGCCAATACGCGCGGCGGCGGGAGTGACCAGCATGCTGAAGCCGACTACCAGCATGACAAATTGCCCGATTTCATTCGGCAACAGATGTTGCAACACGGCCATGCCCATGACGATGAAGGCGAACTCGCCGCCTTGCCCCAGCAGCACGCCCGATTCCACCGCCTGACCCCACGACAAACCAAAGTGCCGCAAGATTGGAATCATGACCATGCTCTTGACCGCAAACAGTCCCAGCACCGACAGTGGAATCCAAAGCGGATCGTGCAACAGCGTACGAGCATCCACACCCATGCCCACGCTCATGAAGAACATGCCCATCAACAAACCCTTGAAGGGCTCGATGGTGACATGAATTTCGTGGCGGTATTCGGTTTCGGCCAACAGCAACCCGGCGAGAAATGCGCCCAGCGCCATCGACAGCCCGGCAAGCCAAGTTAACGCGGCGATGCCCAGCACGCTGAGCAAGGTCATGGCCATAAATGTCTCGGGCTGGCGCGTCACCGACACACGGTGAAACAGCGGGCGCAACACTCCGCGACCCAGCAGCACGATCACGCCAATCGCGGTGACGCCTTTCACCAGCGCGATCACGATCAGCCACAAAAAATTTCCGTCCTGCGCTAGCCCCAGAATATCGATCAACACCAGCAGCGGCACCACGGCAAGATCCTGCAACAACAACACCGCAAAACTTGCACGCCCCACCGCCGAGGCTAGCGCGCGGCGCTCGGTCAACAACTGCACCACGATAGCGGTCGATGATAATGACAATACCAGGCCCAAAACCACGGCGGATTGCCAAGTATTGCCAAACAGGAACGCGAGAGTACCGATGCACAGAGCGCTGCCCAAGACTTGCGCGCTACCCGCGTTGAACACCCAGCGGCGCATCGTCCACAGACGTTCGGCGGATAACTCCAGCCCGACCAGAAACAACAGGAACACCACGCCGAAGTCGGCCAGGACGCGCGCGCCTTCCAATCGCGGAAACGTCACCTGGCGCAGCCACGGCAAAGTATCGACAAACAAACCCAGGCCAAAAGGTCCAAACACGGCGCCTGTGACCAGAAAGCCCAACACCTGGCTGATGCGGAAACGCTGCAGCAATGGAATCAGAATCCCGGTCAGCGCAAGGAACAGAATCACCTCGCGCAGGAACGGCACCTGGCCGGAGTCGTCCATGCGGGCGCGGCGGCGACGCTATAGCGATTTTTCGATTTGCTGCGTCACCAAAGCGCTTTGCGGATCCACCTTGCTGGCATAACTGGCGATCAGTTTGCCGTCGCGGCCGATCAGGTATTTGTGAAAATTCCACTGCGGAAATTCGCCGGACAGACGCCCCAACGTCTGGTAAATCGGTTCGGCGTTGCGCGCGGTGACCGTGGTCTTTTCGAACATCGGAAACTCCACGCCGTAGGTGTTTTTACAGAACGCCTGAATCTCCTGCGCGCTCCCCGGCTCCTGGCTGCCAAAGTCGTTGGACGGAAATCCCAGCACCACCAAACCGCGCTCTTTGTATTTGCGGTACAAGGCTTCCAGCCCTTCGTATTGCGGCGTAAACCCGCATTTGCTCGCGGTATTGACAATAAGCACCACCTTGCCCTGGTACTCCTTGCACAGATTAATTTCTTTATCACCAAGCAGATTACGCTTCACAAAATTCAGCGTTTCCGCGCACGCAGTTTCAGCCATTGCGGAGCCTCCTCCAAAAATAAAAAGTGCGAGCATTGTCGCACCCATGATCATCGTTCGCAGCATGTTGGCGTTCTCCTGAACAGTTCGAACACAATGTCCACTATAGAGGGCAATGAAACGATTCATCAATCTAAATACCGCAACGCTAAACCGGCTGTGGGAGCGGTACGGAACCGCCGTGCGTCCATTTTTTCTACGCTGCTGTATTTCGGCGAGTAAATTGCATATTGCAATACATGTCCAACCCATTGACGACCAATGCTGTGCCAGCGCCCTGCGCATCGCTGCCGATCGAGCAATCCCTGCGCGAAGCTGTTGCACACCATCAGGCGGGCCGGTTACAGGAAGCGGGCGAACGCTATCTCGCTATTTTGCAAGCTGATCCGGCGCATGCGGAAGCGAACCACCGCATGGGACTGCTGGCGGTGCAGTCGCGACAGCCGGCAGCCGGCCTCGCCTATTTTTCAGCCGCACTGGATGCCGAGCCGACACGCGGACAGTATTGGCTGAGCTACATTGACGCATTGTGCCAAGCCGACCAGACCGACGATGCCCGAAAAATTCTGGCCCTAGCTCAGCAACAAGGATTACACGGCAATGACGTCGACACATTGGCGGCAAGACTGGCAATCCCCAAACCGGCCAAGGCGCCCCCCTCCGACACAAATTATAGCCGATCCCCAGAGGCCAGCCCCTCCGCGCAGGAAATCAACACACTGGTGACTTATTTCGGCCAGGGGCGCTACGCCGACGCGGAATCCCTCGCCGAAGCCCTGACGCTGCGCTTCCCGCACCACGGATTCGGATGGAAGGCGCTGGGCGCCTCACGCAAGCAATCGGGGCGCAGCGCGGAGGCGTTTGAGCCTGCCCAAAAAGCCGCCGCACTGTTACCAAACGACGCCGACGCGCACAGCAACCTGGGCGGGATACTCAGGGATCTGGGCCGGTCGGACGCAGCAGAAGCAAGTTTGCGTCAGGCGTTACGAATCAACCCCGCTCACGCCCAGGCATTCAGCAATCTGGGCGCCACCCTGCAGGACCTTGGCCGGCTGAACGATGCCGAAGAATCGTTACGCCAAGCGCTTCGCATCAATCCAAATAACGTGGATGCACTGAATAATCTGGGCAATGCGCTCAAGGGATTAGGTCGGTTTAGCGAAGCCGAAGCCTGCTACCGGAAGGCGCTTGAGCTTAATCCCCGCTTTGCCGATGCGCACAACAATCTGGGCGTCACACTCCAGGAGTTAAATCGGCCCGAAGAAGCGGAAGCCTGCTACCTACGCGCATTGGACATCAAGCCGGATTATGCGATGGCGCACAGCAATCGGGGTATGACATTGCTGCGGCTGGGTTTTTTGAGTGACGCCGAAAGCAGTTGCCGACGTGCGTTGGACATCGACCCGAACTTTCCGGACGCACATATCAATCTCGGTGCAACCCTGATGCACCAGGGCCGTTTGTACGAGGCGGAACAGTGTTGCCAGAATGCGGTTCGACTCGCACCCGATAACGTCCTTGCGCTCAGCAATCTGGGTGTCGCACTTCAGGATCTGGGCCAGCATCACGCCGCCGAAGTGTGCTACCGGCGTGCGTTGGAATTGAAGCCCGATTTCATCAGCGCGATGGACAACCTGCTGTTTGACTTGAACTACGATCCGGACAAAAGCGCCGAAGAAATTTTTGCCGCCTACCGCGAATACGATGCGCGCTTCGGCATCCCGCTACGTCGCGAATGGCGGCCGCATGCAAATAGCCGCGATACCCAGCGTCGCTTGAAGGTCGGATACGTTTCTCCTGATTTCAAAATACACTCGTCGCGACACTTTCTCGAACCGTTGCTGGCGCACCACGACAAAAGTGCAGTCGAAATTTATGCCTATGCCGATTTGATCCACGAAGACGAGGTCACAGCGCGATACAAAACTTGCGTCGATCATTGGATTCCTTCCGCTGCACTCACTGATGCGGAACTGACAGACCGCATCCGCGCAGACGGCATCGACATCCTGGTGGAACTGGCGGGTCACAGCAACGGTAACCGACTGGGCGTATTTGCGCGCAAACCGACGCCGGTGTCGCTGACCTGGATGGGCTATGGAAGCACTACCGGCTTGTCGGCCATCGATTACTTCCTGACCGACGACCTCGGTGCCCCGCCGGGCAGCGACGCGCTCTTCG
>JANLTU010000252.1:0-5448 GCA_031363085.1 Gammaproteobacteria bacterium
TGCGTACTCCAAGCCCAACAAAACGTTTACTCCCGCCATACTGAAAGAAATCGCCGAATCGGGCTGCAAGTTTCTATTGTGGGGGGTTGAAAGCGGCAACCAGCGGGTTCTCGACTTAATGGGCAAGGGCACAAAAGTCGATGAAATTTCCGAGGTGATGAAAAACGCACATGCGGTCGGCGTTGAGAATCACATCTTCATTATTTGCGGCTTCCCCACCGAGACCCACGATGAGTTTGCCGACACGCTGCGCTTTCTGCTCGACAACAAAGACTACATCTACGCAATCCAAAGCGGCCCCTTCGGGCTGGATGTCGGATCGCCCATTAGTAAAGATCCCAAGAAATTTGGAATTGTAAAGACCTGGGTGCATACCGAAACTCCATTAGGCGCGCAACTGGCCTATAGTTGTCCCAGCGGGGTGTCAATGGAAGAGGCATGGCAGAATTATCTACGGGCGCTGCCACTGTTCCGACCGTTTCATCCGCACGCCAATCTGGCGGCGTATTACCGCGACCATGCGCTGCTGATCTACAAGCGTATGGGTTCCAAGCTGCGGCCCGAGCTTCGACAGTTCCCCGACATCACCGAGGTTCTGCCCGAGCCCTTGATACAAAGAGCTCCCGCATCACTCGCGGTTTAGGGCAACTCCGGGTGGGTTCGTAAACCGGGCCAAGCTTGCGCTATTGTCTTTTTCGTCCCTGAACGGATCGTCGGTGAATATCTGACGCCACGATCCGCAGGGGCGGGGAGGTTGTGCATCACATAGAAACAACTGGACGTTAAATAATGAGGTAGCGAAACTGGGTGATGCTAAGTAATGACTTATATGCAATAACGCAAGCTTGATTCAGCAGTGCGTAGCCTCAAGCCTGAATCTGTTGATTACCATAGCCATGTATAGCGACGTAGTTGGCGGGAATAATGCCATTATGCAAGCCTGACCTAGTTTTTGTGGCGACGGTACGCCGCAAGCTGCCGCCGAGCGCCGCCCAGAAAACAGGGGGCAACAATGCAAGTGCAGCGAGCCAGCGTGGAGTGATTGCATTTGGTAACGCTTTGGTTGGTTGTAGTAACCCTTCTTAAAAAATAAATTCGTAAAGGAGAATCACCATGTTCACGCTGTCGTTTCCGCTTCGCTTCCAAGCCGCATTCATCGCAAGCCTGCTCAGCGCCACTGTGTTCGCACAGGGGGTTGGCCCCCTCAAGGAATTTGTCAACGGCGAGAAAGCCAATGCCGCAGACGTGAATGCCAATTTCACTGCGGTTAGAGATGCGGTAAATAATAATAGTGACACACTCGATAAAGTCACAGCAGTGGTAAACGAAATTAACGTCAATCGTGGAGGGAATTTCATTCCCAATGCAGGTTTCGAAAATGGTCTTACGGGTTGGAGCGCGGTTGCACCTTCCACTGGTGCGCTGGGGCGCGTGGGGGGCGTGAACGGACCATTCGGCCAATACGCGATAGAAAATCCGCCCGGCACCGTGGTGTGGGCTAGCAGCGAGCAGTGGATCGCGCTTGATCAGATCAGCACGAAATCCTTTTATGTGTCGGGAAATTTCCGTCGCTTACCACCCGCTGGGTCAGGCAGTGTTTACTTAGTTGTGCGGTTGCGCGACAAAGATGGTGCTGAAATTAGTGGAGACAGTATTTGGTGGTACTACGCCGCTGTTGCCACGCCGCCATTAAATCAATGGACCAGTTACAAGACCGAGTTTGGCGTTAATACCGCCCGCCCGCTGCCTGTCAACGCGAAATTTGCCACGGTGGCCTTTATCCTCAACAACAACGGCGCAGCGGCCGGAAACCACGTTTATCAAGCGCAGGGATTGGAGATCAGCGAAAACGCGCACGCCAGCTTCGTGTGCAAGGGCGATATGGTGTCGTTCGGTGGTGGTTGTATTAGCCCATTACAACCAACAGATGGGGCGCCAGTCGCCTCTGATTTCTATGTTGCCCAAGACGCTTGCATGAGCAAATATCAGGGTTCAGTGTGTATGTATCACGAGCTAGTGCGAGCCTGTGCCAGTGGCGCTATTACCAATGTTGGTGCAGTAGGTAAGCTCAATGTCTGGATGGGGGATCATGGCTTGGCGCTGGCAGGAAACACCGACGACGAATACCTGGTGAGCAATCTCGCTGGAGGTCCCTGTGGTGCCAATATGGATGGGCCACCTGAACACAGTAACGCACTCAACTACTACCGCTGTTGCCGATAACGCTGGAGGAATTTGGAAGCTATACCAGGCTTGCGTTATTGTATTTTGTGCCCCTACATAATCCTCAGGCGGTGGGAATTTCCCCCTTGGAAAAAGGGGGAGTGGAGTCGCGCAATACCTACCTGAGAATAGTGTAGAGGCATATTGTATTTTGTCTTTTTCGTCCCTGAACGGATCGTCGGTGAATATCTGACGCCACGATCCGCAGGGGCGGGGATACATAGAAACAACCGGATGTTAAAATTGACGTAAGCGTGTCCCGCCTAACACGGTGCTTTCAGCTTAGCAAAAGTACTGCGCCGTAATATTTCGCTTTGCGGATGTTTAATCTCCCGCTGGCGTCCTCCACAAAACTCCACTACCTTTTATTCCATTGTGCACTCCGCGTGCGCATCGAATGCGATGCCGACTGAGCATCTTTACTGGGAGGAGGACAGCATGATCATTTCCGTCATTAATTGTTCTAAAACACTTACCGATGAACAGGTGTTGGGTGCCATCCGCGCGATCAACCGGCAGATTGCCGAGGACTTCGAACCTTATTGGAGTTTTGGCGCCACGCTGCGTCTCGAAGGCGCGGTGGGTGATGTGCCGGATAAACAAAAGCTGCAAGAGATGCGCGGCGACGCGATCCTGTATTTATGGGACAAAGCCGATGTCGCCGACGCCCTGGGTTATCACGAGTCGAATAATCGCGGCATCCCCTATGGTTTTATTTTCACCACGCTGTGCAAACAGCTTAAGGAGAGCTGGACGGTCACGCTCTCGCATGAGGCGCTGGAACTCATCGGCGACGCGCAGGGCAATTTGCTGGTGCAAGGGCCGCATCCGGAAAATCCGGAGCAAGAAGTTTTTCACTGGTTCGAGATGTGCGATGCAGTGCAAGCGCAGAGTTATTTCATCGACGACGTCGCGGTGGCCAATTTTGTTTTGCCGCTTTATTTCACGGTGGGTGAACAAGAAGGGGGGCGCAACGATTTTCTGGGCAGAACCGTCAAGGGCAAGGGGCTGCGCTCGTTTGGTGTGAGCCCGGGCGGGTATATCGGTTATTACGATCCGCGCACGCGCAGCCATGAGAGCTACGCGGCGCCCGATGACCAACAGGCCCAGCAGCGCATCAAGATCAAGGGCGCCAGTAAAGTCGGCCGGGGGTATGTGCGCAAACGCAGTCAGGCTACTATGGTCAAGGAAGACGAGCATCTGCGCGTGCTGGGCGCGAACGCGCTGGCCCCAAGCGCAGACCCGATTCGCCATGTCGTGGTACTGATGCTGGAAAACCGTTCCTTCGATCATCTGCTTGGCGATGCCACGCGCATTTATCCTGATCTTGACGGCATTCCACGACACGGCCCGCGTTACAGCAATGTGTCGACCAAGAGCGGCACCCGTTACGAGCAAACCCCGCTGGCAGCCACCAAGATCAGCGTCGATGTCGGCCATGAACATGCGGATACGCTAAAGCAACTGGGCGGCGGCGGCACGCCACCGATGGGTGGATTTATCGACGCATATTTAGCGGTGCCAGGTGTGAACGAAGCCAATGCGGATCAGCTCGCGCAGGTGATGGCCTATTTTCCCATGGGCGATACCCCGGCCGGCGACAGCTTGCCCGCACTGCACGCGCTGGCGCGCAATTTTCTGGTCTGCGATCACTGGTTTTCTTCGATGCCGGGGCCGACCTGGCAGAATCGTTTTTTCGCGCACAGCGGCACCTGTCTTGGCCACGTGATGATGCCGTCGCGGCAGCACCCCGAATATTTGCGTATTTACGATCAAGACACGCTCTACAATCGTCTCGGCGACGCCGGAAAAAACTGGCGCATTTATCATGATGGCTTTCCACAAAGCATCGTGCTGAAAAAACTGCTGCCCAACTTGCTCACTTCGCATTACACCTCCATGGCTGATTTTTACAAAGACGCGCGCGGCCCGGCGGATAAATTTCCAGACTACACTTTCATCGAGCCGCGCTATTTCAGCCCGAATGAAAATGATCAACACCCGCCCTCCGACATCGCCCCCGGCGATCAGCTCATCGCCAACGTTTACAATGCGCTGCGCGGCAACGAGGCGCTGTGGAAATCCACGCTGTTGGTCGTGACCTACGACGAACACGGCGGCTTTTTCGATCACGTCCCGCCGCCCGCAACCATCGCGCCGGACGGCAACACCGCCGAATACAGTTTCGCGCGGCTGGGCGTGCGCGTGCCGACAATTTTGGTCTCGCCGTGGCTGGCGCGCGGCGTATGCAAAACTCAATTCGATCACACCAGCCTGTTGCGCTACGCCTGCGATAAATGGGGCTTGCCGCCGCTGGGCCGCCGCACCGCGCCCGAGGCCGGCGTATTTCAAGCCAACAGCTTCGCGTCGGAACTCACCAAGCTCGGCGCGCCGCGCACCGACACGCCCGTCACAATCACCGGCCGTGCGATGCCCAGAGCACGCGCTGTCGCCGTGGAGCCGCCCATCGAGGGTTCGCGTGAAGCCTTGTTGTGCTATCTCGCCAGCTTAGCGGCTGACAGTCTCGAAACGCCAAAGCACGCCGCGCGCAAAACCGGCGCCCAGGCCGCCGCCGCGCCGGACAAGACACTCCACAAACTTTCCGACTCACAGTTGCACGCGCTCGCCGAACAACGCTTCGAGCAAATGCTCGGTGCCAAACCCAGCGTGGACCCCACTACGCCCACCGCTGAACAGACAGCGACCCGACCCGCGCGTAAACGTAAACGCGTCGCAGCGAAAAAGAAGCCGTAAGGCAGAAACGGTGGGGGTCGATGTGTGGAAGTGGTTCAGCAGCGACCAAGGTGTATTGGTAGGGTGGGCACCGCCCACCGAAAACCGGGTGGGCGGTACCCACCCTACAGGCAGCGAAGTAGCGTTTTGAAGGGACTTGGGAGCAAAGTGCAAACGCAAAATTTTGACTATACTCAGGACGGGCCGCCACTTAGACGAATATGCCGGTGATGCAACGACCTGACGCGGTGCAGTCATGCGGAGTGCGCTATGAAAGCAGGTTGGGCTTGTGCTGGTGTATTTTTATTCTTCCTTCGAACACTAGGCAGAAATGCAACTGCTCAAGCCTGACCCGGTTTCGTACTGTGCGTTGGGGTGGAGCTTGCTTGCCATCAACGTCTCCGCATGAAATTTAACTCGGTGGAAAAACGTTGGAGTTCGTAAACTTAACTTCGGCCTACGGAGTGACAATCTCGGCACTTCGGCAACACG
>JANLTU010000264.1:0-18064 GCA_031363085.1 Gammaproteobacteria bacterium
CAACGACTAGCGCGCGCTTAACAGGTAGTCGTCGGCGTACAACAACTCCACACGCCGATTTTCGTCCCAGCGGTGTGGATCGCCAACCGGCACGTGAGCACCGAAGCTGGCCACTTTCAGTTGTGTCGCCGGGACACCGAATGAAGTTAACAAGGTCGCCACTTGGCGGGCACGGCGAGCCGACAAATCCGCGTTGTGGATGTCGGTGCCGCGCTCATCGGCATGACCGTTGACCTGTAGCACATAGCGCGCATGCGCAAGCAGGAACCCGGCCTGCGCTTTGAGCTTGTCCAAGTCTTCCGGCGCGACCGCGTCTTTGTCGCTGGCGAAGTACAACACCGGGCCTGCCGGTGCAGCGGTGGGCGTAGGTTCCGGGCGCGCTTGCACCAATGGGGTTACGGTCGTGACTTTTAGATGACGCGAGCCGTTGCGGTCCGCCGCGCTGCTGTCGTTGGATGCCGTCTCAAATGTGATCTGACTCGTGCTGCGATCCATCGCGCCGCGCTCCAGTGCGACCGGCTCGCGCTCGGAGCAGCCGATCATTAACACCAGTGGCAAGGCCACGGCGGTGCAGGTGTGAAAAAGGGTGTGCTGTGCATGACGGGTGTTCATGGGGCTGTCCTCCGTTGTGGTGTAGCGCGCCGCATCACTATGGTGTTGCGCGTAAGAACCATTTAAACGGAAAGAAGCGGCTAGACTGGGGGCACGCAACTGACAAGCTGACGATCAATACTGACCAATCATGACAAGGGCAGCGTCACGCTGAAAATAGCCCCCGCCGCATCGCTGCGATTGGCCGCGTGCGCATGGCCGCCGTGAAACTCGGCGATCAAACGCACGATGTAAAGACCCAACCCCAAATGCGGTTCGTCGCTGCGCGTGGCGCGCACCGACACCATCGAGTCGAACAACTGCCCGGCCATCGCCTCGGGCAACAGCGGCCCGCTGTTGGCCACGCTCAGCGTCACCTGTGCAGCGTCGGCGTCCAGGCGCACCTGTATCGTGGACCCGGCCACGCAAAAATCCCGGGCATTGGCCGCCAGCTTGTCGAGCAACTGTGCGATCAAGTCCGGCGCGCCGTGAATGGTAAGCACCTGGTCAGACACATGCCGTTTAATTTCCAATTCAATCGGCTGCGCTGCATGCGCGTAGCGATAACCTGCCACGCAACCGTCGACCACCTGCGCCAGATCGAAGCGGCTGCGCACTTCAGTTTGCAGCGTTTGCTCCAGCCGCGTTGCTTCGCTCATGCGCGCCAGCAACCCGCCGAGTCGCTCGATGCCGGCGCGCGCGCGTTGTGTAAAGACTTGGCGCTCAGCTTCGTTGCCGGCTGCGTCCAGATTTTCCAGCGACGAACGCACTACCGTGATCGGCGTGCGCAACTCGTGCGACAACTTGCCGGCCATGGTTTCAAGGTAGCGGTTGTACTGCGCCAACCGCGCCAGCATGTCTTGAAAGCTGCGCGCCAGATCGCCGAGCTCGTCGCGGCCATCGGCGTTAATGGTCACGTCCCGCACCCGGCCGTCCGTGCCGATGGCCGCTTCGGTCGCGTCGCGCAGACGTCGCACGCGCAGCGACACGCCGGTGGCAACCAGCAACACCACGGTCGCCGCCAGTGCCAGGGTCACGGTACTGAGGTTGATCAGCGTCTCCAACGCGCTGTTTTGCAAAATCAGAATACCGTTGCTGGTTTCTTCCACCGCCACCGCGCCGACCACCACGCCGTTCGCTCGCACCGGCGCTACCGCCGTCAAGATGCTTGCGCGTCGGTCTGGCGTCTGGCGCCAGCGCGTGGCGTCGCGCCCGGCCAGTGCATTGACGACATCCGGCGCATCCAACTGCGACGCGGCAGATAGATCGTCCTGAAATTCGTCGGCGGGTTGGGTCAACACCAAACGATACAGTACGTGAATCACGCCGCCACTTGCGGGTGCATCGGTGGGTTCGACACTCTCGTCGCCACGCGCCTTCAACCCGCCTTCCAGGGCAATCACGCGGCGCTGCGTGTCGACCACCCAGGTGCGCGCACCACTCGGCGTGAGTCCTCGCAACAGGTTCTGGATTTGCGGTGTGGGCACACCCACGGTGTTTAAAATTTCCGGGTGCTGCGCCGATGCGGTTCCCAGCGACGCAGTGACCATGCGGGTGCGGGGATCGTCAACATCGTTGACGCTGAAAGCCAAACGCACGCCGAATAAATCCTGCGGAATGCGCAATTCGAGGTTGTAGCCCAGCTTGGTTTCCTGCCACTCGCCTCTGATGCGCGGTTCGGGAAGCGGCGCATCGTTTTCGTCCGGCGCGACGCGCTGCGCAATCAGCCAACCCGGTGCGCTGGTCGCAAACAGATAGCGGCTGGTCACGCCGGCGTGGTCTTGGGTGCTGAGCTCGACATAATCGTTGGCATCGTAGCTGCTGCTGCCGGCATCGCGATATACCAGCTTGTCGTCGCGCACACGGAACAAGGCGTACACATAGGTGTTATCGCCGACCAGATTCAAGCTGAACGACAGCGACGCAGGCCGATACCGACCGCGCGCAAACAAGACATGCCCGGCGGCGTAGCTGCGCGTGCTGTCACGATACGGCTCCCAGTCGTCATCGTAGCCATCCAACTGAATCGGCGTATGTCGCGGACGCACGAACAGATGTTCGGCGCCCGGTGCCGCGTCAGCGTCGTGCGGTGCAAACACCTGTGCCTGATCCGCCAGCATGGCGGCGGCGGCATGCGCGCGCTCCAGCAACACCGCTTCGCGCCCTTGACGCAAATACTGCTCCATCGTTTGCAGGTAGCGATAACCGGTCCACGGAATCAGCAACAGCGTCAACGACACCAAGGCGAGCTTGATACGCAGCGAAAAGAGAAAACGTGGCAACACGGTATTATTCCGTCAAACTTTCCAGCCAGCGGTAACCCATGCCATACACGGTGTCGATGCCGGTGAAGTGCGGGTCGATAGCGACGAACTTGCTGCGCATGCGTTTGACGTGCGAGGTGATGGTGGCGTCGTCGACCACGATCTGCGCGTCGCGCATCAATTGTTCACGGTTTTTCACATGGCCGGGATGCAATGCCAACGCGTGCACCATCCAGAACTCGGTCAAGGTCAGGTCCACCGCGCGACCACGCCAGCGCACTGCATAACGATTCACGTCGATGGCGAGCGGTCCGCGCTCGATGATGTTGTCCTGCACGCTCGGCGTGCGCAGCGCTTCCAGGCGCCGAAACAACGCGCTGATGCGCGCCGTCAGATGCGGCAGGCTGATGTCCTTAGTGAGGTAGTCATCGGCGCCCAGACGCAGCCCGGAAATAATGTCAAGATCGCTGTCGCGCGCACTCAGAAAAATGATCGGCACGGTAGTCGACAACACGCGCACTTCGCGGCACACCTCGAAGCCGCCGTCGGCATCGCCGCTCAGGCCGATGTCCAGCAAAATCAGATCCGGCAGGCGCTTGCGGAACGCTTCGAGCGCTTCTTTGCGTGCAGCAAATAATTGCGTGTGGTAGCCCTGTGCACGCAGCGCAGCCGAGTAGTTTTCCCGCAGTGCGGGTTCGTCTTCAACGATAGCGATGGTTTTAGACATAGGGATCCGTTCATTGAGCGCCGCGACAAGCGTAACCCGTTGCCGGGGCTAGCGTACAGGCGCGCAGGGCCTAGGTCAGAATTCATCAGAATTGCGCATCAACTTGCCCGAATCATGCCTGCTTTAGCGCATCCGCATTGGCTTTACTAGACCTGCAACCGGCGCACGCAGGATGTGAAATCTGCCACGGACGGCACGCTGGGCCAATCAACCAGGGAACCCGCAATGACCATACAACACCAACAGCTCAAACGTTTCATTCAGCTCACCTATCTGCAGTTCCGCTGGATCGCTCGGTATTCACTTATCTCGGCGCCTGCTTCGGCGTCGGATTGGCGGTCTCGTTGCTGCTCATTACGCTGGTGTTGTTACTGGCCGCCCCCGCTTAGGTCGACAGCACGCAAGGAGGCAACGAAGTATCAATTTGAATTGGAAATGGAATTAGCCGCGTTAGAATACGGCGTATGAATGCCTTGCGCGCGCTGCTGAAAGCTATTTTTACTGGCGAAACCTTACCCGCCAGTCACATTGAAAAATGGCTGTCGGGCATAGGCTCGCTGCTGGCCATCGCCGCCGTATTCTGGCTCAGCACGACCGCGCTTGGTGCAGATCACGCGCTGTTGTTGATCGCTTCGATGGGCGCCTCAGCGGTGTTGTTATTCGCTTTGCCGCACAGCCCGCTGTCGCAGCCGTGGCCGGTGTTGGGTGGGCATGTGATCGCGGCGCTGGTTGGCATCACCTGCTACCAGCACATTCCACAGACCATCATCGCCGCAGCGGTCGCCGTCGCTGGCGCCATCGTCATCATGTATTACCTGCACTGTCTGCATCCTCCGGGCGGCGCCACGGCACTGGCGGCGGCAAGCAGCGATGCGGCGCATCAGTTAGGTTATCAATTTGTACTGACACCGGTGTTGCTCAATGTTGTCTGCATGCTGCTCATCGCGGTCATCTTCAACTATTTTTTTCCATGGCGGCGTTACCCCGCCATGCTGGCGCGCAGCCGCATCAGCCTGGCGGGCAACACCCCCGCCGCCGAACCCGTGGAACTGGGTGTTTCCACCGAAGACTTGTTATTTGCACTGCGGCGCATGGAGTCGTTTGTCGACGTGAGCGCGCACGACCTGACGTCGATTTATGCATTGGCGCTGCAGCACGCACGCGACGCCCATTTGCAGCCGGCACATATTCACCCTGGCCGCTGTTACAGCAACGGCCGCTACGGCGAAAATTGGTCGGTGCGCCACATCGTCGATGAATCCGGCAACACCGATGCGAACAAAGACAAAGTGATTTACCGTGTCGTCGCCGGCTACGGACGCCGCAGCGCCGGCACCTGTACCCGTGCGGAGTTCGCCCACTGGGCAAAATACCAAGTCACACGCAATGAAAACTCCTGGAACCGGATCGAGTATGTTTGAACTGCACGCCGACTTGCACCGCGATTGTTTTGCCCTGGGCAAATTTCCGCTGAGTTATCTGCTGGTGATGAATGACACGAGTTTTCCGTGGTTCATTCTGGTGCCGGCGCGGCTAGGCGCGCGGGAAATTTACCAGCTCAGCGACATCGAACAAACGCAACTGCTGCGTGAGTCTTCGTATCTGGCACAACAGCTCGCCACGGAATTCAATGCCGATAAAATGAATATCGCCGCGCTGGGCAACATCACGCCGCAACTGCACCTGCACCATATCGTGCGCTACCGCACTGACCCTGCTTGGCCTAAACCGGTGTGGGGACAACAACCTGCGACGCCGTATACTGCCATGCAACGCGCTGACCTAATGCTGCGGCTCAAGCGCTGTTTGACGCGCGACGTGGTTTTTTTCGACGCAACCCAGTGAGCTTAAGTTAAGGACCTCCCCATGCCATCATTCGACGTCGTATCTGAAATTGACCAACACGAAACCGTCAACGCCGTTGATCAAGCCAACCGCGAAGTGGGAACACGTTTTGACTTCAAAGGCAGCGGCGCAAAATTCGAACTCAGCGAATCCGTGATTACCATGAGCGCGCAGGCGGAGTTTCAACTCAAGCAAATGCTCGACGTGTTACAGATCAAGCTGTCCAAGCGCGGCATCGACATTGCCTGTTTGAAAATCGATCCGCCACAGGTCGCCGGCAAAGAAGCACGCCAGCGCGTAACGCTGCGGCAAGGGCTCGACGCACCGTTGGCTAAAAAAGTCGTGCAGACCATCAAGGACAGCAAGCTCAAAGTGCAAGCCTCGATTCAGGGTGACCAAGTACGCATCACCGGTAAAAAACGCGACGATTTGCAAGACGTCATCGCACTGCTGCGCGCGGGCAAATTCGAACTGCCGTTGCAGTTCAACAATTTTCGCGATTGAACATGACACTCTACGACTTACATTCGCATTCCGATTATTCCGACGGTGTACTGCCGCCGGACGCAGTTGTCGCACGTGCCAAACAGCGCGGCGTGGATGTGCTGGCCCTTACCGATCACGACAGCGTGGGAGGGCTCGACGCCGCCTGCGCCGCCGCTCGGGAGCATGGCATGACATTAATCCCCGGCATTGAAATTTCGGTCACCTGGGAAAAATATCTGGTGCACATTCTGGGTTTATGCGTCGACCGAAACAATGCCACCTTGCTGCATGGCGTGGCGCAGTTGCAGGCCATTCGTGAGCAGCGCGCGCAACTCATCGCGCAACGCCTGAAAAAACACGGCGTGCCCAATGCGCTGGCCGGTGCGCTCAAGCATGCGCCCAAGGGTTTGATCACGCGGCGCCATTTTGCGCTGCATATGGTCGAGATCGGCATCGCACCAACCCTGCCCAAAATTTTCGAACGTTATTTGCGCCCCAGCAAACCGGGTTACGTCGCCACGGTGTGGGCAACACTGCATGACGCCGTGAGCTGGATCAACGCCGCAGGCGGCGTGGCGGTGATTGCACATCCGCAGCGTTATGACATGTCAGCCACCACCCGGCGACGCTTCGCGGAACAGTTCGCCGCACATGGCGGCGCGGGTATTGAAGTGATCTGTGGCGGCAGCGGCCAAGACGTGGTGCACAGCAGCGCCGCACTCGCCGAACGCTTTGGGTTACTGGCGTCGGTGGGTTCGGACTTTCACGACCCCGACAGTCGTTGGACCGACCTTGGCAAATTAGCGGCACTGCCGCCGAATGCGCAACCCATCTGGTCGCATGCGCGCTTTCGCTACTGAGGTTTTTCCACAGCACAAAGAAAAAAGGCGGCTGAAACATAGCCGCCTTTTTCTAACAGTAACTTCGGATCTAGGCGATCTGGCGCATCAACACTTGCGCTTCCTGCTTCTGGTTATCGTTGCCTTCTTCGATGACTTCATCAAGGATGCTGCGCGCGCCTTCAGAATCACCCATGTCGATATAGGCTTTGGCCAAATCAAGTTTGGTGCCGATTTCGTCAACGTCGGCAAATAAGGCATCATCCAATTCGCCGTCAATGCCCCCGTCGGCCAGCGCCACTTCGCTGTTCGGTTGATCCAGCAGGTGATCTTCTGCGCCGGAATCGGCATTGGACACATTAAAGTCAAGCACGTTAGCATCGCGCTTGGCCGCCGCCAGTTGCGGCTTGGCCGCTGTCTGCGCCGTGCCAAAGTCGATATCCAACCCATCATCCTTCGGCGATGCAGGTTTGGCCGCCTTGCTTGCGGCCGCAATGACCGCCTTTTCTTCCGCTTGTTCGAAAGCGCTTAAGTCAAAATCCAGACCGTCATCTTGTTTCTGTGCACCGGCGGCGGATGCTTTTTCGGCCTCGTCAAATGCGCTCAGATCGAAATCCAGCGCTTGCTCATTTGCGTGACCTTTGCCTGATTTCTTATCGTGCAAGGTCAGCTCGATATCCATGTCCAGAGCGGTTTCATCGAGAGCGACCGGCTTGGCATTTTTCGCCTTCGATCCCGCACCCTTCGATCCGGAACCAGACGGCTCCAAGCCCAGTAACGTGTCTTCGGTCGAATGCGCGTCGTTGTCGGTTCCAAAATTTAAATCTCCCAAATCAGGTTCGTCAACCGCTTTGCTGGCTTTACGCGGTGCAGCGCCGGCGCCACCAAACAGCGGATTTTTAGGCGCCAGTTCTCGACCCATCTCCAAAACGCGTGCCCACATTTCCGGATGTTTGGCCGAAAAATTGTCACGCACCGATTCGGCTTGCTGCGCAAATGCCTCACCTTCTTTAGCGGCGTAATGAATTTCCAGCAGCTTCATCTTCAGTTCGGCGCGTTGCGGATTTTTCTCAATCGCTTGGCTGACCAGTTCTTCTGCCTGCTTGTAGCGACCGTAGGCCAAATACACATCGGCTTCGGAAAGCGGGTCGACCTCGCTGATTTCAGTTTGAATGCCTTCCATGCTGCTGACGGCAAAGTCACTCATGAATGAAGCATCTTCGCTATCCGGCTTGTTTTGTGTGAAACCCGGTTCCGCCACCGAGTCGTTCAAGGTGAGAATGCTTTCCTGGAACTGTTGCATCTTGCGACGGCGCACCACCAACCACACCAACAAGACCACAATACCGGCGACCACCACCGCCAAGCCAATTAGCTTTGGATCGTTCATCACCCGCGCCATCAATCCGGAAGCACGCGGCGCTTCCGCTGCGACTTCCGCTGACTTGGCGGCATCACTCTTGCCGCCTGCAGCAGCGGGTTCGGACTCGGCTGCTTTGCTTGCGGCGTCCGGCTTCTTGCCCTTCGGCTGATTTTGTAGTGCCGCCAGTTGATCATCTTTCAACTGCACCAGACGCGTCATGGTGTTCACTTGCTCTTCCAACCCGGCCACGCGCTCACGCATATCCTGAGTTTCACGCCGTTGCGCATCCAATGATTCCTGCGCGATGGCCAGCTCTTGTTTTGCCTGGGCTGGATCGCGAGCACCCCCGGTCGCTGCGGCTTTGGGCGCATTACGGCCACCCGCTGCGCCGGAAATATTAGGTGATACCAGTTTGACGCGCGCATCTACAGAGGGCGCAACCACTTTGGGACGACCGGTGCGTGACGGCGCTGAACCCACCGTCGTGCCACGACTTGACTTCCATTGATCCCATTGCAGATCGGTGATCCGCATGGCTTCTTCCTTGCTGATGCTGCTCGCAGCGCTGGCATCGGACAAGCGCAGTACCGAACCCTGCTTCAAATTATTGATGTTGTTACCGATGAACGCTTCCGGATTGCTTTGCAGCAGTGCGATCATCATCTG
This sequence comes from Gammaproteobacteria bacterium, assembly GCA_031363085.1. Classification (GTDB taxonomy): domain Bacteria; phylum Pseudomonadota; class Gammaproteobacteria; order SG8-11; family SG8-11; genus UBA6921. The sequence goes on from JANLTU010000264.1 coordinate 8,782, forward strand.
CGGCACACTCACGGCGCCGCCGGGACGCATTTTCGAAGCGATACCCCACATGGTGTCGTTGGCCTTCACTTTATACTCCGTGCCACCTTCGGCAACGGTTGCCGCCGGCTTTTCTTCTTCCACCGGTTTAGGCGGTGCCACACGGGTCGGACGCGGACGCGGTCTGGACTTGGCAATTTCGGGGGCGGGTTTGGGCGCGGCGGGTTCGGCCTCAAGCGCCGGGCGCTGGTTTTCTAGCGGCGCTTCTGGCGTGACTTCAGGCGCAACCGCAGGAAGCGGTTCGACTGGTTTGGTACGCGCGGGTGGAACCGGGACTTCAATTGCGCCGGTTGCGACTGGAGCGACGACAGCGGCAGGCGCTTCACCGACAGAACGATCAATGCTGCTGGTTTCGGTCGGCTGTGTGACCGGCGCTTCAACCGCACCGGGCGCACGCTCGGACAACACCGGCGGATCGACCAACACCGTGAATTCACGCAACAAGCGGCCGTTGGGCCAGTTCACTTCAATCAGGAAATTCAAGAACGGCTCGGTGATCGGCTGCGCGGATTTTACTTGTATGTATGGCGCACCGCCGGGATTGGTAACAACATCAAAGCGCAGTAGGGTCAAGAATGCGGGACGCTCCATGCCGGCACGTTTGAAGGTATCCGCCGAGGCTAATGTGATTGAAAGATCTTTCAACTCACCGGGGCGTGCCCGCAGCAATTCGATGCGTGCATCCAGCGCCTGATTTAGCGCCGAACGCATTTCGATGTTGCCCAAACCCAGTGCGAACACCTGCACCGGCACCCAACACATTAGTACGGCCAATCCAACGGCCCATCTCTTGAACATAGCGACTCCTGAACCTGCGCTTTGCGTTACGACGAATTGCCACGACACAGCACCATGCTGCGCGTCGACACAGTTCCAATACTTCAACGGTTACGCCGGGCCAAACTTTAGAGCCATAGACCAGCCATACACTAGCAAGGCTATTCATAGCGTACCAACCTTATAACTACCAGCGAAGCACGCCTGCTGCAGCATGTAGCCACAGCCGGCGAACCTCTATCGGCCAACAACAAAATTTTTGAAGAGGCCCAAGCCCATCCGATCACATCCCACAACTGCGCCGGACGACACTGTCACACAACATATTTTCAAGCTGCTTCATCCAGCACAATACGCAGCATCCGCCGCAACGGCTCCGCCGCGCCCCATAATAGTTGGTCGCCGCAGGTGAACGCCGCAAGATATTGCCCACCCATCGCAAGCTTGCGCAAACGCCCCACCGGCACGGTAAGTGTACCGGTGACCGCCGCTGGTGTGAGCTCCCGCATGCTCACGTCACGCTGATTGGGCACAACCTTCACCCACGCGTTGGCACTCGCCAACAGGTCGTTAATTTCATTCAGTGGAATATCTTTATTAAGCTTAATCGTCAGTGCCTGACTGTGGCAGCGCATCGCGCCAATACGCACACACAAACCATCTACCGGAATCGGATCAGTGCTGCGTGCAAGTATTTTATTGGTCTCGGCCATGCCTTTCCACTCTTCTTTCGACTGACCATTGCCCAGATCTTTATCGATCCACGGAATCAGACTCCCCGCTAGTGGAGCGCCAAAATTGTCGATTGGATACTCCTTGCCACGAATAGTTTCCGCAACTTTGCGATCAATATCGAGAATGGCCGAGGCCGGATCGTCGAGCGACGATTTTACCGCACCATACGCTACGCCCATTTGCTTGAGCAATTCGCGCATATTATTGGCGCCGGCACCCGAGGCGGCTTGATACGTCATTGCCGTCATCCACTCCACGTAGCCACGCTGAAACAGTCCCCCTAAAGCAATAAGCATCAAACTCACCGTGCAATTGCCGCCGATGTAATTCTTCACACCTGACCTTAAAGAATCCTTGATCACGCCCATATTGACCGGATCAAGAATGATGACGGCGTCACCGTTCATGCGCAGCGTGGAGGCGGCATCAATCCAAAAGCCTTTCCAGCCCGCCGCACGCAGCTTGGGAAAAATCTCCCCAGTGTAATCGCCACCCTGGCAAGTGATGATAATATCCAATTTTTTCAATTCATCAATGCTTTTAGCATCTTTGAGCGGGGGCACCTCTTTACCAATCGTCGGGCCTTTGCCGCCGATATTCGACGTGGTGAAAAATACCGGGTCGATCAGCGCAAAATCTTTTTCCGCCTGCATGCGCTGCATCAACACTGAACCGACCATGCCGCGCCACCCGATGAGTCCGACTCGTTTCATTACCATACCCTCAGTGCCCTATGTTGAATATTTAACCCAGATACTTGCGCATCACTTCCGCCGAACTAGTGTTCCCACCGCCAAGAAAAATTTCGGTGATTTCCTCGGCGCATAATGCCTCGCCAAATATGTTGCCCTGAACGCCTTCGCATCCCAGCGCCGCAATAAACGCCAACTGCTGCGTATTCTCCACACCTGCGACGATGACGTCGAGCTTGAAACTCTTCGCCAGCGCAATAATGGCCGAGGTGACCGCCGCATTGTCCGCACTCTGATGTACATCAGACACGAAACTACGGTCGATCTTCAAGTTTGAGCATGCGGGTCTCGGCAGTTTCCACACCGATACACGCCCCGGCAATCCCGAATCGCTGCATGCTCTGCACGAACAGTTCTCCCGCACCGGTTCGCAGTTTAACTGCACGTTGGACCTATTGACGTAAACACGCACGGCGTCAACACCTGCCTCCTACCCTTTCCGCGCCTAGCGGTAGGCTTGCTCAACAACCCGACGCCCCAAGGGTAGAATCAGCTCGATCTCTTCCGCAAGCGGAATGAACCCATCCGGCAACACAAAACCGCGTCGTGGATGACGCCAACGAATCAGCACCTCTACACTGCGAATGTGTATCGACCGGAGATTTACTTGCGGTTGGTAAAACAATACCAATTCGTTTTGCTCTAACGCGCATCGCCGTAGTTGGGATGAAATTTGGATTTATAGAAGTGCTCATAGTGAAGCGTCCCAGCGCTTCGATGAACGCGCCGATCTCCGCTCCAAGGTAGCTGTGTACTTCCATGTACCTCCACCTTTAAAAATACACGGGCGGACGCTATGCCAGCGCCTGTGTAATAGCATCGCCCATTTCTTTGCTGCCCACCTTCGTCATGCCGTCGGTGTAAATGTCGCTGGTGCGTAGACCTTGATCGAGCACTTTCGATACCGCAGTTTCGATCCGCGCCGCCAGCGCCGGCTCGCCCAGCGTGTAGCGCAACATCATTGCTACCGACAGAATGGTGGCGATGGGATTCGCGATGTTCTTGCCGGCGATATCGGGTGCCGAACCGTGGATTGGTTCGTACATGCCTTTGTTATGTGCATCGAGCGAGGCCGACGGCAGCATGCCGATGGAGCCGGTGAGCATGGAGGCTTCGTCGGACAATATATCGCCGAAGATGTTGCCGGTGACAATCACATCGAATTGCTTAGGCGCTTTCACCAGTTGCATGGCGGCGTTGTCCACGTACATGTGGCTGAGCTCGACATCGGGATAATCGGAAGCCACACGGATTACAACTTCGCGCCACAGCCCGGAGGCTTCCAGCACGTTGGCCTTGTCGACCGAACACACTTTCTTGTTGCGCGTGCGCGCTGCGATAAATGCCACGCGTGCCACGCGTTCAACTTCGTGCTCGGCGTATTTCATGGTATTGAAACCTTCGTGTTCGCCGTTGGCCAGGGTACGCATGCCACGCGGTTCGCCGAAATAAATATCGCCGGTGAGTTCGCGCACGATTAAAATATCAAGCCCCGCCACTACATCGGCACGCAAGGTCGACGCCGACGCCAACTGTGGATACAAAATCGCCGGGCGCAGATTGGCGAACAGTTGCAATTCGGAACGCAACGCCAGCAAGGCTTTCTCGGGGCGCAATTCGCGCGGCAACGTGTCCCACTTGTAACCACCGACCGCGCCGAGCAATACCGCATCGGCCTGCTTGGCCAGCGCTAATGTGGAGGCAGGCAACGGGTGTTGGTGCAGATCGTAGGCCGTGCCGCCGATCGGCGCGGATTCCATAGTCACTTTCAAACCAAAATCGCGACGCAGGCGCTCCAACACTTTCACCGCTTCGGCGGTGACTTCATGACCGATGCCATCACCCGGCAGGACTGCAATTTTTTTAGTCATCTCGTCTCTCAAACAACCAAGGTAGTCGTTAATTCAAAACTTCTTCCACGCGTCAGATGGAATGCCATAAACTTCTTTGGCCTGTTGAATAGCTAACTCAAATGTGGCTTGTAGGTAGTCGGATACACTAACTTCCGTTCTCATCTTCTTGAAGATACCAACCTACTTCCGGCAGATCTTGCTCGATAGTAAATCGCCGACCAGCTAGCACAGCCTCGTATTTTTCACTCATACCCACATTTGGCATCTGCAATTCATCAGGCAAACATCCACGGCGTTTCTTGTTTACGCCGCGCTTCATACGCGCGGATCGTGTCGACATGCTGCAAGGTCAGGCCGATGTCGTCGAGGCCGTTGAGCAGACAATGCTTGCGAAACGCATCGACCTCGAATGTGTACGTCTTTCCATCGGGAGTCGTAACCTGTTGCGTCGGAAGATCGACACTCAATCGATAGCCCGACGTTGCGCTCACTTCGTTAAATAAAGCCTCTACACTCGCAGCGCCCAGCACAATCGGCAAGATGCCGTTCTTGAAACAGTTGTTATAAAAAATGTCCGCGTAACTGGGCGCAATGATGACGCGAAAGCCAAAGTCCAGCAACGCCCACGGCGCGTGTTCGCGGCTGGAACCGCAGCCAAAATTTTCACGCGCCAGCAAAATGCGCGCGCCTTGATAACGCGCTAGGTTAAGCACGAACTCCGGGTTCAACGGGCGCCCAGTGTTGTCTGAATCAGGTTCGCCGTGATCCAGGTAACGCCATTCGTCGAACAAATTGGGACCGAAGCCGCTGCGCTTGATCGACTTTAAAAACTGCTTGGGGATGATGGCGTCGGTATCGACATTGGGCCGGTCAAGCGGCGCGACGATAGCGGTGAATGTAGTGAATTTATCCATGAATTTGGCTCTCGTAATGTAATTTTGAATGTTGCATGCTTGATGTTGAATTACGGAATGCGCGGTGCGCACGGCTTAATTCAACATTCAAAATTCACCATTCAACATAATTAAAATTTCCGCACATCGACAAAGTGTCCGGCAATCGCCGCTGCGGCCGCCATTGCCGGACTCACCAGATGCGTGCGTCCGCCGCGTCCCTGCCGCCCTTCGAAGTTGCGGTTCGATGTGGACGCGCAACGCTCGCCCGGCTCCAAACGATCCGCATTCATCGCCAGACACATCGAGCAACCCGGTTCGCGCCATTCAAAACCCGCGTCGAGAAAAATCCGGTGCAACCCTTCCTGCTCGGCCTGGCGCTTGACCAGACCCGACCCGGGCACCACCAACGCAAGCTTGACATTTACGGCGACATGTTTGCCCTGCGCCACCTGTGCCGCCGCACGCAAGTCTTCAATGCGCGAGTTGGTGCAGGAGCCGATAAACACTTTGTCGATGCCAATTGCGGTGATCGGCGTGTTCGCTTGCAGGCCCATGTATTTGAGCGCCGCCTTCATCCCTTCGCGTTTCACAGCGTCGACTTCTTTGTCGGGGTCAGGCACCTTAGCATCTACCGCCACCACCATTTCCGGCGACGTGCCCCAGGTGACTTGCGGTTGAATCTCGGCGGCATGCAGCTCGACCACGTGCTCGAACTGCGCATCGGCATCGCTGTGCAAACCGCGCCAGTAGGCAACCGCCTGCTCCCATAATGCACCTTGCGGTGAAAACGGCCGGCCGCGCACGTAGTCGATGGTCTTGTCATCCACCGCCACCATGCCGGCGCGCGCACCGGCTTCAATTGCCATGTTGCAGACCGTCATGCGCCCTTCGATGGATAACGCGCGCAGCGCCTCGCCGCTGAATTCAATTGCGTAGCCGGTGCCGCCGGCGGTACCAATCTTGCCGATGATCGCAAGCACCAAGTCTTTCGCGGTCACGCCCAGCGGCAATACGCCGTCGACGCGCACCAGTAGGTTCTTGGATTTTTTCTGAATCAGGCACTGCGTGGCCAGCACATGCTCGACTTCCGAGGTGCCGATACCGAAAGCCAACGCACCCAAGGCGCCATGGGTCGATGTATGCGAATCGCCGCACACCAGAGTCATGCCGGGCAATGTCGCGCCCTGCTCCGGCCCGATCACATGCACGATGCCTTGGCGCGGATCGGCCATGTCGAATTCGACGATGCCGTAGTCACGACAATTTTGATCCAGCGTTTCCACTTGCACGCGTGACACCCGATCAGCAATACCCTTGCTGCGGTCGGTGGTCGGCACGTTGTGATCGGCGGTGGCAAGATTGGCATTCGCGCGCCACAGTTTGCGCCCGGCCAGCCGCAACCCCTCAAATGCTTGCGGCGATGTCACCTCATGCACCAAGTGCCGGTCGATGTATAACAACGCGGTGCCGTCCGCGTCTGCACGCACCTGATGCGCGTCCCAAAGCTTATCGTAAAGTGTTTTGCCTGCCATTGCCGCATTCCCATCGATTGGTTGATACCGACCATGCTACGGCGTGCGTTTTAATTACTCAAATTCATGTTTTTCATAATTATCATGTTACTTTGGAATCAATTGAAAACCGCAATTACTCTGGAAAAAGCGCGGAGCACCAACGTCTGCATCACTTTGTGGCCAATGCGACATGGAATGATGCAGCGGTGCTGGGAACGGTGCGCGAACACGTACTAAAACGCACACGCCGGTGATGCCGCTTTAGACCCTAACCGCGCAATGCTTTACGCAACGTCTCCGTAGCGGGCGAAGGCGCCACGCGCAGTTGCGCCGCAAGAACGGCGCAGCAGCGCTCATAGGCGGCGAGTCCAGCCGCCGGGCGTTGCAATACTTGGCAGGTGCGCATCAATCCCTGGTAAAACGCTTCGACCAGCGGTTCGAGCTCGATACCACGTTGGTACCAACTCTGCGCCAGTTCGTGTTGCGCGTGATGCGGTGCAGGGTGATTTTGAAATTATTGCGTGCGTCGTCGGCTTCGGCGTCGGGCCACAGTGCGTCGCACAGGCGTTGTTCGCTGACTTCGCGTCCGCCGCAGGCGATCAGGGCTTTGAGCAGGTCGAGGGTTTTTTTCTGGGTGCGGCCTTCGAATGCCAGCGTGACGTCGTCGACCACGATGGCGAAGCGGCCCAAGGTGTAGATCTTGAGTGGGTACGGCCAGTGTTCGAGCGCTTCGCCGGACTCCGGTGGGGTCAGGTGGTAAAGGCGGATCAGGCGCTTGGCGTAGTCGGGCTCGATGTTGTATTGCAGGGCGAGGACGCACAAACGTGTGATGAGGCTGGGCTGCCAAAATACCATCGACACCCATTGATGTTTTGCCCCGGCGGTGAAACTGCGCTGTAGCGCCTGCACCATGTCGTTGATGCTGCCACCGGACTTGTATAGCAGATGGGCCTCAAGGTAGTTGGCATAGAAATCTGAGAACTGCCGGTTCCCGGTGCTCTGGCTGAGCTGGCGCAATCTATCGAGCGCTGTACGCGCGTCGGAGAACTCACCAACTTCAATTAGCGCTTGCGTATGCCCTGCCAACCCCTGCTGCAAGAAAAAGGGATTATGTATGGCCTCCGTCAGCGCCAGCGCCGTCAAGCTGTGTGCCCTAGCAGATTGGAACTCGCTCATCACCAAGGCACGCCACACGGTCATGAATGCGTTAAATGTCAATTCCATCTGGTGGCGCGGATTGGTGTTGCTATGAAAGCGTTCGGCGAACTCTGCGGCGCCAAGGAGTAATACATGCCCAGTTGATGACCGACAAAACAGCGCACTGCCCCAAACGGAACATAGCGATAAATTTTTTCCGCTCGCCCCACCCACTCGGACAAGGCCGGGTTCTGCGGATCACCCATCGTTAACAATCCCACCGCCGTTGTAGTGACACGACCCTGTAACTCCAAACTCGGCCACTTCGGATGACGCGTGCGTAACTGTTCTAACTCTTTGATCCAGCCGGGCGCTGGGCTCATGTCGTCATGACGGAAGAACAGCGCCGTGGCGGCACCGATCCAGCACAAGTAGAGACCCGGCACGTCGTCGCTGGCGCTGAACTGCGGGTGGGCGCGCTCGAACAAGTCATAGCGGGTGGATTGATCGGTGCGCGCCAGTACTTCGGCGGCGAAGTAGTCGAACAGGTGGGTGCGGTCGGCAAAGGTGTCCAGGGTGGGACTGGGCGGTTCGTCGTCGACGGCGGTGAGGATCCCCGACGCACGCCGAGCACGACGCCAGTGATCCAGCCTTGCGTGCGCTGGTGCAGGCGCTGCAATGCATCGGTGCCGATCGGTGTGGGTGTGGATGCATCGGCAGTGAGGGTCTGCACCAGGGCGGCGCTTTCGTCGGCGGTCAGTTGGAGGTGGTCCCAGCCGAGGGTGGCGATGGCATTGGCGGCACTCAGGCGCGTCAGTTCCGCCGGGGGCTGGGCGCGGCTGATAACCATCAGATTCACGCCAGCGGGCAGCTCGTCGGCGGCATGCTGCAGCACGGTGTGCAGTGCGGCGGTTTCGCCGGCCTCCTGATAATTGTCGAGCACGAGCACTGTAGGTGCTGAGCGTTGCGCGAACAGGGCGCGAAACCAGTTGCGGGTGAAGGCCGGTAATCCAAGCTGGTACTCGGCGGTGAACAGCGGGAGTTTTTTGCGCGCGCCGCTGTGTTTTGCGGCCAGCCCAAAGTAATAGAAGAAGCTGGCGATGTCCTGATCACCGCTGTCGACCTGGTACCACAGGGCGTTCACTTCGCGGTGTTGCAGATAGCTGGCAACCAAGGTGGTTTTGCCGGCACCGGCCGGGGCGGCGATCCAGACGACGGGGTGCTGGGCGCGTGCGGCATCGAGCTGTTGCAGCAAGCGTTCGCGCACATAGACGTTGCTAAGACGCGGCGGGCAAAGCTTGGTGGACGGTGCGCTCGTGCCCAGCCAACCTTATCTTTTGCGTGATGGCCACTCAGTCGTCTTGGTGTCATTAAGCGCTTGGATAAGTTCATAGAGTATAGCCACTGGATCAGCGCGTCACAATCGTTCGTAAATCAACGTGTAGCGAGCTAATAATCTGTCCGGAGCTGTAGCACGTCATGTGTCCGGTTTCATGATTCACCCTGGAGGTGAGCCATGAGAAGGACGGAAGTGTTACAGGAGATTCGGAAGATGAGGTTCAACGAGGCGTACGCAGGCT
>JANLTU010000088.1:0-7814 GCA_031363085.1 Gammaproteobacteria bacterium
AGCTCGTCCTTTGCAACCATCGCATCCAAACTCTCGTTCCGCCTCACATCATTACAAAGTAGTTATCAGATGAGATGTGATCAAGAGACAGGTACCTGAACAGGGGGCGTGTTTCCAGCGCGAGATGAGCCTGAAGAAGGAGGTCCTATTGTCATGATGGGAGGATGAATGCCATCATGAATGATTCTGCACTGCATACGATTAAACAGATCGAAGCGTTCCTCACTGCCGCAGCAACGGTGGAGTTTCGCTTTGAGAACACCGCTGCCGGGTACGCCTGGATACAGGCGACGCTGGCGCGTTTTGGGTGTGCCCGCTTGTGTCGGCCGCACAAAGGGATTCTGCGCCGTTATCTTCAGGCGGTGACGGGGTACTCCCGCGCCCAGGTCACGCGCCTGATCCAGGGCTTCCAGGAACTGGATCAGGCTTGCAAGGAACTGGGTCAGGCTTGCATATTTGCATTATTTTTTACTCCTGCTTGGTGTAGATATCGAACTTGAATACAAGTGTTTGCGTACCTCGCAGGATTACACGTGGGAGTGAATTTTAACTTCGCAACGAAGCGCAGCGCGCGAGATAACGAAGCACATCATTGACTTCGGCCTGATTTTTCAAGTAGTAGTGCGCACGCGAAGAACGGCTTCGGCCGACGCGCACCGTAACGATGCGTGGGTCATCAAGCGCAAACACTGCTTCGTCGGTGTCGTCGTCGCCGATGAAGAGCGCTTGGCGTGCACGCGTGCGGCGCAGCAATGCCAGCAAGGCATCGCCCTTGTTGGGTGCGCCGGGCGGCAGCAGGTTGACGACCCGCTTGCCGGCAATCAGGAGCGGCACGGGGCTCAGATGCGCGAGCGCACGTGTGATCAAGCGGTGCGCAGCGCGGACATTGGGCGCGCTGCGGTAGTGGATGGCCAACGAGTAACGCTTGTCTTCCACATCGATGCCGGTATGCGGATTTTCGAGCAGTAACTTTTCCAGCGGTTGCCGCCATGCCGTGCACCAACGCTGCGCGCGACGCAGCATCGCGGCATTGCCCAGCACGCCTTCCAGGCCGTGATTGCCGACTAGGTAATCCGGCTGAACCTTCAAGCGTGCGTGCAGATCAGACACGCTGCGTCCGGAGATGACGGCCGTGAGCGCACGCGCGGCGAGACGAGCAAACAGCGTGCGTGTGGTGCGCGGCATGGCCGCGTGCGCGTGACGCGTGACGATGGGTGCGAGGGTGCCGTCGAAGTCGAAGACGAATAATGTCTTGCCCGTGCACAACGGTTCCAGCCGCCGCAGCATCGGCCCGGTGTTGAGATATTTCACGGCGTGAAACCCGTGCCCGACGGCGTGCCTTCGTGCAAGCGCTGCGTCAACCGGATGCGCTGGCGCATGCGTGCGGCGTCGATCAGCATGCGTCCGGCCCAGCGGTAGATGTTAAATTCCTGCAACAGTCCGCGCATGCTGCGCATCCGGTCGCGCTGCTCCATTTCGTCCATGTCCAGTGCCAGATTCATCGCCGCCGCGCACTGATCCACGTTGTAGGGATTGACGATCAAGGCTTCCGGCAACTCGCGCGCGGCACCGGTGAACTGGCTCAAAATCAGCACGCCGCGCTCGTCGTCGCGCGCCGACACGAACTCCTTCGCGACCAGATTCATGCCGTCGTGCAGGCTGGTGACGCAGCAGAAATCCGCACCACGATAATATTCGTACACTTGTGCCGGGTCATGATGTTTCAGCAACAGGCAGATCGGTTGGTAGCCTGCGTTGCCGAAGCGCTGATTGATGCGCTGCGTCACCGCGCGCACTTCACTTTCAAAGCGTTGGTATTGCTCGATGGACGAGCGCGTCGGCGCGCCGATCTGAATGAAGGTGAACTTGCCCACCCAGCGCGATTCCATTTCCAACAAACGCTCCACCGCAAGCAGGCGCTCCAGAATTCCTTTGGTGTAATCGAGGCGATCCACGCCCACACCGATGCGGCGCTCCGGCGGCATCGCATGGCGCTTACGGAGCGCGACTCGGCACTCCGGCACCGGCTGCTGTTGCGCCAGCCAGCGACTCGGCCACTCAATGGAAATCGGATAGTGATTCACCGCTGTGAGCTCGCCGTGATACGACAGCGTGGAATTCTCACGGTCCACGCGGCATTCCAGAAACCGGTCCACCGTGTCCACGAAGTTGTTGCAGTGAAAGCGCGTGTGAAAGCCGATGATGCTGCTGCCCAACAAGCCGGCAAGCAATTCCTCGCGCCACGGGCAAATGCCGAAGGCTTCCGGATTCGGCCAGGGAATGTGCCAGAAGGTGATGATGGTTGCTTTTGGCAAGCGCTCGCGAATCATTTTCGGCAGCAGCGCAAAGTGATAGTCCTGCACCAGCACTACCGGGTCGTCGGACTTGGCTTCCTGCACCACCGCGTCGGCGAATTTTTTGTTCACCGCCACGTAGTGTTGCCAGTCGCTGGAACGAAAAATTGGCCGCACGTGCGCGATGTGGCACAGCGGCCACAGCCCTTCGTTGGCGAGGCCGTAGTAATAGCCGTCTTCCTCCGCCTTGCTCAGCCACACGCGTCGCAAACTATAGGCGGGTTCATCCGGCGGCACCTGAATTCTGTCATGCTTGTCCACCACAGCGCGGTCGGCATTGCCGCCGCCGTGCGCGATCCAGGTGCCCGAACACGCGCGCATGATCGGCTCCAGCGCCGTCACCACACCGCTGGCAGGCAGTTGCACTTCGATTTCACCATCGCGTCGCACATGGATGTAGGGCTCACGATTTGACACCACCAGAATTTCTTCGCCGGCCAGTTCGCGATGTAAAATTTCTTTCAGGGCTTCGGGGGTCCAGCCGATGCGATCTTCGTCGCGCGCGCGCCGATCCGTTTCGATGTCACGAATCAGCTCGCGCAAATCCTTGACGATGGGCTTGAGTTCCGGTGACGTGGCGAAATAAGACAGCGGACGGATCAGCCCTTCGCCCTTGCTCAACGCACGCAACCCCGACACCCAGCCGCGCCAGCTCACCTGCGCGATCAGCACGGTGATCAAAGAAATTAAAATTCCCAAGCCGACGAACAGATAAAACACGTAGCGCTTGGTGTCGGCGCTGCGCCGATGCACAAAGCTCATGTCGTGGACCAGCATCAGTTTCCCGACCACACCGGCATCGTCGCGCAGCTCGTAGGCGGCCACATGCAAGGCACCATCGGGCAGCTCGATAATGGTGTTGCCGTGATCCAGAAATTGGCAACCGACCGGATCGACGAAGGTTTGTGTTTTATACAGCAAGGTGCCGGAGAGATCGCACAAACCCAGCGCGAACAAACGCTCGTCTTGGGTCACACGCCCGAACAATGCGGCAATTTTGGCTTTGTTCTTGGCACGCACCAGCGACACGAGCGGATCTTCGATGGTGGTGGCGATCAATTGCGCGCGGATGTCGATATCGCGGCTGAACCATTTGAGGGTCAATTGATCCACCAGCGGAATGATGCCGTAAGCTACCGCCGCCAACACCATCGCCAACGGAATAATAAATCGTAATGAGTAGCGCATTGACTCGCCTTCCCTCCAATGGCTTCGAATCACCGGCGCGCCCATGCACCGCTGCGAAGAAAATTTCTGCTTAGAATGTACACTGCATAATAATCACCGCAGCACACGCACGGGGACAGACACATGTACAACTACGGACTCATCGGCAACTGCCAGACCGCAGCGCTGGTTAACAGCCACGGCAGCATCGACTGGTGCTGCATGCCACGACCCGACAGCGCGCCGGTCTTCGGTCGCCTGCTGGACGCGGACGGCGGCCACTTCAGCATTGAACCCGCCGGCGGCGGAAAAGGCAACCCGCACTACCTGCCCAACACCAACGTGCTGGTCACGCAGGTCACCTGCGACGACGGCAGCGCTTATCGCATCACCGACTTCTGTCCACGCTTCGAACAGTTCAGCAGGATGTATCGGCCCATCGCCGTGTTTAGAATTATCGAGCCCGTGCACGGCGCACCGGTAATCCGCGTTGCGTGCCGGGTCGTGACCGGCTGGGACAAACGGGCGGTACGCCCGGCACGCGGCAACAGTCACCTGCGCTTTGAAATCGGCGCCGATGCGCTGCGCCTGACCACCACCATGCCATTGACCTATCTGTGCGATGAAACGCCGTTTGCGTTGCAACAGCCGCTGTACTTCGCGCTGACTTGGGGCGAAGGTCTCGAAGATGACCTGATTGAAGTATCGCGACGCTTTCTGCAACATACCACCAATTACTGGCGCACCTGGGTCAAGCACTGCTCCATCCCCACCCTCTTCCAGCACGAAACCATTCGCTCCGCACTTGCTCTGAAATTGCATTGTTACGAAGATACCGGCGCGATTCTCGCCGCGCTCACCACCAGTCTGCCCGAGGAGGACCACCAGGGAAGAAACTGGGACTACCGCTACTGCTGGTTGCGTGATGCTTACTTCGTTGTGTCCGCGTTCAATAATCTCGGCCACTTCGAAGAGATGGAGGGCTTTATCAAATATCTGCTGGGCATTGCGCAGCACCATGAGCATTCACGCGAGCGCTTACGCCCGGTGTATTGTCTTGACCAGGCGCTACCGTTACCCGAAAAAGAACATGCCAATTGGCGCGGCTTTGGCGCTAACACGCCGGTGCGTAGTTTCAATCAGGCGGCGGAACACGTGCAGAACGACGTCTACGGCGAGATGATTCTGACGCTGGCACCGATTTTTTTCGACGCGCGCTTTCAACATCTGCGCGGCAAAGAGCACGAGGAATTACTCGGCCACCTGGGACGTCTGTGCGTACGCAACATCGGCCAGCCGGACGCGGGCCTGTGGGAAATACGCAACGGCTGGCGCGAACATTCATTTTCCAACCTGATGAGCTGGGCCGGCGTTGAACGGCTGATACGCATTCGCAACGCCGGTTATCTGGCGACCCTGCCCATCGATCTGGCCGCTGCGAAATTAAGCGCGGAAAATGCGCTGCAACGCGCGGTGGTCGGCGGCGTGCTGCGCAATGGTCCAGGTGATGACACATCCGATGCCGCCCTGCTGCAACTTGCACTGCTGCGCTACCCCGACCGAGCGCTGTGCGAAACCACCGTGCTGTCGATCTGGAACGATCTGCAACTCAACGACACCGCAGCGGGACAAGCGTTTCTCTACCGCTACCGACGCCATGACGATTTCGGACAGCCCGGCTCGGCCTTCCTGATCTGTTCGTTCTGGCTGGTGCAGGCGCTGGCTAAAACCGGCCGACTCACAGACGCCACGACAGTGATGAACCACGCCCTGCGCGCGGCTAATCCACTGGGCCTGCTGTCCGAACACTACGCACCCGAACGCGCCTTGCAACTCGGCAATTTTCCGCAAGCCTACTCGCACGTCGGCCAGATCAACGCCGCGTTTGCCATCAGCCCGCCGTGGAGTGAGGTGTTGTAGTTGCCGCGTTACGCGAAACTCGACGAGGTGTGTCGACGTTTTCCGACGGGCATCATTAGAAATTAGAAAACCGCAGCGCTTTGCACGGATACGCAGTTATGTGATGACAGCAAAAAATACGGGATCAATCATCCTTGATGCCTTCGTTCGCGTCTTCGAAGGCAATCCATTTATCCCTCAACCCGCTTGAGTCTTGGTTCAAGGGGCTGAAGTAGTTACGCAAAACCTTTCTATCCATCCTCAATGGACTGCTGAGAAACCGTACCCTATCTACGCGTCGTGGTGAATTTCCCGGTCTTTCGTTTCGGGTAAAAATAATACGCCGATAACGGCGGTCATCATGGCGACAACGATGGGATACCAAAGACCGTAATAGATGTCACCGGTGGCGGCGACCATGGCGAATGAGACGGTGGGTAAAAATCCGCCGAACCAACCGTTGCCGACGTGATAAGGGAGTGACATCGACGTATAGCGAATTCGCGCGGGAAACAACTCCACGAGCCAAGCGGCGATGGGGCCGTAAACCATCGTAACGTAAATGACGAGCAGCGTAAGCAGCAACACCACCATCGCGTAATTGATCTGCGTCGGGTCGGCTTTTGCAGGATAACCGGCCACTTTGATTGCCTCGGTCAGAGCTTTGTCGAATTCTCCAAACTTGGCTTTGAATTCGTCGGCCGGTAAACCTGTGCCCGGAAAACTATTCACCGTAGTGCTGCCGATTTTAATTGTAGCCACGGCGCCTGTCGGTGCGGCTTCGCTCTTGTAAGCAACTGCACGTTTGGCCAGCGCACTTTTCGCAATGTCACATGAACTGGTAAATTTTGCTTTGCCGATGGGGTCGAACTGGAAACTGCACTGGACAGGATCTGCCACGACCACCACTGGATTGGCGGCTTGCGCCTTAAAAACGGCGGGATTCGCGTACTCCGTCAGTCCTTTGAAAATCGGAAAATAGGTTAATGCCGCAACAATACATCCGGTCACGACAATAGGTTTTCTGCCAACTTTGTCCGACAGCGCACCAAATACAATGAAAAACGGCGTGCCAAGCAAGAGTGATCCGGCGATCAGTAAATTAGCTGCCTGCGGATCCACTTTGAGTGTTTGCATCAAAAAAAACAGCGCATAAAACTGGCCGGTGTACCACACGACGGCTTGGCCGGCGGTAGCGCCGAATAACGCAAGCAATACTATTTTCGCATTCCCCCAGCGCGCGAACGACTCTGTCAAGGGTGCTTGTGACGTTTTACCTTTTTCCTTCATTTGCAAAAATACGGGCGACTCGTTGAGTTGCATACGGATGTATACCGAAATTGCCAACAACACGATCGACAGCAAAAATGGAATGCGCCAACCCCACTCATCAAACTCCGGCCCCAGCGCGGTGCGGCAGCCGAGGATCACGAGCAGCGACAAGAAAAGTCCAAGGGTTGCGGTGGTTTGAATCCAGCTCGTAAAAAAACCGCGTTTCCCGCGCGGCGCATGTTCGGCGACATACGTTGCTGCGCCGCCGTATTCGCCACCCAATGCGAGACCCTGTAGCAGTCGTAGACAAATTAAAATAATCGGTGCGGCGACACCGATGGAATTATAGTTGGGCAGCATCCCGACAAGGGCGGTGGAGGTGCCCATGATGATGATCGTAATGAGAAAGGTATATTTGCGGCCTATCATGTCGCCGAGTCGGCCAAAGACAATCGCGCCGAACGGACGTACCGCAAAGCCGGCGGCGAAGGCGAGCAACGCAAAGATAAAGCCCGTGGTTTCGTTCACGCCCGCAAAGAATTGTTTGCTGATGATGGCCGCGAGCGAGCCATACAAATAGAAGTCGTACCACTCGAATACGGTGCCGAGCGACGACGCAAAAATAACTTTGCGCTCTTCCGCACTCATTCCAGTGTTAGCGGCATTGATCATGCCTGCGCTCCTGCGGTTGCTGCGGAGTTTATATTTCCCAGCGATCTGTGGCGGGTTACGTTGTTATGGCGATGCATTGGGTCTTGAGAGCCTTAATAGCGTTCGCGATTGTATTACATGTGAAGAGTGCAAGCAGCATCGTCAGCGCGAAGTAGCCGATGGTCTGCGCGATCAAATGGCGCAGGGTCTTGACTGATCCACGGATCAGCACGACGACCGCGTGTTTCATTTTCGATAGCGCCTGAGCGAAGTTCACTTGGTATGCATGCTTCCGGTTTGGTTTTTTCTCTACACGTCGCTGTGCCGCCAGCGTCATGAGGGCGGTCAGATTCATCGTGACGATCTTGGCGTGCAAATCCTGTTGGACCGGCAGCACCGATTTACCGGGGAAGTTTTCGATTTCCACCCAGTGCTTGAAGCGTTTATAATTTTTCCCCAACGCTGGTGATA
>JANLTU010000089.1:0-4705 GCA_031363085.1 Gammaproteobacteria bacterium
ACTTGGCCAGCACATTTAGCATGCAGGGCGACCTTCCTGGCGCCCGTGTGCTTCAGGAAAAAGTGCTGGAAGTTCGCCGCCGGGTGCTGGACGAAGAGCACCCGGGCATGCTGGCCAGCATGTACAATCTGGCTCTGACACTTAAGGACCAGGGCGATCTCCCTGGCGCCCGCGTGCTTCAGGAAAAAGTGTTGGAGATTCGCCGCCGGGTGCAGGGCGAAGAGCATCCCGACACGCTGGCCAGCATGAACAATCTGGCCATCACACTTTGCAAGCAGAGTGACTTTCCTGGCGCCCGTGCGCTTCAGGAAAAAGCGCTGGTGATTCTCCGCCGGGTGCTGGGCAAAGAACACCCGTACACGCTGACCAGCATGAACAACCTGGCCCTCACACTCTGGCAAATGAATGAGTACCTACCCGCATTGCAACTGATGCAAAGCGCCGCCGAGGGCCGGGCGCGGGTGCTGGGGCCGGATCATCCCGATACCTTGAGTTCAAAGGGACACCTGGAGCAGATGCAGGCCACCCATCCACATCATCAACCGACTCAACCACCACCCACAAAAGGAGCAAGTCATGACTAATCGAGCACTGTTAATCGGCATCAACCGCTACAAAATCCCCGGCGCGGATCGGCGCGGCTGTGTCAACGACATGCAGCACCTCAAGGGCGCGCTCCCCGGTGGTTTTAACCTTGCGATAGAAACTAAAACACTCTGCCTCGGCACGCTTTTTCATTACCGGCGGGAGCCAAGGTCGGTAAGTTAAGAGCGCAACCCGCGTGACCGGAAATTTGTGTAGGGGCCGACCTGCGTGTCGGCCCTGTTCGGGGTTGGCGCGTCGGCCCGGGCGCACACATGGGTGCGCCCCTACACATCCCTTAACTTAACTGGCATTGATGTGAGCGCGGCTGCATGCCGCGCCCGCTTCAGTTCTTTCCCCCCGACGCAACCGCGAGCCGATGCCGTGCGCGGCTTCCGCATTCTCATTGACTCCCTGTAAACTGCGCTTCCTGCACCCCGGTCGGCCGCCTGCGTGAATCAGTAATTCACGTTAGCGGAAATACGCCGGATGGCCGCGCAGCTCAAAACCCAAAACCGTCGCAAGGAACACGCCGCATGCTCACGTTACCCAGCATCGAACAACGCATTGCCCAGGAACTCAACGCGCGTGAAGCGCAGATCGTCGCTGCCATCGGCCTGCTCGACGCGGGCGCCACCGTGCCGTTCATCTCGCGCTATCGCAAAGAGGTGACCGGCGGGCTGGACGACACGCAGATGCGCAACCTCGAAGAGCGCCTGGGCTATTTGCACGAGCTGGAGGAGCGGCGCGTGAGCGTCATCAACTCCATCGAAGAGCAGGGCAAGCTGACCGACGTGCTCAAGCAGTCGCTGCTGCTGGCCGACAGCAAAACGCGCCTTGAAGACCTGTACCTGCCCTATAAACAGAAGCGCCGCACCAAGGCACAGATTGCCATCGAGGCGGGGTTGGAGCCACTGGCCGACGCGCTGTTTAAAAATCCCACACTCGATCCACAAATGGAGGCTGCCAAGTTCATCTGCGCCGATAAGGGAGTGCCGGATGTTGACGGCGCGCTCGACGGCGCGCGCCAGATTCTGATGGAGCGCTTCGCCGAAGACGCCGAACTGGTCGGCCAGTTGCGCAGCCACTTCTGGGAACACGGCCAACTGCACGCCCAGGTGGTGGCGGGCAAGGAGCTCGACGGGGCCAAATTCTCCGACTACTTCGACAAGAGTGAAGCGATTAAAGCAGTCCCGTCGCACCGCGCGCTGGCGATGTTTCGCGGCCGCAGCGAGGGCATTTTGAACATTCATCTGAAGTTGGCGGAAGACGCCGAAGCCAATCGCAGCGCCACCAAAGGCGAACGCATGATCGCCGCGCGCTTCGGCATTCAGGACCAAAAACGCGCCGCCGATGCGTGGCTGCTCGACACCGTGCGCTGGACCTGGCGCGTGAAGATGTCGCTGCACGTCGACACCGAATTGCTGCGCCAGTTGCGCGAACAGGCGGAGCTGGGCGCGATCAAGGTATTCGCGTCGAATTTGAAAGACCTGCTGCTGGCCGCACCGGCGGGTCCGCGCGCCACGCTCGGGCTCGACCCGGGTTTGCGCACCGGCGTCAAAGTGGCGGTTATTGACAATACCGGCAAGCTGGTTGATCACGCCACCATCTACCCGCACCAACCCAAGAATCAATGGGACGCATCACTGCAGGTGCTGGGCGAGCTGTGTAAAAAGCACCAGGTTGACCTCGTCAGCATCGGCAATGGCACCGCCTCGCGCGAAACCGACAAGCTCGCCGCCGACCTCAGCAAACGCCACCCCGAGCTGCGCCTCACCAAAATCATGGTCAGCGAAGCGGGCGCCTCGGTGTACTCGGCCTCGGAACTTGCGGCGCGCGAATTCCCCGAGCTTGACGTTTCCATTCGTGGCGCCGTCTCCATCGCGCGGCGCCTGCAAGACCCGCTTGCCGAGCTGGTGAAAATCGAACCCAAGGCCATCGGCGTGGGCCAGTACCAGCACGACGTCAACCAATACCAGTTGGCCAAGTCTTTGGAAAAAGTGATCGAAGATTGCGTCAACGCCGTGGGTGTGGATGTCAACACCGCGTCCGCTGCGTTGCTGGCCCACATCGCCGGCTTGAACACCACGCTGGCGCAGAATATTGTCGAGCACCGCGACCAGAACGGCGCCTTCAAAAATCGCAAGGCGTTGCTCAAGGTGGCGCGCCTCGGTCCCAAGGCTTTCGAACAGGCGGCCGGATTCCTGCGCGTGATGAACGGCGACAACCCGTTGGATGCTTCGGCGGTGCACCCCGAAGCCTACCCGGTGGTGCAACGCATTGCCGCAGCATCCAGCCGCGAGGTGCGTGCGTTGATCGGCGACAGTGCCTTTCTCAAACAACTCGAACCGCAACAGTTCACCGACGAAATATTCGGCGAACCGACGGTGCGCGACATCATCGCCGAACTCGACAAACCGGGCCGCGACCCGCGCCCCGAGTTCACCACGGCGACGTTTAAAGAAGGCGTTGAAGAACTCAAAGACCTCAAATCGGACATGCTGCTCGAAGGGGTGGTCACCAACGTCACCGCCTTTGGCGCCTTCGTCGACATCGGCGTGCACCAGGACGGCCTAGTGCACATCTCCGAACTTGCCGACAAATTTGTCAGCGACCCGCGCGACGTGGTCAAGGCCGGCGACGTCGTCAAGGTGCGCGTGCTCGACGTCGACCTTAAACGCAACCGCGTCGCCCTCAGCATGAAAAAACACAGCGACGGCGGCGAGCGCATCAAGGAAGAACGCGCCGCCAGACCCCAGCCTGACAACAAGCGGCACGTCCCGCCCAAACATAAAGAAACCGCCAAGCCGGAATCCGCGATGGCGGCCGCGTTTGCGAATTTGAAATTGAAGCGGTAGTCACGGCGCGAGTGTATTGCACAACAAAGCCCGCAGCAGCGGCCGTTCTTCGGGCGCGTGCGGCGATTCATCAATATTGAACGTCCCGCACTGCGCAAGCTTAAACAACTTGATCTGGCCCGCAGCCTCGATGACCTGCGCGTGCCACCGGCAAATCGCCTGGAGAAGCTTTCAGGTAACCGTGTTGGGCAGTGGAGCGTGCGCATCAATGACCAATTTCGTATCTGTTTTCGCTGGATAGCGGGCAGTGCGGAAGATGTCGAGATTGTCGATTACCACTGAAGCGAGGTGATTCATGGCTAAAAAAATCCAGTTGGAACCGGTTTCCCCAGGCGAAATGTTGCTGGAGGAATTCCTCAAGCCGATGGAGCTTTCGCAGTACCGTCTGGCAAAAGAGATTGGCGTAGCACAACGCCGCATCGGCGAGATCGTGACAGGCAAGCGTGGGATCACCGCCGATACTGATTTACGGTTGTGCCGATTTTTCGGTTTGTCAGATGGCTGGTGACTGCGTTTGCAGGCGGATTACGATACCGAAAAGGCCAAGGGCGCCCTTGCCGATACGTTGGCCAAAATCAAACCGTGGTCGGGAACAAAACGCGCAGCGTAGCAGCCGTCGTGCGTTAGGTGGCGCAGATTTTTCATGAATGAGCACGTCCTGCGGCAAACGGATTTACCGGAGTCGGCAGCCAGGGCGTGGTCTCCGAAGTGCTGGCGGGCAAGCGCGAATTAAACACACGCCAGATCACGGGGCATGGCAAACGTTTTGGGGTTTCTCCGGCAGTGTTCCTTCTGAGAAGCAACACGGGTATGTAAAAGGGAAGCATGCCAATGCCAGTAAGTTAAGCCGCAAGCCATTGATTACAGTGCCCGTTTGTAACAGGAATAGTAGTTTCTCTTCTTCAAATTACTCCGTCATCGGGCAAAGTGCCGGCCTTCACGCACCGGCTCAATCGTCAGCGCGAGATAATCGATGGTTTGTGAGATCAAATGTTGCAGGGTCTTGACCGAACCACGGATCAGCACGATGACCGTGTGTTTCATTTTCGATAGGGCTTGAGCGAAGTTCACCTGGTACGCATGCTTCCGGTTTGTTTTTTTCTCCACGCGTCGCTGTGCCGCCCGCGTCATGAGGGCGGTCAGATTCATCGTGACGATCTTGGCGTGCAAATCCTGTTGGACCGGCAGCACCGATTTACCGGGGAAGTTTTCGATTTCCACCCAGTGCTTGAAGCGTTTATAATTTTTCCCCAACGCTGGTGATA
>JANLTU010000095.1:0-4976 GCA_031363085.1 Gammaproteobacteria bacterium
GAGGTAGACACGCGGTGCAACGCCCCGAGTTTCGTTGGGTCAACACGATACTGGGCAACCTGAAAACAGCGCTCAGCGGAACCTACCACGCGATCAATCATGCAAAATATGCGCATCGTTATCTGGCCGAATTTGCCTATCATTTCAATCGCCGTTTTGATCTGGCGGCCATGGTGCCACGTTTGCTTCGCGCCGCCGTCACGACCAAACCCCATCCCTTAAGCGTTTTGCGAGTGTCTGAGGCAAGTAACTAATCAGGTTTTATTTTTCCTTCTCAGCGTCTATCTGGCTTGTCTCGGCCGGTTTGCCACTCAACGGCGCCCTTGTAGCCGGGGTGGATTTCTAATAAACGCTCATGCCGGTCCACCGTAAGCGTTCCATCGCTGTTGAAGTATGCCACGCGATCCGCAGACTTGAGCGACGAATACCGATGCGCAATCAATACCGTGGTGCGGCCATTGCGCAACATGTTCATCGCTGCGCTGATGGCTTGTTCGCTTTGGCTATCCAGTGCTGAGGTCGCTTCGTCCATGATCAAAATAGGCGCATCACGCAGAAATGCTTGCGTGATGGCGATGCGTTGTTTCTGCCCGGTAGACAGACTCGTTCCGCCAACGCCAATACGGGCATCCAGTTTCTGCGGCAATTGCTCGATAAAGTTCCAGGCGCGACTTGCGTTACATGCCGCAATCAACTGTGCTTCGCTTGCTTCCGGCGCATACATCAGTAAATTCTCGCGCAATGTTCCGCTCACCACGTAGGGTTCTTGCCAGACGATCGCGACATTACGCCGCAAAGCTTCTAGCCGCAGACTGCGCACATCCATGCCATCGATCAAAATCCGCCCACCGGTCACGTCGTAAAAACGCAGTAGCAATAACGCCAGCGTCGACTTGCCGCAGCCACTGGGACCGACCAATGCAATCGTCTCGCCTACGGCAATGTGCAAACTGATCTGGTCAAACAACAACGTGCTGCCTGGGTAACTAAACGAGACGTCTTCAAATACGATGTCGCCGTGGGTTTTCTGCACGTCGCGCGCGTCGGGCGCTTCAGACACCAGCGGCTGGGCATGCAAAATTTCCAATACCCGCTTGGCTGCACCCACATTTCCCATGGCTTGAAAGACAATCTCAGCCAGTCCGCGCGCTGGAACAGTGAGATAACTCAGGAACAACCAGAAGCTCACCAAGTGGCCGGCACCGAAGCGCCCGGCACGAATGCCGTCCAATCCTAAAAAAATAATCGCAAGCCCAGTGGCATATATAAGAAACGAAAAACCAACCGTAAAACCAATGTCGACTACACGCTCCTTCATTGCCCAGTGTCGCGCCAACTCGAATACCCTGTGGTGCAAGCGCGTGATGAAACCTTCGGCATTGGCGCTGCTGATACCGCGCAGATTGCTTAACGCCTCTTCCTCAAAGCTAATCAAATCGCCGCGTTTTTCAACAAATTGTTCGGCGGCATGGCGTTTGCGGTTACCCAGCATGCGTTGGTGAAGCACGAACAACGGCGTGACCACCACGGCGATCAAGGCGAGCGAGGTATCGATCCAGAACAACATCGAGGTGTAAATCGTTGCCGTTAAAATATGCGACAAGACATAAAGTGGTGCTTCGACAATGGTGTTTTTTATACTGTCGACATCATTCCCCAACCGTGCCAGCAAATCACCTTTTGACCAGCGATTCGCCGCTGGAAATGACAGATGCACCAATCGCCCGAGCACCGCACTGCGAATTCTGCCGATACTGCGCAACCCTAACCACTGAGTTAACCACGCACCGATGAGCTGCATGGTCTGGTTGATCATGATCACAACGGCAAACCAGAACAACACTTGCATGACTTGGTCGTAATCGCCTTTTTGCACCAGATCAAACGGCAAGCCGATCAACCAGATCATCAAGGTATTGGTAATGATTGCCACCAGAATCGTTAAGGCATCCGCCACTACCCCGAGAATATCTGGCGCGACATAAGACACGAACCGACGATAAGTTTTCCAGAGTTCGAGAATGGCGTTGGAAGAAATCGTATTGGGCATTAATTTCAACCTAGAGACGGCAGTTGAACGGCCTGCGGAGTGTGCGACCCGTTGATACAGGGTAAGACGCAACGAGCGAGGAATGGTGCGCTATTCCGATGATTCCTATCGTGCTGGCTTTTGCGCGAGGTAGGACAAGGTGCAACGACGCTATGCGCCAACGGGCCGCCCTCCGGGCCGTAGCGAATCCCACCTTGGGGGTGAAGTTTTTCTTAACCATAAACCTTAATGACTTCTTGCACTTACCTATGCCTTGCAGCGATCAACTGCCGTTTTTAGGTTCGACTGCTCGCTGCGGGTATTGGGCACTATAGCGAATTATTAACTGCATGTTCGCCGTTTCGCACATGGGTGCTACACAAGGTGTGCGAATGCCGCGTTCACAGCAACACCCCAACCCTCTGGATATAAAAAAGCCCCACCGAAACTTAGGTGGGGCTTGATCACAGCGTGATGTGTCGTCGCGACTACATCATGTCCATACCGCCCATACCACCCATGCCACCCATGCCGCCCATACCACCGCCACCCGCAGATGATTTTTCATCCTTCGGGGTTTCAGCAATCATGGCTTCGGTGGTGAGCATCAGACCGGCCACGGAGCCTGCGTTCTGCAACGCGGTGCGGGCCACTTTGGTCGGATCCAGAATGCCCATGGCAATCATGTCGCCGAACTCGCCGGTGGCGGCGTTGTAGCCGAAGTTACCCTTGCCTTCTTTGATTTTGTTGACGATCACCGAAGGCTCGTCACCGGCATTGGCCACGATCTGACGCAGCGGCTCTTCCATGGCGCGACGCGCGATGTTGATGCCAACGTCTTGATCATGGTTCGCACCGGCCAATTTCGCGATGGCCATCTGCGCACGCACCAAGGCCACGCCGCCGCCGGGAACCACGCCTTCTTCAACGGCCGCGCGGGTGGCATGCAACGCATCTTCGACGCGCGCTTTCTTTTCTTTCATTTCAACTTCGGTGGCTGCGCCCACCTTGATAACGGCAACGCCGCCCGCCAACTTGGCCACGCGCTCTTGCAGCTTTTCTTTGTCGTAGTCGGAAGTGGCTTCTTCGATCTGCGCACGCACTTGCTTCACGCGTGACTCGATATCCTTCGGCTTGCCAGCGCCGTCGATGAGCGTGGTGTTTTCCTTGGTGACGACCACTTTCTTCGCGCTGCCCAAATCAGCCAAGGTGGCTTTTTCGAGGCTCAAACCGACTTCTTCAGCGATGACTTGGCCACCGGTGAGAATGGCAATGTCTTGCAACATAGCTTTGCGACGATCACCAAAACCTGGCGCCTTCACGGCAGAAACTTTAACGATGCCGCGAATCGTGTTCACGACCAAAGTCGCGAGCGCTTCACCTTCAACATCCTCGGCGATGATCAATAACGGTTTACCGGACTTGGCGACCGCTTCCAGTACCGGCAACATTTCACGGATGTTGGAAATCTTTTTCTCGCACAGCAAAATGTACGGAGATTCCAGCTCAGCACTCATGTTCTGCTGGTTGTTGATGAAGTACGGCGACAGGTAGCCACGATCAAACTGCATACCTTCGACCACGTCCAGCTCATTACCCAGGCCCGAACCTTCTTCGACGGTGATCACGCCTTCTTTACCGACCTTGGTCATTGCGTTGGCAATGATCTGGCCGATTTCGTCGTCGGAGTTCGCCGAGATGGTGCCGACTTGGGCGATGGCCTTGTCGTCGGTGCAGGGCTTGGATTGTTTCTTCAGCTCTTCCACTGCGGCAATCACGGCTTTGTCGATGCCGCGCTTCAAATCCATCGGATTCATGCCGGCGGCAACCGCCTTCAAGCCTTCATTCAGAATCGCTTGCGCCAACACCGTCGCGGTGGTGGTACCGTCACCAGCGATGTCGGAAGTCTTGGACGCCACTTCCTTCACCATCTGCGCGCCCATGTTTTCAAACTTATCGGCTAGCTCGATTTCTTTGGCGACGGACACGCCGTCTTTGGTAATGGTCGGCGCACCGAAACTCTTTTCCAGAACTACGTTGCGGCCTTTCGGGCCCAACGTCACTTTCACTGCATTTGCTAAAATGTTGACCCCGTGCACCATGCGGTGACGAGCGTCATCGCCGAAACGAACATCTTTTGCTGACATGATGATGATCCTCTATGAATTTGTTGTACGTATTGAAGCGATGGGACGCAACGTGCTTACTTCTCGATCACGCCCATGATGTCTTCTTCGCGCATGACCAGCAGCTCTTCACCGCTGACCTTGACCTCGGTTCCGGAATATTTACCGAACAGGATGCGATCACCTTTCTTCACATCGATGGGGCGAACCGTACCGTTTTCCAAAATGCGGCCCTTGCCTGCGGCGACGATCTCGCCCTGCATTGGTTTCTCGGTGGCCGAGTCGGGAATGACGATGCCGCCGGGGGTGGTGCGCGTTTCCTCGATTCGACGAACAATAACGCGATCATGTAAAGGACGAATGTTCATCTAACTAATCTCCTTTGCTATTGAAATTGGGCTTGAATAACACAACGAGCGCCGACAACTTACTCACCGTTAGCACTCGGTTTCGGTGAGTGCTAATAATAGCGTCATGTTTCGGAAAATCAAGGGCAGGGACGTTTTAGTGCGAGTAACCATCCGTCGGGCGACATTCCTTGCTCGGCTGCGTGGAAGGATTGAACAGCTCCAGTCATGTCATCCAACGTACGGCTTTCGCGACGAACAGTATCTCGCCATGAAAATCATCACTCACTTTCTGCCACCGCTCCCACAAGCATGCAAAAATCACCTACACAGATCCGCGTTGAGCTTTTTTGTTAGCGTCTGTCGTCTTGGTTGCACAAGCGGACTGCTCGTGATTGTTGGGTTCGACAAGATCAGTGATCACACTTCAGCATCGCTATGGTTATATTCAGCATTTATTCCGGTCTGGTGATA
>JANLTU010000107.1:0-2752 GCA_031363085.1 Gammaproteobacteria bacterium
TGCGCGCATCGATGTGTCGGCGCCGGAGAGCGGCGCCCATGCGGGTGAGTTGGAGCTTCGCGCCGCTAACGGCACCTTGAAGGTGAATGGCACGCTGCGCGGCACCGCTGCGCCGGATCAAGACCAGGCCGAATTTCACGCCGACGCACACGCGCTGGGTGACTTCGCGGCGCTCAACGCCAAGTTAAATACCGGCGGCTTCACCGGCGCGCGCACCTTCCGGCAACGCGCCGGCGACGTGAGCGCCGGCGGTGTTACGTCCGTGATTGCGCATAATGTCAACATCGCCGCCGACCAGGGCGCCATTCACGTCGTGCAGACCACCGACGCGGCCGGCAAGGCGCTTGCCGCCGTGGATGCCAGCGGCGTAGAAGGTGGCCATATCGAGTTGCATGCGCAAAAGGATGTGACGCTTGGCGTCGGCGCCACGCTCGATGCACACGCCACCGGCATTGGCGCCAACGGCGGCGATGTCATCCTTGCGACGCAAGCGGGACAACTCGATTTACAGGCCGGATCGACCGTGGATGTGCGTGGCAGTGGCGCGAAGGGTGAAGGCGGCACCTTGCACCTGCGCGCGCCACGCAAGGGTGTGAACGGAGTAAATATTTTGCACGCCAGAGAAGTTAGCGAAGTTAAAGGCGCGCGTGCGATTACGGTCGAGGCGTTCCATGTCGTGCCCCCACCGGCACCGGCTTCGGGCAACACCCCCACTCCAGTCACGATCCAGCAAAGCGATTTGGATCTGTGGAACAGTGAGACCAAAAACTACATGGATGGAGTCAATGGCAACGGGGCTGCCGTCAATATTCGCAATAATTTTGGCAAGCTCGGCGATGCGAATTTTCACGTCGTGGCTGGACTCGAAGTTCAATCCAATAGCGATCTCACGCTCGCAACTGATTGGGATTTGCATGACTGGCGCTACGCCCAAGACGCCGGTGTGCTCACCCTGCGCGCAGGCGGCAATGTAAAGCTCAACGGCTCGCTCAGTGACGGCTTCGACAGCGTCGCACGGAACGCGAAGTGGCAAACCAGCGGCGATTCCTGGAGCTACCAGATCACCGCCGGCGCGGACCTGACCGCAGCGGACACCGCAGCGGTACGCAGCCGCGCGCAGCTTGCCGGCAGCGGCAACTTTACGCTGGCAAAAGACAAATTGGTTCGCAGCGGCACCGGCGCGATTAAAATTAATACCGGTGGCGACTTCACGCTGGCAGACAGCAGCTCGGCAATTTATACGGCGGGCATCGCCGCCGCGGAGCTCAAGGACAAGGATGGGAAGCCACTGTTCACAGGACCGAACGGCAGCGCGTATCCGATGCACGGCGGCGACATTGCAATTCGCGCGCAAGGGGATATCAGCGCGATGCAGTCTGAACAATTCATCTACGACTGGTTGACACGACAGGGCAAGCTGAACGGCGATGGCACGATGGCTACCAACACATCTTGGTACCCCGTGTTTAAAAATTTCAAGGAAGGCATCGGTGCGTTGGGCGGCGGCAACGTTTCGGTGCAGGCAGGGGGGCGTATCGATAAATTGTCCGTCGCCATTCCCACCAACGGCCGGCTCGCCGGTGTTAGTGGCACAAGTCCCGACCCCGCGTTGTTGGATGTGCGTGGCGGGGGCAATTTGACGGTGACCGCCGGCAGTGACATCACCGGCGGCGTGTATTTGGTCGGCAAGGGGCGCGGTGTATTGCGCTCCGGCGGTGCGATCACAGACGCAAAGTCGGGTACGGCGCCGGTAGTGGCGCTGGGTGACGCAACCTTTAGCGTCGAGGCCCACGGCGACGCCGCACTGGACTCGATCTGGAGCCCGAACATGTTGGCACCGACAAAAGCATCGGGAAACGTCCTTCAACTGTCCTATTTCGCAGATTACACACCACGTACACGGGTTGATTTCGCGTCGTTGACAGGTAATACGGCGCTGTATGGAGCAAGTGTGGCGACATTTAACGGCACGAATCTCGATTTGACAAAAAACGATGGTTTACACGCCATCGCGCCGCCAACGCTGAACTTTACGGCATTTCAAGGCAACGTTGATTTGCTCAAGGGCGGTAATCCGCTCGAACTGTTTCCGAGCGCCACTGGCAATCTGAGCGTGGTTGCACAGCATGATGTGACGATTAACAACTGGCTTGCCATGTCCGATGCCGACCCGCATGATTTCCCATCACCGATCACGCCTGTCTCTAGAGGCTTAGGTACCGCGCAAAAACTTCTGGGTGGTCAACACAGTAACACGCTGCTGCATGGGTGTAGCGCACGGGCCTGCGACACGACACCGGTTGAAATCGTCGCCGCGTTGGGCGATGTTGTCGGAAACGGCAATCAAATTTCCTTAGGCAAACCGGCACATGTGTTCGCCGGGCGGGATGTCGCCAATCTAGGGTTGTACGATCAAAACCTGCCTCGGCCCGACTCGGCACTGTTTGCGCAATATCCACAGTGGGATTTGGGGTCAACCATCGTGCGCGCCGGTCGCGATGTGATTTATCCGACGCTGCGTGACCCGAGCGGACAGAGCCTGCAGAACTTTGCCGAGATTCAAGTCGCCGGGCCCGGGCAACTCTACGTGGAAGCGGGCCGCACTATCGATCTCGGGGCTTCAGCGGGATTGAGCACCATCGGAGCTCAGAAAAATCCCGCGCTGCCCGCGCAGCAAGGCGCCGCGCTTACCGCCGTGGCTGGTGTTGCGCAGGCAGCGGACTATAAGGGATTCATCCAGCGTTACCTGGTG
>JANLTU010000235.1:0-22439 GCA_031363085.1 Gammaproteobacteria bacterium
AAAAACCACTGCGGAGCAGTTGACGGGTACCCAACGACTGCGTGCCATCCTCGCCCGTGCGTTCGAGAAATTTATGCTCGCAACAGCGGGGCCGCCGGTCCGGTTGGCAAACGAGACCGCAGGTTAACTGCCGTTTTTAGGATTACTCTTTCAAATAATTCATGAACAGCAGGTCGCCTAAAGCAGATTCTTCTACCCCTCGTTCAGGCTCATCCTTGCATTGGAATAGACTGATCTTGTCTCAATGCCCTTGCTGCGGACAGTGAATGGGAATAACCGCTTCGACACGTCTATGCGTTTGCAGGCGCGCTTACGCCCGATCCACCACGCGCTCACCCAGCAGTCCCGACGGGCGGAAGACCAGCACCAAAATGAGTACGAAGAAGGCGAACACGTCTTGATAGTGGCTGCCGAGGAAGCCGCCGGTGAGGTCGCCGATGTAGCCGGCGCCGAGGCTTTCGATGACACCCAGCAGCAGGCCGCCCAGCATGGCGCCGGCGAGGTTGCCGATGCCGCCCAGCACAGCGGCGGAGAACGCTTTGAGGCCCAGCAAAAAACCCATGTAGTAATGCGCCAGTCCGTAATAGGCGCTGACCATGACACCGGCCACCGCAGCGAGCGCCGAGCCGAGCATGAAGGTCGCTGAGATGACGTTGTTGACATTAACGCCCATGAGGCTCGCGACCTGCGGCGACTGCGCCACGGCGCGCATCGCACGGCCGAGTTTGGTTTTTTGCACCAGCAGCACCAGGGCCGCCATCAGCGACGCCGACAACACCACAATGAAGATTTGCACATCGGAGATGGTGGCACCGCCGATGTCGTGCGCGCTGGTCGGCAGGATCGCCGGGAACGGAATGTACTGGCGGCCCCACAGCAGCATCGCGCCGTTTTGCAGCACGATGGAAACACCGATGGCGGTGATCAGCGGCGCGAGGCGCGGCGCATGGCGTAACGGTCGATACGCGACCCGTTCGATGCCGTAGCCCAGCGCCATGCACACCGGCACGGCGGTCAACACACCGGTCAGCGCGATCAGCACGCCGGGCATGTCAATACCGGTACCCAGCAGCGCGGAGATCACCGCAAGGCTGACCATCGCACCGATCATGGTGATTTCGCCGTGCGCGAAATTGATCAACTCCAAAATGCCGTAGACCATGGTGTAGCCCAGCGCCACCAGCGCATACACGCTGCCAAGCACCAGACCATTGATGAGTTGTTGGAGGAAGATGTCCATGCGGGGTGGGCGCGAGCGCGATGAATCGCGCCCTACTGCTTAACAGTTTCCAGCACTTCCCACTTGCCGCCTTTCAACTGATACAAGGTCACTGGGCCGCCTTGCAAATCGCCCTTGGCGTCGAAGCTGATCTGGCCGGTCACACCGGTGAAGTTCACTTTGCCAAGCGCTGGCAAATAGACCTGCGGCTCGACCGAGTTGGCGGCCTGCATCGCGTTGATCATGGCCCATGCGGCGTCGTAGGCATAGGGTGCGTAGAGTTGGATCGCGCCGTATTTTGCGGTGTATTTACTGATGAACGCTTTGCCACCGGGCATGGTGGCTACCGGCAGACCGGGCGAGGAAGCGACCACGCCCTCCCCGTCCGCGCCCGCGATGCCGACGAACTCGGTGGTTTGCACACCATCGCCGCCCAGCAATTTGGCTTTGAGACCGAGGCGCTTCATCTGCTTGGCCATCGGCGCGCCTTGCGGATACATGCCGCCGAAGAACACCACGTCCGGCTGCTTGCCCTTGATCGAGGTCAAGATCGCGGTGAAATCGTTGGCCTTGTCGCTGGTGTATTCGCGCACCACAATCTGCGCCCCGGCGGCCTTGGCGGTTTTTTCGAATTGATCCGCCAGCCCCTGTCCGTAAGCGGTGCGGTCGTCGATCACGGCGATTTTTTTCGCGCCCATTTTGTGCGCCGCATAATTGCCAAGCACCGCGCCCTGCTGCTCGTCGTTGGCCATCACGCGGAACGCGGTTTTATAGCCCTGGCCGGTGTACGGAATCGCCGTGGCCGACGGCGAGATTTGCGGAATGCCGGCGTCGGAATAAATTTTCGACGCCGGAATGCTGGTGCCGGAATTCATGTGGCCGATCACGCCCTTCACTTTTTGGTCGGCCAGTTTTTGCGCCACCACGGTGGCCATGCGCGGATCGGTTTGATCGTCCTCGCTCAACATTTCGAATTTTACTTTCTTGCCGGCGATCATCAGCCCTTGTGCATTGGCTTCTTCAAAAGCCATGCGCGCGCCATTTTCATTGTCTTTGCCCAGCGACGCTTGCGGCCCGGTGAGCGGCGCAACCGAACCGACGCGCACTATCTCTTCATTCGCGGCAGGCATCGCGGCGGGCGGGCTATTTGTGGTGGGCGTGGATTGTTCTTTTTTTCCGCAGGCAGCGGCGACACAACACACGGCGACGAGTAATGAGCGACGGAGTTTCACAGCAGTTCTCCTTTGTTTTTTTGACGGAAGCAAGGCATCTATGAATATAGAAGTGTAGCTCATTTAGAAAGCCGCCTGAATCGCTACACCTTGACCTACCACGGCAAGTCTTCTAGCGTGAGCCCATGACGAACCTCAATACCACCGTGATGCATACCGCGCAGTTATTGCGCACGGGCGGCATTGTCGCTTATCCGACCGAAGCGGTGTACGGCCTGGGCTGCGATCCGCGTAATCCGCACGCGCTGCAACGCCTGCTTGAAATCAAGCAACGCGATCCGCACAAAGGTCTCATCTTGATCGCCGCGTCGTTCGATCAACTCGCGCCCTATTTAACCGCGCTTGATGACAACACCCGCGCCCGTATCCTGCCCACTTGGCCCGGACCGGTCACCTGGCTGCTGCCCGCGCGCAGCGACGTGTCGCCGCTGCTGCGCGGCACACACCACACCTTGGCGGTGCGCGTCACGGCGCATCCGCTGGCGGCCGCATTGTGTCGCGCCTTCGGCGGCGCGCTGGTCTCGACCAGCGCCAATCGCAGCCAGGCCGCACCGTTGCGAACCGCGCAGCAGGTACGCGAGCACTTGGGCGCGCACCTGGACGACATCCTCGAAGGCGCAGTGGGTGCTCTGGCGAACCCTACCGAAATTCGCGACGGCGCCACCGGCGCGCTGCTGCGGCCGGCATAAAACGCCTTATCTGAAACCCACTGTTCCAGTTCGGAACTGCCGCTCCCATCAGGTCGCCGCCCATTTTTTTTGCTGCGGGTCTCGTGTACGCTGCGCGCTTGGAAAAAAGATCTCGCGAGGACTCGCCATGGGCGCACCCGACATACAAATCGTAAAAAATTACCTGCTCGATTTACAAGACCGCATCTGCGCCGCGCTGGAAGCCGAAGACGGTCAGGCACGTTTCGCCGAAGACCGTTGGGATCGCGCCGGCGGCGGCGGCGGGCGCTCGCGCTTGCTGGCCGAAGGCGCGGTATTTGAACAAGCCGGGGTCGGCTTCTCGCAAGTGTTCGGCGACCAACTGCCGCCGTCCGCCACCGCGCACCGCCCGGAACTGACCGGCCGTAAATGGCAGGCAGTGGGTGTGTCGCTGGTCATCCATCCGCGCAACCCATACGCCCCGACCTCGCATGCCAACGTGCGCTTTTTCATTGCCGAAAAACCCGGCGAAGAACCCATCTGGTGGTTCGGCGGCGGCTTCGATCTCACCCCGTATTACGGCTTCGACGACGACTGCGCGCATTGGCATCGCACCGCCAAGGCGGCGTGCGATCCGTTTGGCGCGGAAGTGTACGCGCGTTACAAAAAATGGTGCGACGAATACTTCATCATCAAACACCGCAACGAACCGCGCGGCATCGGCGGCCTGTTCTTCGACGATCTCAACGAGCCGGGTTTTGACCAATGCTTTGCCTTCATGCAAAGCGTCGGCGATCACTATATTCAAGCCTACCGCCCCATCGTTGCGCGCCGCAAAAACACCCCCTACGGTGAACGCGAACGCGACTTCCAGTTGTATCGACGCGGCCGCTATGTCGAGTTCAACTTGGTGTATGACCGTGGCACTGTATTTGGCCTGCAAACCGGCGGCCGCACCGAGTCGATCCTGATGTCGCTGCCACCACTGGTGAAGTGGCGCTACAACTGGAAGCCGGAGCCGGGCACGCCCGAGGCAAAGTTATACGACGTGTATTTACGGCCGCATGACTGGGCTGTTCACGCGTAGTCTTGAATTAATGCTCGCTTGAAATGCGTTAATTCCTCACTTACCCGCGCCGCCTCCTGCTCAACCACCGTCAAGGCGCGGCGCGCTGCATCGGCGGCGGCGGTACGGCAGCCCGCTTCAATCTCGACCAGCAATCCGGCCAGCGTGGATGCGCCAACGTTCGCGCTACTGCCTTTCAAGGTATGCGCAATTTTGCGCGCCTCTTCAAATCGGTGGTCGGACAGTGCCGCCGTGATTTTGCCAAGGTGCGCAGACAGGTCCTCAAGAAAGGCGCTAATAAATTCACCCATCTTCGCGCCCATGATGTGCGTCAACTCGGACAGCTTGTTTTCATCCACCGCCGGAGGACGCTTGGCAACGGGCAGGGCGAGCGTGGCTTGCATCGCACCAGATTCCGGCGGCGGCTGAACCTCGCCCTCCAACTTTAACCAACGCACCAGCTTTTTTCGCACCGCATCGGTGGTCACGGGTTTCGCAAGGTGGTCATCCATACCGTCAGCAAGGCATCGATTCACCACTTCTTTCGTGGCGTCAGCGGTCAAAGCGATAATAGGCAAGCGCGGGGCGGTTGCAGCACGCCATCCCTGCTGTTCTTTTTCCCGTATACGCCGAGTCGCTTGGTAGCCGTCCATCACCGGCATCTGGCAATCCATAAACACCAGGTGATAAGACGCACGCTCCAGCGCCTCCACCGCGAGATGGCCGTTCTCCGCCACATCCACGTTCTGCGCAAGACTCTTAAGCATGCTCACGATCACCTGTTGATTGATCTTGTTGTCTTCCACCACCAGAATGCGATGCCTCGGCAATGCGGGCCTGCGAGCGGCGTTCGCGTGCATGCTCGACGACATAGCGCAGTCCAGACTGCGCAGTATCGCGGCATGCAAGGAATGGCGCCGTAACGGCTTGCTCACCGTGTGCACACCAGGCATGGCGAAGCGACTCTGGCCAAAAGGAACCAGCACCAGCAGCCGTGCGCCGCTGCTAGCGATCTGTTGCAAGATATTTTCTCCTACTGTGGGCAGATCCAGGAGCACCACAGCGTATTTCTCTGCTCGCCCCGACGCTGCGCATAATTTGACGGACATTTCAGCCGTGTCCAGCGCTTGGTCGTGATGCATGTTGAAATCGGTCAGCAGATGCTGCATCACCATGCGTTGATTGGCATTGCTGCTGACGATCAATGCACGCCGGCCACGCAGACGCGCATCGGAAATATCCACCGCCTCTGCGGCGACGCGTTGCAGGCAAACGGTAAACCAAAACAGGCTACCGCGTCCCGGCTCGCTCCTGAGTCCGATCTCACCGCCCATGGCCTCGACCAATCCCTTAACGATGGCAAGCCCCAGACCCGTGCCGCCGAAACGCCGCGTAGTGGAATCGTCGGCCTGCACGAACGATTTAAACAGGCGCGCCTGTGCTTCAGGTGCGATACCGATACCGGTGTCTACTACGTCACAGCGCAAACGTAACTGCCCGTCGTGATCTTCCACATACGTGGCGCTCACAAAAATCTCGCCGTGGCTGGTGAATTTTTCCGCGTTACCCAACAGGTTGATCAAAATTTGCCGCAGGCGCGTGGGATCGCCGTTCACCGTGTGCGGCAAATTCGGTGCAATCAGAGCACTTAATTCCACTCCTTTGGCCGTGGTGCGCAAAGCAATTGCTTCCAGCGCTTCTTCCAGCAGTTGACGCACATCGAACGGCGTCTGCTCCAGCTTCATGCGTCCGGATTCAATCTTGGAAAAATCCAGTACATCGTTGATCAGCGTCAACAGTACATCGCCCGAACGATAGGCAATCTCGGCATATTCGCGTTGCTCGACGCCCAGCGGCGACGCGCGCAACAAGTCGAGCATGCCAAGTACGCCGTTCAACGGCGTGCGCAGCTCATGGCTCATATTGGCGAGGAAGGCCGCCTTGAGCCGCGCCGCTTCCAGAGCGGCATCGCGTGCTGCGCGCAAATCATCTTCCATGCGCATACGCGCAGTGATGTCGGTATGGGAACCGGCCATGCGTATGGGCCGGCCGGCGGCATCCCGGACGATCATGGCGCGCGAGAGAATCCAGCGGTAGTGGCCGTCTTTATGCCGCAAGCGATGTTCGAGGGCGAAATCCGGCATTGAACCCGCGACATACGCCTTGAGAATATCCAAAGCACGTTGATGATCCTCGGGATGCAGACGGTTTTCCCACTCTTCAAACAGGTTCGGAAATTCATCATCGTGGTAACCTAACTGCTGCTTCCAGGGCGGGGAGAAATAAACTTGGTTGGTTTGAATATCCCAATCCCAGATACCGTCACTGGAGCCGCGCACTGCCAGTTCGAAACGTTCCTGGCTTGCGGACAACTGTCTTTGCACCGACTCACGCTGCGCCACTTCGAGTTCGAGTATTTCATTCTTCTGCCGCAAGATGCGATCACGCTCCTCCAGCGTCTGCATCATCTGGTTGAAGACCTGCGCCATCTCGAAGATGTCGGCCGGGCCTGCCGGCTTGGCGCGTAACCCGGCCACACCCGCGCCTGCCCGCTGCATGGCATCGGAAAGCGCCCCCAAAGGCGCGGTCACGCGTGCAATTAAAATCTGTAACAGCAGCAGCAACACGGCGGCAAGCGCCAAAGAAACAACCACGTTGTCGAGAAAAATTCTGGTTTGATTCTCGCCCAAGCGCATCTTGCCAATAGCCACCAGCGCGTAGCCGAGCAGCTCCTGGGTTGGAATTTCAGCGAACGGGGTTTCCGCTTGGTCTCTGCGCACGGCATACACCGGCGCCATGAAATACAACAGCTCTGCGGTCTCATGCTGAAGCTTGACCCCAGTGGACGGCCAAGGCGCAGCCGGGTCTGGCTTCCACTCCGGGATATTTCCTTTAGATCGAGATAGCAAATCAACCTTGTCGTAGGTATACAGCTTCACGCTCATGACATCGGGAAATGCCACGGTGATGTTCGCCTCATCGTTGGCGTTGTCGGGCGTCCCATACAGCAATGCCAACCGGTTACCGGTGCGCGCCGCGAAGTTCTCGGCCATCTGCGCACCATCCATAAGCAAGCTTTCCCGCAGGCGCCCGCTCGCCAGATAAGAAGTCGTCAACGACGAAATCACAGCGAGGCACAACACCCCGGCCATGAACGTGAAGGAAAGCTGATGCCGCAGGGTGGCACGCGAGGAGAACAGCATAAAAAGTCTCGACATGGAACTTAAGGCGCCGGAAACACGAGATCGAAACCGTGCTGTCGGGTGTCGAGGTCGAGACCGAGGTGGGAAGCGGTGCGCAGATTCACGGCGATACGCACGTCCCGCAATGGCAAGAAAACCGGTTCGCCGCCTAATCCTCCGCGCGCACGACTTACCGCCATGGCCGCAAGACGCCGCCCAAGCTGTAGGTTGTCCGGATACAACGCGAACAACACACCCTTAGACACGTGACCCAAACTACTGGAGAAAATAACCACGTTGCGATTCCAAGCCTGCTCCAGAATTAAAGGTAGCAGCGCAGCCTCGTCCAGTATCCCCGTATCCATGGGCAACCAGATGGCATCGTTGCTACCGGTTGCAAGCTGCAACAAATCCCGATAGACCTGCGCCCCTTCGCGCAGGTCGCCGGCCGGGCGCGCGATCAGCTCAAAGCCCTGCACTCTGGCGGCATCTTGAGCTTGTTTCATCAGCCATGCGCTGCGCGGGCTGTAGACCGTCATGACACGCCGGACGCCAGGCGCCAATGACTTCAAACGCTCCAATAACAAGCCCGGGTCCGGCGCCAAACTGAAACCACCCATGCACGCCGGGCGGTAGTCCGGAAGTGACAACACCGCGCCCGCGATGACTGGAACCGCCGCGTTCAATCCTCTCGCCGCTTTCAGTCCGCGCTGGCCCAGGGCGACAATCACCGTGCTGTTCTGCTCGACGAACGAACGATGCAGGGCGACGCTATCGAAATTGTCGCTAAGCGGATAACGCTGAACACGGACTTCGCTTTCCAACCCTTGAATGATCTGCTCGAACACGGTGCGAAATGGCTCACCCACCTCGGGATAAAAAACAGCCACTGAAACCGCAGCCGCTTGATTCTGCATGGGTGCACAAAGGAGCAGGAACGCGATCCGGACGAATCGAAACCGACCGCTGCTATTCCCAGGTAATTGACGGAGCTCGTTGTTCATTTTTATTTTTTTACGTTTTTAAGGTTACTGCCCACTCAAAAGACTCGGCCCTGCTGAGCGCCTCGGGTCAATACCTATAGTTCAGCTCCAGAAAATAATTGCGCCCCGGCAAGGGCAGATCGTTGCGGATAAATCCCGGCGCCGGAGACGGCTCGCGCGCATCGGCGTTGAACACATTGCGCACGCTTGCCGCGATGTCCCAAGCGCCCCACAGGTGCTTGCGCCGGATCGTTACGTCGACACTTGTGTAGTCGTCGATCTGTGGGCGCGAATCACCCGCAGCACGGTCACGTTGCGCGACCCGCTTGAGCTGGGTATTGAAATTCCAGTCCGGCAGAAAAGCCCAATCGCCGCGCAGATAAAGCTGATGATGCGGCGCATGACCCGCATCTTGATCGGTCAATTTGTCGGTATTTTGCTGGTACGCATAGTTGCCGCTTAAACGTAGCGCGTCGGCTATTTTCCAACTGGCGGTCAGTTCCAAACCATACCCGGTCTGACTGCTGGTGTTCTGCGCCGTGGAAGTGGTTGCCGCCGGGTCCGGCACAAAGCGGATAATGTCGCGCATCGTGTAGCGGAAAAGATTGAGGCCGGTCTGTACAGCGGAGGTTGGGCGGTAGTCCCACGCAAGCTCTAGCGTATCGATAGTTTCCGGGGCCAGTTTGGAATTGCCTAACGCGACCGGATTGTTGATGTTGTACAACTCCGCAAACGCGGGCGCGCGAAACGCCCGGCCATACAGAAATTTACTGGTGAGGTTGTAGGAGGTTTGCCAAACCAGCGCTAGGCGCGGGTTCCAGGTGTTGCCAAAATCGGAATAGCGGTCGCAGCGCATGCCGGCGGTAAGCTCCCAGTCGGAAGCAAACGCCCATTCATCCTGAATAAACCCGTAATACACAGTACGGTCGTGCGGCTGGATGTACACCAGACTCGGATCACCGGAGACGTCGCGCACTAACGGCGGCGAGCCGAGGAAGGGAGTGAGGGTGGCGTCGAAATTTTTGGACTCTCTGACCTTATAAAGGTCAACGAAATCAATTCCCGCCCCGAGGCGCAGCTTGTGCTGAATCAGCCCGGAATATAGGGCGGATCCGCTCAGACGAACGTGCCGCTCTGCCCGCTCGGGCTTGCCGATCAGTCCTTCGGGAAACTTATTACCGAAGGCACCCGGTGGGAATGCAGTAAAGTCTGTTTTCAGGCGCGTTTCGAAATAACTGAGCTGGGTAGCAACACCCCAATGCCCGGAATACTTGGGATTATCGTAAGTCAGTTCGGCGTTGTAGCGATCACTGCGCATCGTTCCTTGTGGGTCCAGCGCCTGGGCTACTCCGGCACCGGTACCCAGATTACGCCGTCGCTGGTAACCCATGCGCCCACGCCAATCGCCACGTGCCAAGTCGAGATGCAGATCAAGCGCATCGCGCCGTGTGTTAACCGATCCAGGAGCCAGCGAAATATTGGTTCCAAAGAGCGGATCCAGAAAGGTTTGGGCGTCGGCATCGACAGCGCGCCGCTGACCCTCGGTGGAATGCCACTCTAAAGAAAACGCGCTCTCCCACTCCCCTTGCTTGCCATGCAGCAGCCAAGCGTCCCGAGTATCGAAGCTGCCTGCACGCACACCCGCCTCGCCACCATTGATATGAGCCGCCGTCTTCATGACGATATTAATGACCCCGGCAAAGGCATCGGCGCCGTACAAGGCCGAACCAGGACCACGAATCACTTCGATGCGCGCGATATTCCTCACCGGCATACCGCCCCAGCCAGTACTCCGGTCACCGAAATTCGCCTCCGTGACCGGCACACCGTTGACCATCATCAAAACCTGCGGATTATATTGGCTGTAGATGCCGCGAATAAAGTAAAGCGGATTGTAGGCAAGAGGAGAGTAAGAAACGTGCAGCCCTGGCACCATATCGAGCACTTGGTCCAAGTCAGTCGCGCCAATCGCTTCGATATCCTCGGCGGTAATGACGGTCGCCGCCGCAGGTGCGCGCGCAACCGATTGGCGGCTCCCAGTCGCGAGGCTGACAAAGTCTTGATTACCGTAAACCTGCGTCAGCTCTTCTTCGTCTTTAGTTTGCGCTGCTACGTCCAACGCAACGGCAACCACGCATAGTGCGCACCAACACCGCCAAAATGTAGCCATGGGGAAATGCTCTATTGAGATCAAAGGGACAGCGTCCCCAGATCATCGGCGGCCCCTGCGTAGACTTTAGATTTTGGAACAGGGGGTTGCGAGCGGCATCGGGAAGACCTCTCCGCTGCGGGCTATTATTCCCAGCGTCGCTGCGGCACGCCCGTATAGGTTATGCGTGTACAGCGCAATGGGAAGAAAATACCTTCGGGTTTTCCCGCAGCGTCGATGAAGCATGGCAACATCCCTGCTGTGAAGCAAAAGATTAGGAATAGATAGTATTCTTGCGGTGTAAAATCCATATCGGCGGCGATTGCGGCACACAAGGCTGCAATATTGATATGTAACCGCCAACGTCCTTCCAACAGCACCCTCTCCACTTCGAAAGCCAAGCGGACATAGGGGCCTTGATCCAACCCCGAACGTCTAATCAGCTTCAGCATATGCGGAATACGCTCATCCTCGCGCGTAATCGGACGGCCATATCCATAGATGCGGCGATATTTTTTCAGCTCCTGCTTTATCAACACCTGCAACGGCATGCCCTCATCCAGCTTCTGCTTCGCACGCAGCAGAAAATCTATGGCCCGGATATCGGGACGCCGCCCATAGATGCTCGCCTCGGACACGCCGACCCCCGCGCTGATGCCAAGGGCGCCGGTACTGCGCGCGGTCCCAGCCAACGCGGCAACACGATTGGCCCACAAACGCGGCTCAGGGTAACTGTTGTAGGTCCACATCGCGTTGAGCACTTTGAGTTGCGTCGGGGTGAAGCGCCGTCCGGTGATGGAATACAGATACAGCTCCATCCAATCCAGGTCGCCCAGGTCCACATGTAAATCCTGCCCGCGAAACACCACACGCTCGCTGGCAAACCAAGCACCCATGCGCGTGACCCAGTTGTCCTCACTCTCCAGCAAGCGCTTGAGACCGCTCATGGCGCTGCCTGCGTATTATCCACCGGGCGCGAGCTGCGCGGCCCGGGGTCGTCGGTGAGCGTCAAGCCACCATGGAAAAACGGAAACCGCCGCCAACCGAGCTCTTCTTGCTCCAATGCATGAGCTGCCGCTCCGGGCAGGCGTAACAATAGGTACAACATTTCGCCCTGCACTGCCGTAAAGCCCAAATCAACAAATGCAGCGGCAGCAACTCCGGTCATGGCCAAGGGACAACCTGCTGCCTGCTCAAGTTCGACGCGCTGCTGTTGCAACCCGGCCAAGGCATGACCGGGACTGCAGGCGACGAGGTAGGCGAGGGTTTGACGCACAGGCGTGGCGCAACTCGTGCCGTGCGGATCGAAGCCCGGCGCGTGTTCCATCGGCGACCACACATCGGCGCGTTCTTCGCTCGGCGGATTGTGCAGGCGTTCACGCCAGGCATTCCAGTCCTCGCCGCAGACTTGCCATAATTCCATGGCAAGCGCCACTTCATGCGCACCGCCCAATTGTCCAGCACCAACCGCGAGCGCCGCCATGAGACAGGATGCATGCGTGGATCCCGCCACCCCGCCACTCATGGCAGCGTGCACGCTGTAATCGCGCGGACCTGGATTGGCGATGGCAACCGCCAAGCCTTCCAGCAGCCGGGCCTGTGCTCGTACCGGCCGTTCGCGCGCGAATAGCAGGTACAAATATTCGATCCAGGTGGCCTTGCCCAGCATCTCGCCGTACACATCGTATCCGCTGCAATAACAGGCGGCTGCAACAAAGGGATTATCGGGTTCGGCAACTTCTTCCCAGATTTTGCTATGGATGGTTTCGGTTTTATCGCTCATGAGCAGCTCCTCCCACGCGTTACGCAACGTTTTATTTGTGATTAATTGTTGACCGCCATGCCTAGCACTTTCGTGCGCATATGCATGGGCGGAATCTCTTCCCGATCAATGCGCACATCTAACAATGTCGGCCCTGGATATCGGCACAAGCCACAAATACCCAGCGCCGTAAGTTCGTAAAGCGAATGCACCGTGAATGCCTGCGCGCCCATCGCCTGGGCCATCTCGCAATAATTGATCGGCGGCAATTCAAAACCCAACGGTTCTGAGCGCCCCAGACGCTGACCGTGCATCACCATTCCCAAAATACCATCGTTCAAAATCACAAAAACGATGCTCAACTTCTCTTGCACCGCCACGGTGATTTCCTGCCCACTCATCAGAAAACTACCGTCGCCGACGATACATACGACCGGATGAGGCCGGCTACCCAGAGCGGTGCCGACCGCTGCGCCGACTGCCCATCCCATCGAAGCGTATTCAAAACTTGACCGGAAGATATTCACTATGTGCGAACGCCGCCCTGATAATCTCCGGTCGCGTGGATGCAAGTAGTGAATCGCCCAAGCCAAGCCATTGCCGGGATCGACGAGGAACCGGGTATCGAACGGGAACAAGCGTGACAATTCACGCATCAGCCGTTGCGGCTTGAGCACGTTCGGGCAATCTGCAGAACTGGTTTCTGCATCAAAACTAAGCTGGGCAGGCGGGTAGCTTGGCAGTGGCGTGGGTAAGTAATCATCCTTGTTACGATCAAATGATGTTGGATCACGGTCCAACCGAACAGTACTCGCATAGGACGGCGCGCCCTCACCCAACGGGCGCCAACGTTCCACTAAGCACTCGAACACGGTGCGGGTCCGCCCTTGCACATGCAAACGCGCCATGGGCGCGCGCGCGAAGTATTTTCCGGTTTCGTCGATCTGCACCAACCGGCGATTCAGCAGCGCTTTTTCATCCCACCCCGCAGTATCCCATTCGCCCATGACGGTTCCGGCCGCAAGTACCAGATCGCCGTCGGCTAACAGCACGTTGGCGTTGCGATGACCGGCAAACCCGAATACACCGCGATACAGTGGATGGTAAGCATTGATCAGCCCCTTGCCGTGCGGCGTCGTGACCACCGGGATGTTGCGTAGCAGCGCAAATTCCAGAATGACTCCGGCCGCCTCAGCACAGCCGCCACCCAGCAGAATAACCGGATTTTTTGCCGCTGCGATCAACCCGCACAGTTCTTCAAAAACATTGCAGTCGAACAAAGAAGGGGCGCGCAACAACTTGCGCAGATCAAACGACGGTGCGGCCACCGGTGCCAACCCGCGCATCACATCGGTTGGCAGAGTGAGATGTGCCGTGGTGCGCGAGCGGCACGCGGTGACGATGGCGTCGATGAGTTTGGTTTCGAGTTGCTGCGGATGAGAAATCAACGAATTGTAGCTGGTGCAGTATTCAAACATTCCCAGTGTGTTGACGCTGGTGCAGGAGGATTCCTGCAACGCCCCCTTGCCAAAGAAAGGCAACGCGGTCTGTGCCGTAAGTGCCAGCACAGGAATGTCGTTCTGATAGGCGTTAGCGACCCCGGTAATCAAGTTGGTGGCACCCGGCCCGGTGGTGGAACAACACACGCCGAGCCGGCCGGTTTCGCGCGCGTAACCGTCTGCCATGAAGGCAGCACCGGTCTCGTGGCGTGCCACCACGGCACGCGGCCCGCCGCGCCGCGCGCTACGCGCCAGCGCATTAAATAAGGGGTCAATCGCGCCGCCGGGTATGCCAAACACGTACTCGACACCAATCTGTTCAAGATAACTGACCAGCAAATCGCCGGTTTGATAAGGCTGCTCAGGGCACGTTATTTTTTCTGTAGCAACATCCCGAGGTGGAACGGAGGAATTGAGTGACATAGAAGTTGCATCTCTGTAAGTGAGTTCACTCCAGGCCCCTTCTCGCACTGCTGTTTGACTTACATCTCGCTCGATGGCATTCGGACACGAAGATGTAAAGACGCGGACTACTAGGCTTTGATGTGGTCGATTAAGCAGTCAAAGTGACGTAACGGGCAATACCATGTTGTGTAAATTTTTGTGGCGGATGACGCGATGATGACTACCACGCGGACTCTAGCCTTATCCCCACGCGTAGACAACTTCCACGTGGTTACCGCACCCTTGGTAACAAACTGATCGGCACAGAGCGTGTAGTAACGGAATGCCCCGACCGTGTAAGCCCTGGTTTTCCTGCAAATCTTGCAGCATTCTCTCATGCTCGAAACCTGCACCGCTGTCTTCGATACAAATCGTCAAGATGCCACCATTGACGTGGTGGGAGACATAGTCACATTCGACCGCCACCCAACCACTCTCCGCGTGTGCCAAGCGCGCTGCACGCTCGGTGTAATAACTCAAAAACCCGTCGGGTGAATTTTTGCGCCCGGAATCCAGCCCCAGCAGTCCATACTCCACGGCGTTGGATA
The DNA here is from genome assembly GCA_031363085.1 of Gammaproteobacteria bacterium. Lineage (GTDB taxonomy): Bacteria > Pseudomonadota > Gammaproteobacteria > SG8-11 > SG8-11 > UBA6921. The sequence goes on from JANLTU010000235.1 coordinate 14,732, forward strand.
ACAGTTCTGCCAAAATCAGATACAGATTCTCGCGATGCGCACCCAAATTCTGTAATTCCGCTATGGCCTGCAATAAGACCGGAAGCGGATCGAGCTGACGTAACTGGCCAATATCGAATCGCAACCGCAGCTTCCACTCGGAGGTCCTGGAGAGCATCGCTGGCGCTCGTTCAATAGCGCCGGTATCCGGCATGCATTTCATCTCAACCAGGGTGATATCGTCGGCTTGCTCGACACCGGCCAAAAAAACGCCGAGATCCGCAGTAATATCCCCCAGGGCATCGCCGGCGCCAGTCTCAATAAGCGCTTCCAAACGTTCCTGGCCGTAAATAACTACGCCGACCTGCGCTTCGATCAACCCGTCTGTATACAGGTAAACCCGGTCGTTCGGTGCCACTGGGAGTGACTCCATACAGCCATCGAACGCATGACCACCCACAACTCCCAAAGGCAGGTGTTGAGAAGGATAGCGGCGGTTTTCAGCACCACCGTAAACTAATACGTCCGGCAGCCCACCATTCCATAAACAAAGTCGGCTGGCCTGCGCGTCCAGCGACAGCGCCGCGCCTGCGCAAAACATTCCGATCGGCAACGTGCTCTTGAGCTTGCGATTCAATTCGATAAGGATCTCGCCCAGCGCGATGCCTTTCTTCGTCATGCTGTAAAATAGGTCGGCTATCAGCAGCGTGCCGATAGCGGCCCCCAAACCATGGCCGGTGAAATCACCGACGAAAACATGCACGCCACCTGCCGGCCTCGCGGCGGTCAGTACCACGTCACCGTTAAACGCCGAGCTTGGCAACAACAGACGCCGTATGTTTGGGGACAGATAAGCAGGCTGCTCCACAACAGTATGGAAAATATGTTGCGCGAATTCATGCTCCCGGTCGACGCGCAGTTGATAGCGTGCCAATGCGTCACGTTGCACGCTTGTGGTCTCGTACAGATCGTGGATACGCAGCAGCGCATCAACCTTGGCGCGCAGAATGACACTGTTATAGGGTTTGGACAGGAAGTCGTCGCCGCCCGACGCAATGCAGCGCGCCAGGGATGCTTCATCGGTCGCAGCGGTAATAAAAATAATCGGCACAAAGCGCGCGCAGGCACGGGCACGAATCGCCTGCGCGGCGGCATAGCCGTCCATCACCGGCATGTTCACATCCAAGGCGATCAGATCGGGCGGCGACGCCTCAAACGCGGCAACCGCCTGCGCGCCATCCTCCACCGCCTGCACCAGATAACCTTGCTGCGCAAACATGGACGTAAGTAACATCCGGCTCACACGATCATCATCGGCGATCAATACGCGTCGCAACGACACCGATTCAGAACCGGTAGCGGGCAGCACATCGGCGCGCGCCAGAGTCGTGGAAAACATATATTTTCCTACCCAAGCTTGAACAGACGATTGAAGTTAGCGATATCGAGGATTTTCTTGACCTCCGGCCGGGCATTGATAATGCTCACCGCCGCTTGATCGCCGCCGGCGTACTCGCGCAGCAACAACAACATCCCCAGCGCCGAGCTGTCCATATATTCTGTCCCACCCAGATCGATGGTGAATGCCGGTTTGGGAAGCCGCTGTTGTACGTCCTCGTAGGCGTGACGGAAATCCCGATGTAAATTGAAGTCAAACCTGCCGGTGATGTAAATCATCACCGCATTGTTTGTTTCGGATACCCGCACGGTCAACGGCATTGGCTTCACCTCTTTAGTTATTTACTCGGCGCAATTCCCACTCAAAAAAGACTGACTGCCCCCGCTTCCAGATCGTGTTGATCGACTGACTTGTGTTGCGTCTGGAGCTGCGCCTGGCTCGCCTGAGCGAGAATATTCTTGAGTGCCGCGATTTTGGCGTGGTAGTCCGCCACCCCGCCCGCCTGTTCTCCGTTCAGCATTTTGCACGGAACCACATCCACCACTTTGGATTTTCCTTCCAGCACATTGATGCGTTTGTCGATATGCGCCAGTAATTGCACGACGAGATCCTCGAATTGCAACGACATCACCGCACGATTCACATCCTCGTCGATCTGCTTCGACAACGCGCCGACCTGCTCCAGTTTGACAGCAGTGAATTCATTGAGCCGCCCGATCTCGGCGGTCATGTCGTCAACGCGCTGCTTGGCGGTCAACATCATGTTCATATCCTTTGAGGCCATCTTGTGGATCACCGTGCGCACCCCTTCGATGGTCGAAAGATTGCCCTGCACCACGCGTGCGATTTCGCTGCCGAGGCGGCTGGAGTGGCCGGAAAGTTTGCGTACTTCGTCGGCCACCACTGCGAACCCACGCCCCGCTTCGCCGGCGCGCGCCGCTTCAATGGCGGCATTCAGCGCCAGCAGATTGGTCTGATCCGCGATACTCTTCACGTCACTCAGCAGATTCACCACCGCATTGACTTGCTCACCCATACTATCCAGCCGATGCAGCAACTCCATGCTGCCGGTGGACGTGGACACAATGTAGTCCACGAAATACTGCAAAATGTTTTCGGTCTCGGCGACGAACTCGCGAATGCTGACGCCCTCTTTACCGTCTGCGGCGATGCGCGACATGCTGGCGATCAGCGCTTCAACCATAGCTCGCTGCGCCTCCGCCTTGGCGCCCAAGCCCCGGAAACTCGTCGACAAGCCCTGCACGGCGTGGGTAACCATACCGCGCGCCTGCGTCACCTCGGTGCGCAAATGATCAATCTGCGTTTGCGCCCCCTGCCCGACTGCGCCGCACAAGCTCTCTACTTCTGCATTCAACAGCACCGTTTCAGCGTGCTGCGCCTGCTGCTGCTTAGCCACAGCATACCCATGCGCCGACGAACGCACTACGGTGAATGCCCATGACGCCGCGACCACGAGCAGCGCCGCGATATTCAGCACCGGCAACGCCACCACCAGCACCGTGCACACGACCGTGACCAAGAAAGGCAGCGCACAGCTACGCATCACGCTCTTAAGCACGTTTTGCTGTTTTCCGCTCAGTTTCATTTTCTCGTCCTTCATACCCATTTCATGACCCACGCGGCAATTCGCTCCAATGGCAACACCTCATCGACGCCACCGTGCTTCACCGCTTCGCCCGGCATGCCCCACACCACGCTGGTTTTTTCATCTTGCGCAACGGTCTTGGCACCTGCATCTTTCATCTCCTTCATGCCACGCGCGCCGTCGTCGCCCATGCCGGTGAGAATCACGCCGATGGCGTTGAGACCGACACTCTGCGCAATCGAGCGGAACAAAACGTCAACACTGGGGCGATGCCGGTTCACCGGTGGGCCGTCGCTCAAGCGGCAGATATAACGCGCGCCGCTGCGCTCGACGTAAAGATGCCGCCCGCCGGGTGCAATGTAGGCGTGGCCGGTGACGATCTGCTGCCCATCTTTAGCTTCACACACCGTCATGGCCGACGCCGCATTCATGCGCTTGGCGAAGGGTTCGCTGAAGGCTTCGGGAATATGCTGGGTGATCACCATGCCCGGTGCATCCGCCGGCATGCGCATCAGCACTTCCTTGATTGCCTCGGTGCCGCCGGTGGACGCCCCCAGCGCGATGATTTGTTCGGTGGTTTTAAATTGTCTTGATACGCCCTTTTTGGCCAGCACCGCATCGGCGGACAGCTTGGGCGCGACGCTGCGATCTTCGCCGCGCTCTTTGTAGGGACGCACTTTAGCCTGGGCCGCCGCCTTGACCTTGGCAATGATTTCCTCACTGTATTCCAGCAACTGCTGCTTCACGTCGAGCTTTGGCTTGGTGACGAAATCCACCGCGCCGATTTCCAGCGCCTGAAAAGTCACGTCCGCGCCCTTCTCGGTGAGCGACGACACCATCAGCACCGGCATGGGGCGCAGCCGCATCAGATTTTTCAGGAACGTCACGCCGTCCATCTTCGGCATTTCCACGTCCAGCGTCAGCACGTCGGGATTCAACTGCTTGATCTTGTCGCGTGCGATCAGCGGATCGGCCGCAGCACCGACCACCTCGATGCCGGAATCGCCGTTCAATATCTCGGTGAGCAGTTGACGAATCATCGCGGAGTCGTCGATCACCAATACTTTGATCTTCTTTGTCATGTCCGCAGCCTCAAAACAATTCCACGCCGCCGCCGACCGGCGTTTTTTCCAGAGAAGCGCGGTACTGCCGCTCACGATCCAGAATCGTGCTGTTGTGCAGCGCGCGCAGCTTTTTTACGCGCACGCGGCCATCGGCGGGGAAGTACGCCACCTTGCGCGGATAGATGTCGCCAACGTGTTCGCCCAGCAGATTTAAGCCCTCGGCGTGAATGTAACTGCGGGCGAAGTCGATATTCATGCGGCCGATGTTGGTCATCTTCTCCAAAATCTGTCCGCCGCCGACAATTTTCACTTCCAGGTGTTCGCGGCGCCCGCCGCATTTGAGTATTTCATTGATCAGCGCCTCCATCGCGTAGTTGCCGTAGCGGTTCGCGTCGCTGGCCTGCATGCGTACGGCGTCAGCTTCTTCATGCTTGGCCGGCAGCATGAAATGATTCATGCCACCCACACCCAGCATACGGTCACGCACGCACGCCGAAATACAGGAACCGAGCACGGTAATCACGCCTTCGCCGCGCACCGTGACGTAAAACTCCCCTGGCAGGATTTTCGCCATGAATACGTTGTGCACCGGATCCCAATAGCGATTGATGTGCGTGAATGCGGGCAACGCGGGTGGCAGCTCCTCGCCGGAGTTGGGATTCGATTGGCGCAGGCGACTGCGTAGCACAACCATGTCAGCTCCGCTTGCGATACATGGTTTGGCCGACCAGCTCGAACCGGTCGGTCACTTTGTTCAAGGTTTCGGAATGGCCGACAAACAGCCTGCCGTCGGTGCTCAGCAGGTCGGCGAAACGATCAAACAAGCGCGCCTGGGTCGGCTTGTCGAAGTAGATCACCACGTTGCGGCAAAAGATCACGTCGATCAGGCCACGCATCGGCCAGGTCTCCATCAGATTGAGCTGATTGAACGCGATCAAGCGCTGCAATTCGGCAACCACCTGCACCCGGCCCGCATTGACACCCACGCCGCGCCGGAAAAAACGCCGCAGACGTTCACGTGAAACATTACTCACCCGATCTGCGGCGTACACTCCGGTACGCGCGGTTTCCAATACGCTGGTGTCCAAATCGGTAGCCAGCAGCCTCACATCCCACCCCGGTTGGTCGAGCACGGTCTCAGATAACACCATCGCCAACGAATAGGGTTCTTCGCCGGTGGAACAGCCCGCCGACCACACCCGCAAGCGGCGCGCCGCGCGCCGCGCATGCATCAATTCTGGCAACACCTGGTTGCATAACGCCTCGAAATGGTGGTTCTCGCGGAAAAACGACGTCAGATTGGTGGTGATGGCATTCAGAAACTCGGTCAGTTCGGTCTCCGCATGCTGCTGCAAAAACCTAAGGTAATCGTCAAAGCGGGCCAGTTGCAGAACGCGCAGCCGCCGCGACAGCCGCCCGTACACCAAGTTGCCTTTTGCCTCCGATAAGTGAATACCTGCGTGTTCGTACACCAGCACGCGGATGCGTTCGAAATCGACAGCGGTGAACTTGAATTCACGCTGTGCCGTAGATGCAGCCCACGGGTCACGCGGGCTGACCGGCACACTGTCTGTTGTCATCGCCGTTATTGTGTTCACTCAACGAAACAGCGCGTGAAATGGGCGTACAACACCCTAGGGTTAGGGTCACGATCATTGCGATTGGCGAATACCGTCCTCGCTGGACCCAGGAAAACCAAGGGCAATGAATGAAGCCTGGCTGTGTTCATAATGGGCAGACCAACCTGCGTGTGGCACTTGAATAAGTAGAATTGGCAGTGACACCGATCCTTTAAAATTCGTCCCAATCACTTTTAGCATCGACTTTCGCGGCCATAGGTGCGGGAGGAGTGCCAGCATGCTCGGCGTGCGCCGCCTGCTTGACTGCCGGGCGCGGGGCACGCGCCTTGAACTCGCTCGTGGAGCGCGCCGTGTTACGGCTCTTCGGCTTGGGGACGGATTCGAACGCTGCGGTACTTCTCGCCATGCTTGCTTTGGCCGCGCCGCGTTCGTCCATCTTGAAGGTGGCCATCATTTCGCGCAGGGATTGCGCCTGCTCTTCCATGGATTTGCTGGCCGCAGCGGCTTCTTCCACCAAGGCGGCGTTTTGCTGGGTGACTTCGTCCATCTGCATCACCGCCTTGTTGACCTGCTCGATGCCGACGCTCTGTTCCTGCGATGCGGCGGCGATCTCGGCGACGATGTCGCTCACCTTCTTCACCGCGCCGACGATCTCCCCGAGCGTCTGGCCGGACTGTTCGACCAGCTTGGAACCGTCCTCGACTTTTTGCACCGAGTCGCCGATCAGGTCTTTAATTTCCTTGGCGGAGGCGGCACTGCGTTGCGCGAGGTTGCGCACTTCACCCGCCACCACCGCGAAACCGCGGCCCTGCTCGCCGGCGCGCGCCGCTTCGACGGCGGCATTCAAGGCCAGCAAGTTGGTCTGGAACGCGATCTCGTCGATCACGCCGATGATGTCGGCGATTTTCTTGCTCGCGCTGTTGATGCCGCCCATCGCCGCGATGGCTTTGCCCACCACCTCGCCACCCTTCTCGGCCTGCTCGCGCGCGGCGGCCGCCAGTTGATTGGCCTGGCGTGCGTTGTCGGCATTTTGCTTCACGGTCGAGGTCAGCTCTTCCATGCTGGACGCGGTTTCTTCCAGCGAGGCCGCCTGCTCTTCGGTGCGTTGCGACAGGTTGCTATTGCCGGCGGAAATTTGCCCCGCACCGGTGGCGACCGACGAGGCAGTCGCGTTGATCTTGCCGACCATGTCCTTCAAGTTATCGTTCATGGTCTTCATCGATTGCAGCAACTGGCCGGTCTCGTCCTTGGTGGTGACGTCGATGCGGCTGGTCAGGTCGCCGTCGGCGACGCGCGCCGCGACCTGTCCGGCTTCCGCCAAGGGACCCGTGACGCTGCGCGTGATGAACCAGGCGATCAGCGCGCCCAGCACGACCGCCGCCAACGCCAGTGAAATCACCAAGGTACGGGCACTGGCATAGGATGCATGTGCGACTTCCACGCTTTCAGCAGTCTTTTTTTCCTGAAACTTCAGCATTTCGTCCAGATCATCCAGCCACTTACGCTGATTGGGCCGCACTTCTTTCATCAAGACCTGGGTCGCCTCGGCCGTCTTGTTGGCCCTGCCCAATTGCACGGTTTTGTCCGTCAGCGGCCGGGTGGTGGCGCGCGCCTCTTCGATCTTTGCGAGCAGCGCCTTACCCTGCTCGCTTTTAACTAAAGCGGTAATCGACTTAGCGTTATCGCTATATTCCTCGCGCGCTTTGTCGAGGCGTTTGCTTTCCGCTGCCATACCTTCCTCATCGGTCAGCAACACGATATTGCGTACCGCAATTGCGGTGGTTTGCACCTGCTCACGCATTTCCCGGACAAAATTGACTTTAACCATATTGTCCAAGGCAATGTCGTCCAGCTTGTCCTGAATATCAGCCATGCGCGACAGACCAACGGCCGCGAGCGTGATCATAAGCGTCAGCACCAGACCGAACCCCAAACCCAACCGTAAACCGATTTTCAAATTGCCGATATTCATGTAATTAACCTCCAGAAAAGCATTGCTTGAATGTAAACGTTGAACAGAATGTTATTTGGCTATACCCGGCACCGCCGCCGCATCCAGCGCCGCGACTTCGGCCGGGTT
>JANLTU010000157.1:0-30198 GCA_031363085.1 Gammaproteobacteria bacterium
GCCAATCTACCGACAGGCTCCCGTTTAAAACGGGTCCTCAGGCTGGGACGGCCTCCCCAGTGAATCGTGAAAGCTTACTCATCTTCGATAGGCGATGCTTTACTGGTTTTGATCATACAAGGCTGGGTTGATAAACCCAGCAAAGACTTCGGATGAAGTGGCGTGAGATCCGGGAACAAAGATGAAAGCGCAGCAAGGTGTGCAATTCATGCATCACCGCGCAGCAACGCGATGGCGCTTGCAACTAACGCTGTAACGAAGTGGGCATGACGATGTACCAACACCACACACAACGAAAACCAATGGCGAGCGCGGAGCCGTGTCTGTCGCTGTTGCAGTGTCGTGGCAATTGTTCGCTGCGAATACCGTGGACTACGACGCTGCCACATCGCTTAACGGACGTGTGCGATCAGCTAAACAACCACATCCACTATACTAAAGATAAAAAAGTCAAAACCGCAAAAAATCAAACAATAGCGAAAATCATGCGAATTTCAACAAATACCTAGAATCAAAACCCCACCGCCGCTGCGACGGTTGGAAACGTCAATCGTGTGTAGTGTTATTTATGATAGCGTTCATCCTCCCATCACGAACAACAGAACCTCCTTACTTTAGGCTCATCGTGCATTGGAAGAGTACGGGAGGTAGTCGGCCGTAAGCGGCTGGTGTACAGTGTGCGGGCTTCGTGAGGGCGGGGCGCAGTGGGGCAAATTTTGCAATGTGGCAAGTCCGGTTTTTAGCGTGAAGACGTAATTCTCCTGTATGGATTTGGCGAGTTTTCAACCGCTTTTTGATTGGGTTTCCCAGCATCCCGCGTGGGCCGGCGTGATCACGATGTTCATTGCTGCCTGCGAATCACTGGTGATCGTGGGCATCATCGTGCCCGGCATTGCGATGTTATATGCCGTGGGCACCTTGGTTGGCTTGGGTCTGCTGGACTTGTGGCCGATTGTCGGCTGGACCGCCATCGGTGCGGCGATCGGCGACGGACTGAGTTACTGGGTCGGCTGGCGTTATAAAGAACGCTTGTGCACCATCTGGCCGATGAATAAATATCCAGACCTGCTGCCTCGCGGCGAGGCGTTTTTCATCCGCCATGGCGGCAAAAGCATTTTGTTCGGGCGTTTTGCCGGGCCGATGCGCGCCATCGTTCCTGCCGTCGCGGGTATTTTGCATATGCCGCCGGCGCGCTTCTACACCATCAATATCATTTCGGCCATTGTGTGGGCGCCGGCGGCCATTTTGCCGGGAGTCGCAATCGGAGCATCCATCGGCATGGCGGCGGAAATCGCCTCGCGTCTGGTGGTGCTGGTCATTATGTCGGTGGTCGTGACGATGGCCGCATTGTGGTTCGTCAAGCGGGTGTTTACATTTTTGCATCCGCGCGCGGATGTGTTGCTGGCGCGGGTGGTGCGCTGGAGTCAGGAGCACCGCGTTTTGGGCAAGTTGGTGTCGGCGGTGGTTGACCCCAACAAGCCCGAATCGCGTGGTTTGATCATTCTGGGCAGCATGCTGATTGTGGCCATCTGGGGGTTCACGACGGTCATTAAGTCATTGGCGGGCACCGGCTCGTTGATGAGTATCGACACCGCTGTTGCGAATTTCGTGCACGACTTGCGCACACCGTGGACCGACGAAGCCATGCGTTTGTTCGCTAGCATCAGCACGCCGTCGGTGATGGCGATTTTCACCTTGGCAGTGTTCGCCTGGATCGTTTGGGAACGTAACGCGCGCGCGGTGGCGCATTGGCTGGCGGCAGCGGCGTTCGGTGTGCTCATTCCGGTGGTGTTGCACGTGGTGTTAACACTGCCGTCGCTGGAATTCAACGGCGAACGCATCGTGGCTGAGGCGTTCCCGAGCATGACCATTACCTGGAGCGCGGTGATGTTCATGTTCTTCGCGGTGATGGTGTCGCGCGATTTACCGGAAGAATGGCGCTGGACGCCGTATGCGGTGAGCAGCATGGTGTTGGGCGCGATCTGCTTGGCCTTGCTGTATCTCGAACTGCAAGTGGTCTCCAATGTGCTGGGTGGTCTGGCCCTGGGCATCGCTTGGGCGGCCGTGCTGGGCATTGCCTACCGGCGTCATGCGGTCACGCCGGTTTCGGCACCGGTATTAATTACCATTGCGGTGGGTGTGCTGGCCCTGGGTGTGGGCATGCCGAGCGTGTGGATGACGGGGATGCAGGTAGTGCAACTACCGAGTCCCGAAGCCAAACGCGAAGTACCGGCGGCGGCATGGTGGGCGCACGAATGGGCATCGTTACCGGTTTATCGCAGCGACTGGAAAGGGCTGCCTACGCAACCCATGACGGTGCAATGGGCCGGCGAATTGGCGATGCTCAAAACGCAACTGCTCAGCCAAGGCTGGCATGAGCCGGCGCCGCTCACCTTGAAATCGTCCTTGTTGTGGCTGGCGCCCAACCCCGACTTTTCCGAATTACCGTTATTGCCGCGCGTGCACGACGGTCGCCATTCTGCGCTCGCCCTGGAAAAAGAAACCGACGACCCGAGCCGCGTGCTGGTGTTGCGTCTGTGGTCGTCGTCGGTGCAATTGCAAACGCCGGCAGCGCCGTTGTGGGTGGGTAACGTGGTTAATTTGAATCTGATTCGACGCTTTAGCTTTTTTATCTATCCGCGCACCGGCGCGGCCTTCAATGAAGCATTGACGGTGCTTGAGGCCGACGTCCATGGCATGCTGTATCAACGCGCGCCGCGCACTCAAGGAACGTTTACGCGCACGGCGGGATGGAATGGCGAAGTGTTGTTGCTACGGGAAAAAAGCGCGTCAGGTGATCAATCGGTTTCCAAGGTTTTGAGCACTTCCTCAAGCCGCTCCAGTCTTTGAATCGGATCGTCCAGCAGTAGAAAATACTGCTTTTGATCCAACCCAATCGGCAGCAATTCCGTCAGGCGCGCGCCGACCCAACTGGCGTCGTCGAAACACGGTGTGAGTTTCATATACGGCTGGCCGAGCCGCTGCATGATGCCGCTGAGCATGTCCGCCAGCGGGCGAAACTGTGCGGGTAACGCGGCGCCCGGTTCATTGGCGAGGGTCTCGATCTCCGCCATCACGAGCTGATCAGGCTGCACGCTGCGACGGTAAATACGAAAGCGTTCTTGCCCGCGCGCGGTGATGCCCAGCACGCCGTCGTTGAGGGTGTGAAAGTAATCGATGTTGACTAAAGTGCCCAGATCGTACGTGGTCGCGGCTTTGCCGGTTTCGGCACCTTCGCGAATCAGGGCGACACCGAAAGGCGCGCTGTGACGCATGCAGGCGCTGATCATGTCGAGATAGCGCGGTTCAAATATGCGCAGCGGCAGCACCCCACCGGGAAACAGCACGGTGTTGAGTGGAAACAAAGGTATGCGGTGTTCGCTCATCGAATATCCCGCCGCGCCGTTTCCGCTGCGAAATAATTAAACCCCACGCAGCGCCTGCAATAGTTTTTCATGTATCCCGCCAAATCCGCCATTGCTCATGATCAAGACGTGATCGCCAGGACGTGACACTACGACAACCTGCTTAATAATAGCTTGGATATCGTCGAATGCTTGACCTTTGGTACCCAAGCCTGCAATCACGCCGCTAACATCCCAGCCCAGATCACGCGGTGCATATAACATGACGTGATCGGCAAGCGCGAGCGACGCGGCGAGCACGTCTTTGTGCACACCCATGCGCATGGTGTTGGAGCGCGGTTCGAGGATGGCGATGATGCGCGCGTTGCCGACGCGTTTACGCAAGCCGCCAAGTGTGGTCTCGATGGCGGTGGGGTGGTGGGCGAAATCGTCGTAGACGGTAACCTGGTTGACCGTGCCGCGATTTTCCATGCGGCGTTTGACGTTATGAAATTCTTTCAAGGCGGCGATGGCGGTTGTTGCCGGTACCCCGGCGTGTTGTGCGGCAGCGATGGCGACCAGACCGTTGTGTACGTTGTGATCGCCGATCAAGGACCACTGCGCCACGCCCACCGCTTGACCATTTTTCAGCACTTCAAAAACGCTGCCGTCCGGCTGTTGCAAGCGCGCTTGCCACGCGCCGTCCGTACCGACGCCTTCTATGGGGGTCCAGCAGCCCAGGTTCAAAGTTTGCTGCACATAAAAGTCATGTTGCGGCACGATGATCAAGCCATTGCTCGGCACCGTGCGCACCAAGTGGTGGAATTGGCGCTGGATGGCGGCCACGTCAGGAAAAATATCCGCGTGATCGAACTCGATGTTGTTGATGATCAAGGTGCGCGGCCGGTAGTGCACGAACTTGGAACGCTTGTCGAAAAACGCGGTGTCGTATTCGTCGGCTTCGACTACGAAAAACGGCGTATCACCGAGGCGCGCCGACACACCGAAATTTTCCGGTACGCCGCCGACCAGAAAGCCGGGTTTCAATCCGGCATATTCTAAAATCCATGCCAGGATGCTGGTGGTGGTGGTTTTGCCGTGGGTGCCTGCGACGGCCAGCACCCAGCGGTTGTGAATGATATGTGCGGCGAGAAACGCCGGGCCGGAGGCGTAGCTCAAATTATGGTTGAGCACGTATTCGACGGCGGGATTGCCGCGCGACATGGCGTTGCCGATAACCACGAGGTCAGGATGCGGCTGTAACTGAGTGGGGTCGTAACCCTCGGTGAGCGCGATGCCTTGCTCGCGCAATTGCGTGCTCATCGGCGGATACACGTTGGCGTCGGAGCCGCTGACGGTGAAACCGAGCTGACGTGCGAGCAGCGCGATGCCACCCATGAAGGTGCCACAAATGCCAAGGATATGAATATGCATGTTGTTATTCCACGTTGCATTTAAACGAAATACTGCTGTCTGGTCCTTGCCGTGCAGATGTCCTGTCTGTGTTCCTCCGCCTAAGAGCCTGTTCAAGATCGTCCTGGAGGGCGCATTGCGGCGTTAAAATCGAACTCACGGCTGCATGGATGCAGGAGGTAGAGCAACGCAGGAGCAGTTGCCGAAAATACTCACATACTTGCGTGTATGCTGCGTTTTTGAGTTCGATTTTGCCTAGCACTGCATCCCTCCAGGACGATCTTGAACAGGCTCTAAGTCTTCCTCGTGAATACAAGTGCTCGTTACTGCGCCGCCACAAATAATGCGCTGCCAACGCGCATGGAGGTATAAACGTAGAGCAGGGCGACGCCCAGTGCAAAGAAAAATTTCATGTTGAGAGCGTGCCGCAAGATGTGCCCGATGATGAAAATCGCCCACGCGACCAAGGCCAGCAGCAGCATATACCCGAGCGCCGCCAGCGCTGTGTCGGAGGCTTTATCGGCGCCGTCGATCAACAGGCTCATCACCGGCAAGGCCACCAGTTGCCAAACCGTGCCGCTGCCGGCCAAGGCGGTGACCAGCTTGATCAGGCGATTTTTCAGGTCAAGTATCCACAGGCCGGCGTAAGCGAGCCCGACCAACATGCCCACGTCGACCAAGGCCGCCAGCAGCGCGGTGCCGGGTGTTGTACTTGACAGTGCCAGTAGATAACTCAGCAAGGTATACGTAACCAAGGTGAGCAATGCGAGTGAAGATGAGTGTGGCAGATCCTGCGGGTTGGCCCGCAGCAAGCAGAGATCGACGAAGAGCTTCGGAGTTCGCAACATGCCAGTGTCAGTTTGAGGAGTGAGGAGGGGATTATCACGCGCACCTTGTGGTGCTGCTAGAAGTTTTTGTGTCAGCTACAATTGTGGGGTGCTTTCGCACCCGCCACGGCAGCGCCACACTAAATGAAAGAATTTTACGTCGATACCCCCGAACAACTGGACGACTTGTGCGAGCGCTTGCGCGGCGCGGCATCTTTGGCGCTAGACACCGAGTTTTTGCGCGAGCGTACGTTTTACGCGCAGCTCTGCCTGTTGCAAATCGCCAGCGAGGAATTGGTTGCGTGCGTCGATCCGCTGGCCCTGCCGACACTCGAACCCTTGCTGGAAATTATTTTCGACCCGCGCGTGCTTAAAATCATGCACGCCGGTCGCCAGGATCTGGAAATCCTGTTCGATTTACGCGGCAAGTTGTCGCGGCCGGTGTTTGATACACAGATCGCCGCAACGCTGCTGGGCCTGGGTGATCAGGTCAGCTACCAAACGCTAGTGCGCGACGTGCTGGGTGTTGAACTGGAAAAAACCCACACCCGCACCAACTGGCAGCAACGTCCGCTCGACTCCGGCCAGTTGCGCTATGCACAAGACGACGTGCGCTATTTGCACGAAGTCTGGCACCGGCAAACGCGGCAACTGGAAGACAAGGGCCGGCACGGCTGGCTGGACGACGACTTCGCCGCACTGACCGACATCGCCAATTACGACAAAGTCGCGGAAGACGCGTGGTTGCGCATTCGCGGCATTCGCGTGCTCAAGGGTGTGCAGTTGGCGGTGGTGCGCGAACTGGCCGCGTGGCGCGAGCACCGCGCACGTGAATACGACCGGCCGCGCAAGTGGATATTGGGCGACGATGTGCTGATCGATCTGGCGCGGCATCTGCCGCCGGATATGGACGCCTTGCACCGCGTGCGTGGTCTGGATCCGCGCACCTTGCGTAGCGTGGGGCCGGATATTATCAATGTGATTCAGCGTGTGCAGAAGTTGCCGCAGTCCGAATGGCCGAGCCTGGGTTTGCGCTTTACGCCGACGCCGTCCGAAGAAGCTTTGATCGACGCGATGATGGCGATTGTGCGCCAAGCCGGCATCAGCAACGGCATCAGTCCGGCGGCCCTGGCCTCGCGCCGTGATCTGGAACAGATGATCGCCGGCAAGAACGATCACGCGATTTTGCATGGCTGGCGCGGGCGCTTGGTGGGGCAGCATCTACAGGCGTTTTTGCAGGGTGAAATCGAGTTGCATATGGATCAAGGTGTGTTGCGTATCAAGCCACGTGAAGCATGACGCAACGACCGCAAAGAAGCATTTCAGTGTTGCTGTTGAGCATGTGTATGCAGTGTCCGGTCAGTGTCAGCGCCGCAGAAAATATCTGCGCGCGCCCACTGGCGGAGCGCGACGCACCGGCGCATTTTACGCGCCTCGCCCGCTTGCAAATGGCGCTGGAGTACGGCAAGGCCGGGGTCGACTTTAGTCAAGTGGAATTGCATCCGGTCGACCGCGATGTCATGCGCGTCGATGCCTTCGTACAGGTCACTAAAGCGGACGCCGACAATGCCGCGTCGTTGTGGATCACCGGCTGGCTCAGCCGCTGCCAGGGCACGCTGATTGTACGCGGCAACACTTGGCTTGCGGACGGCCGCTTGGTCACACCACGGTTCACGCTGAGGCAATTGCCGGGGCGCGGGCTGGCGTTGGGCAATGACGACGCACCGCTCAATGTGATTGCGTTTGTCGACAGCCGGTGTCCGCATTGCCACCGCTTGATTGGTTACGCGCGCGACCTGCTGAAGCAAGGCGCGATTCGCATCGAGTTCCGCCAAGTGGCCTATCTGGAAACCGCCGTCGAGGCGGTCAAGGACGCACGTCTTTACGAAACCGAATTATTCAAGCCCCGGCCCGCTGCGCTGAGCGCGGATGCGTATCTGGACATGGTCGGCGAGTTGAACAGCACCCTGGAGGCGGACGTCAACGCGCCTGCGTATGCAAAAGCCTTGGCCTTGATTCAAACCAACACTGCCACCGCGCGCGCTGTATTGCACGTCAGCGCCGTGCCTGCGGTGCTGGTGCTTGACAAAAAAACCAGCGGTGAATATCGCTTGACCGGGCTGGCGGAAATGAATCGCTTGTTGCAGCCCGATTTGTAACCTGGAATGACTGCATGTTTCCCGTACGCCGCGAGTACCGGTTCGCATGGCAGGAGAGCAATCGTTTTGCGCTGCTGATCGACGGCAGGCAATTTTTCCCCGCCATGCTCGCCGCCATTTCCGGTGCGACCCGCTTGGTTGCGCTGGAAATGTATTTAATCGAGTCCGGCCACATCGCCACGCGCATCATCGACGCCTTGAGCGTGGCCGCGCAACGTGGCGTGATCGTCAACGTGTTGCTGGATCATTACGGCTCGTTGGCGCTGCACGATGAAGATCGCGCTCGGCTGCGCGCCAGCGGCGCCCATTTGCACTTCTATAACATGCTTGCCGTGGCCCGCTGGCGGCGCAATTTTTATCGTGATCACCGCAAAATATTGATCATCGACGGCCAGGTTGCATTCATCGGCGGTGCGGGCATTACTGACGAATTTTTCGACGCGAGTGTGGGTGCGGGTTGGCGCGAAACCATGGTGGAAGTGCGCGGTCCGGTAGTGCACGATTGGTGCGTGTTGTTTGCCGAAAGCTGGGGGCGCAGCACCGGAAAAGTGTTTGGTATTGACTATTCGTCGGTTCGGCAGGCGGGCACGCAACGCGGACGGGTGGTGAGCAGTCAGGCGCGCGGCCCGTGGGAAATTCATCGCTCGATTATCCAGCGCATGCGCGGCGCACAGCGGCAGGCGTGGCTTACGACCGCGTATTTTGTGCCCTCCTGGAAGCTGCGTCGCGCACTGCGTTTCGCAGCGCGCAGCGGCGTCGACGTGCGCCTGCTGTTGCCCGGCCCGCTTTCGGATCATCCCGGCGTACGCCATGCTGCACGTCGCCATTACGGCGGATTATTGCGGCACGGCGTGCGCATCCACGAATACCAGCCGCGCTTCATGCATCAAAAAATTCTGCTGTGCGACGACTGGGTGAGTATCGGGTCGAGCAATGTCGACCGCTGGGGGCAGCGCTGGAATCTGGAAGCGAATCAAGAAATCGACGACCCCGGTTTTGCGCGCGAGGCAGCCGCAATGTTGGCGGCGGATTTTGCGCAAGCTGCCGAGATTACCTACGCCGACTGGTGCAAGCGTTCCTGGCCACGACGATTTTTGGAAAAATTTTGGGGCCGCGTCGACGCGTTGTTGCAGCGTCTGGAGCGTTAAAATTCAGTGCAACGTGTGCGGCCGCACCAAGGTGAACACCGGAATCGGTGCATCGAAATGTTTGCCGTCGTCGGCGATCATTTGGTAACTGCCCTGCATGCTGCCCAGCGGCGTTTCGATAATGGCACCGCTGGTGTATTCAAAGCCCTGGCCGGGTTTTAAATAAGGCTGCTGCCCGACCACGCCTTCACCGATGACTTCCTGCACCTTGCCGTTGGCGTCGGTAATCACCCAGTGGCGGGTCAATAATTTCGCCGCGACCGTGCCGGTGTTTTGAATCGTGACGGTGTACGAGAACACAAAGCGATTAGCGTCCGGCTCCGACTGCGCGTCGATGTAGTTGGGCTGCACTTGCACCTGAATTGCGTGGGAGGATTTTTGCGTCATAGTTACACATTGCCGAACAGTAAGTTGTGGGACCTAATTATACTGCAACTGCCAACCAAAAATTGGCAGTTGCATGACATACCGCGAGATTTATTTTACCGCCGGCGCGGGTGCGGTGGTGCGTAGCTTGACAATGACCCCGCCGGCTTGCAGCGCCACCGTTGCAGCATCGCCGCTGAGCCCGGCGATGCTGCGTGCCAGCGGAGCATTATTTGGATCATTGTGTGCGAACATGATGTGGGTTACACCTTTCATTTGCTGCATGAATTTTGCCGGGTCGTCTTGCGGCGGTGGCAGCGGCAAAGCCGCGCGCTTGACGGCAAACATGGTGCGGCCGGGCCATTGGCTGGCGACGCGGAAAGTCTCGTCGGAAGTTTCGGCTTCGTGCGCGAGCGTGCGCATCAATTCGTCTTCGGGCGGCAGCACGTCGAGCTGGTTATGGCGTGCGTGCCCCCGATCAACTTGCATGAACAGCGTTGCAACCACAAACATGACGACGAAGACAATGCCGCGTTGGCCGACAAAATTGCGCACGCGTATCGCGCTGTTGATTTGAATCAGCACTACGCTGCCGCGATACAGTACCAGTGCCAGGACGGTCATGGCCCACGCGCCATCGGCAGCGGTCAGCCCGATGATGGCGCCCAAGGCCAGAATCGCGCCGAGCACATCGCTGACCAGAAAGCGCCGGTCCATGACTAAAATGACGAGCAGCAACAGCAGCGGAAAAATACCGAACAGCGGCTCGCGGGTGGTAAGTTCCAGCGGGTCGAATCCCAGTACTGCGGTGCCCAGTGACGGCAACGGATTGTTAAACCATGGAAGCGCAATCCAACCCGCTTGCATCACCAGAATGACCATGACGGTGAGGCCGATGCCCAGCAGCACTTGATTGCGCCGTTTCGGCTCGATGGGATTTTTTTTCCAGAACCACGCCAAGGCGGCAGGTACCGCAAGCCCGGCCGGGTGCAGGGTGACGGCGGTGGCGATCAGTAATAACTGCGTGAAATACCAGCCGGTAACGGCACGGTCTTGGGCGCGGTATTTCTGGTCGACCCGCCATGCAAGTCCGAATATCAATAGCAAATAGGGGCCGACGCCGATGCTGTCAAGTTGCAACAGGGTGGTCGGTGCGATCAACAACAGCCCGCTGCCGATCAGCGCCACTTCATCGCTCTGCGTGTGCTTGCTCCACGCAAACAGCACCCACAGTGCCAGGAAGGTGATGATCACGGTAAACATCTTGGCGGCGATGATGCTGCCCGACCAGTAAACGCCTAGTGGGATAAACATCAAGGCACGGAAGTCGGGCATGCCGAACACGACGACCGGGTGTGCCACTTGATCGGCGATTGACCAGTCCAGCAACAAGGCGCGCGTCGCGCCTTCATCCATGCCGTAGGGCGTGAAATTGATCAGGTCGAAAAATACCAAGGCCGCGCCCCACAGTACCAGCAGTAATAAGGCCCAATAGCGTTGATCGATACGAGTGATGAGAGCGTTGAGGTCCATGAAACTCTTGTGTTGGTTACGCTGCGCGGGGTGCGAAAGCGCGGCCGATTATACAGACGGCGCAGGGTGTGCGTTAGTCCCGGAATTCCAGGTGCAACATGCGACCGTGGGTTTCTTTGGCCAAGTTTTCGTATTCCCACAGCGTATCGGGATTGTCGCGCCCCAACGGTAGCGTGAATACCGGGCTTGGGATCGCGTGGTAGGCGATACGGTCAGTGGAAGGCTCGTCGCCAATCAAAATGTAGGCGCCGGGCGCAACAGAGGATTTTGCCACGTGCCGGAATGCGTGGCCGATGGTTTCTTCGGAGCCGACGAATGGGGCATTCTGCAGCAGGCGATCAAACATCTCGGCCATGGTTCCGGTATAGGTTTCGGCGACGTTGTCGCAGAACCAAGTAATGGCGTTGAGCTCCTTGCCGGAGCGGATAATCATGACGCGCAATACCGGGATTAAAAAGGTAGTGACGCCGTGCATCGAACCGCTCGCGTCGACCATGAGATGGATGGACTTGCCTGGTAACTGTTTGAGACCCAGGATGAACAGGTCGAAATCTTTGCGATTTTTTCCGCCTTTGTCCATACCCGTGACCGCCAGCGCCTGCTCCATTTGGCCTTCGGAGGTCAGAATTGAAAGCTGGTCCATGTCGCGCATCAAACGCTGTTTATCGGCCGCCGTGCCCGCCAGGGTTTTTTGCAATTGCGCGATTTCTTTTTTCAATGCAGGCAGTTGCTGCTGTTCCGCCAAACGTGAGGTCAACAAAATGGTGACCAGCAGGAAAATAAACATGGTCAACATCAGTAGCGCGATGTCGGTAAAAATAATGTAAACGTTCAGTGGCGCAAAGCGCCGTTTGGGTTTCATGCGTCAGTCAATTTTTTTCACAAAGCTTTTGGTAAAGACACGCCACCAACGCCCTTGGTTCATGCGTTTGAGTTGAAATTCGGTACGCAAGGTTTCCAGATATTCGCGCTGTAGATTCAAGGTCGTGCGCAGCGCGGTGTTATCGCCTTCGGCTTGCTTCAAATGCATCAGCTCTTTGGCGAAGTCGCCGACCATGTGTTTGGTTTGGGCGAGTATGGTGTGCAGGCGTTCGAGGTTTTGCGTCATGGCGCGAATTTCCGCATCCAGCACGCGGATGTCACGCTGCGGTGAAGGTTTGATGTCGGTGGCGCAGTACACCAAAAAAATTCGTGTCAGCGAATCTTCCAGGCTTTCCACGCCGTTTTGGTTGATATGTGCAAACACCCGCAATAACACGCCGCCGAACACGGCGCCCAGCAAGGTGGCGTAAAACGCGGTGCCCATGCCCTGCATGGCGTTGCGTAAACCCGCCAACAATTGTTCCTGGTTTTCGCCCAACGCTTGCAGCGAGCTGGTGAGTCCGGCCAGCGTGAGGCTCAGACCCACGACAGTACCGATCAGGCCGAAGGTGATCATCAGATTACCGAACACTTCCAGCGCATGTGCAAAACGTTGGTAGACAGAGAATTCCACATCGACCAGCGCTTCGAGGTCAAGCTCGCTGTTGTTGCGGATGATGGTTTTTAACGATTCGAAAAAGCGCGCGAGACCAAGACGCTTGGGCGTATGTTCGATGCCCGACCAGCCGGATTTTTTCGCGATTTTTTCCAGATGATCCACATGCACCGCTTCGTAGGTGACCAGCAGCACCAGCACAAAGCTGATCACACAGCCAAGCAGATAAAAACCGATAATCACCCACGTAATATGGCTGCTGTCGGATTCGACGAAGCCCCACACGCCGGTCTCGGAATATAAACCCAGAATCACCATCAGCGATGCGGCAGACCAGACGATCCACAATACCAGAGCGCGGAATCCTCGTTGAATCACGGCATAGTCCTTTAGTGTTTGGCGTCGGGCGTTGAGTATGTTGGTGAAGTTATTTGGCGGTCAATCATGTTGTGGCGGGTGTTGGGGCGAAAATCGGTGTGTGTCGGCCCCAAAAAGTTTCCGACTAATCGCCCTGCATGCTGCTGCGATTCTTCTTCTTATCGTGCAGCACCCGCGCGGTGGAAATCAGCGTTTGATGGGGCCTCGCACCGCATTCCTCCAGGAAGATCTTGAACAGGCGCTAAGCCCGGCAGGCGGCTAGCGCACGCGGTAGGTGGCATGACACAGCACGCACACCTGAGTCACGTTCGCCAAGCCATCCAGGGTTTTTGCCATGTTCTTTTCCTGCAACGACTGTGCGAGCTGGCTGCTGGCTTGGTGAAACGCCATGCCCATGTTGCGCATGCCGTCGGGCATGTTCACGGCCAGGGCGTTATGCGTTTTTATGCCGCCCAGCCCAAGATTAAATTCCGCGATCTGTGCCGCGCGCTCGAAGTTGGCATCCGCAACTGCGCGCTGAATGTCGTTAAGGTCAGACAAGTTTTGTCGCATGGTTGCCAGAAAGTGCTGCGCCTCATCCGGAAATTTGACCAGCACGCGTGAGTCCGGTTGATGTTTTGCTGCTGGGAGGGATTCCGAAGGATGCGTGTGTTCGGCGGCCTGTGCCGGAAATAACGCTGCCAAAATCAAGACAGAGCCGATGTGCCGTTTCATTGCATGATCCTCGGTTGGTCGCATTACCCGAAGATTATGCAAAGCTCAGGTGCGGGTTCAACTGAAGTTTGCCTGAAGATTTGGACAGGCTGCCAAGCAGCCTCTACGTAGCGCTCTTCAGAGCAAAATCTTCTCCAGCATGCGCTCGTAAATTGCCGACAGTGTGTCCAGCTCCTCGACGTTCACGCACTCGTCGATTTTGTGGATGGTGGCGTTGCGCGGGCCAAGCTCGACAACCTGGGAGCCGGTGGGCGCGATGAAGCGTCCGTCGGAGGTTCCGCCCGAGGTTGACAATTCCGGTGTCCTGCCGCTGATCTCCTGTGTGGCGGCGCTGACGGCGTCCACGAGTTCGCCGCGCCGGGTGAGAAACGGCTGGCCCGACAGCGCCCACTGGATTTCGTAGTGGATACCGTAGCGATGCAGCACCGACTCGACCCGCACGCGCAACTGTTCCGGAGTCAGTTGCGTGGAGAAGCGAAAATTAAACACCACGTCCAGTTCGCCGGGGATGACATTGTTGGCGCCGGTGCCGGAGTGAAGATTCGAAACCTGGAACGTGGTGGGCGGGAAAAACGCATTGCCCTTGTCCCATTCGATGCCGGTGAGCTCGTGCAGCGCGGGTGCGAAGCGGTGAATCGGATTGTCGGCACGCTGCGGATAAGCGACGTGGCCTTGCACGCCTTTGACTTTGAGCACGCCGTTCAGCGACCCACGGCGCCCAATCTTGACGCAATCGCCGAGGTGATCCACGCAGGAGGGTTCGCCCACCAAGCAGTAGTCGATTTTTTCGTTGCGCCGCTCCAAATGCTCGATCACTTTCACGGTGCCGTTGACGGCGACGCCTTCTTCATCCGAGGTGATCAAAAACGCAATCGATCCGAGGTGCTGCGGATGGGCGCGCACGAAGCGTTCGCAGGCGGTCAGCATCGCCGCCAGCGAACCTTTCATGTCGGCCGCGCCGCGCCCGTACAACACGCCGTCACGAATTTGCGGCGTGAACGGCGGCGAGGTCCACTGCGCCAGCGGGCCGGTCGGTACCACGTCGGTGTGGCCGGCGAAACACAGCAGCGGGCCATGCGTGCCGCGTCGCGCCCAAAAATTAGTGACGTCGCCAAACGGCAGGCGTTCGATGTTGAAACCAAGCGCCTGCAGGCGCCCGATCATGACGTCCTGACAACCGGCGTCGACCGGCGTGACCGAGGGGCGGGCTATCAGGTCGATGGCTAAATCGAGAGTTGGCGACATGGGCTTCCTGAGGTGATTTTAATCGCGCTCATTGTAGATGAGGCGACGCAGTGATTCACGTTAATGTTGTTTTAACCTCGCAGCTTCTAACCTGAAATTCTGCTGCATCCAACGGTTCGTGAACGCTTGCCGGCGCCCCCAGCAGCAGCGTTCGTCGGCCGGGCGAGTGCGGCAGTAGTGAAACCGTTAAGAGCTCACGGCAATCGACACCGAACTTGCAGTGTTGAATCCCGACTAAACCCGGTCGTGAGTATTTGTGGGATCTCTTGCGCATCAATGTAAGGGGTCCCATCTTTTTTTTTCATCCCATACCGTGAGAACATCGACTCGGATAACCTGCGAGGATCGCACCGATGCGCGTATTGCTGGCTGAAGATGATGTGGTATTGGGGGACGGTGTACAGACTTGGTTGGGGCTCAAGGGTTACGCCGTCGATTGGTTTCGCGACGGTCGCGAAGCGCAACACGCCATCACCTCGGCGGACTACGACGTGGTGTTGCTCGATCTGGGTTTACCTGCGGTGGATGGGCTGACGCTGCTGCGCATCTTGCGCACCAGCAACAAGGCCACGCCGGTCATTATCATCACGGCGCGCGACGCCCTGAACGAGCGGATTGGCGGCCTGGACACCGGCGCGGACGACTACTTGGTTAAACCCTTTGAGATGGAAGAACTCGCCGCACGCATGCGTGCGTTGGAACGGCGCAGTAATCATCGCACCGATCCGCTGTTGTCGCATGGCGAGCTCACGCTCGATCCGGCCAGCATGGCGGTTACCTATCACGGCGCCGAGATGAATTTATCGCCGCGCGAATTTGTCGTGTTGCGCACGTTGCTGGAAAACAAAGGCAAGCCGATTTCCCGTAGCAAGCTGGAAAACAGCATGTACGCCTGGAACAGCGAAGTGGACAGCAATACCGTCACCGTGCACATCCACAATTTGCGCAAGAAGCTCGGCGAGGAATTTATCGTGACCAAACGCGGCTTCGGCTATCTGGTCGAATGAGCAGCACGCACCCCTCATTGCGGCGGCGTTTGTTGCTGGCCATACTGGGTGTGTTCATCGCCGCGTGGATCACCACCACCGTGGGTGCCTATATTGACAGCCGCAGCGAGGTTGAAAAATTGCTCGACTCCGAATTGGAGCAGGTCGCGCGGGCGCTCTTGACGCTCAGTCAGCATGAGCTGGTGGAGCAACTGAAAGCCAACGAAGTCACCACCAGCAACAAAACCCTGGATATTTTCGGCTACGACAAGCCCCATACCGTTGCCAAACTGGCGTTCCAAGTGTGGATGGGCGAGACCCTCGCCATGCGCTCCAGTAACTCGCCGCTCAAACGCATGGCGAATATCACCAGCGGGTTCACGGTCATGGCTACAGCCGACCAGCGCTGGCGAATTTTTTCGCTGACCGACGAGCAGCAGCACATCACGACGTACGTCGGCCAACACTTCAGTGCGCGCGACGACTTGGTGGGTGCCACGGCGTTGCGCACCATTCTGCCGGTGTTTCTTGCCGTGCCGATCATCGCGTTATTGACCTGGGTGTGTATCGGTCGCGCCTTGCGACCGTTGGAAAAAGTGGCTGAACGCGTAGCAAAGCGCAGTTCTTTTGATCTCAGCCCGATCGAAGATCCGAATTTTCCGACCGAAACCAAGCCGCTGATCGATTCGCTCAACCGGCTCTTCGGGCGGCTTGGTCATGCATTTGACACGACCCGGCGCTTCACCGCAGACGCCGCGCACGAGTTGCGCACACCGCTGGCCGGCATCGCGGCGCAAACCGATGTCGCGCTGCTGGCTGCCGATCCCGCCGTGCGCAATGCCGCGCTGATGAACATGAAAATCGCCATCAAGAGCATGGCGCATCTGGTACAGCAACTGTTGACACTGGCACGCTGCGATTCGGCAACCTCGTCGACGGTGTTCAGCTCGGTGGATTTTTCGGCGACGGTCGCAAGCACCTTGCAGCAACTTGAATTCATGGCAACGGCGCATCAGATCAATCTGCGGTTTGCAGCACATCAATCGCTCATGGTCGAAGGCTGTGCAATGAGTCTGGCCCTCATTACCCGCAATATTGTCGACAATGCCATCCGCTACACGCCGCCCGGTGGTAAGGTCAGCGTGGAAGTAGGGGAGCGAGAAAATCGCGTCTGGCTGCGCGTCACCGATACCGGCCCGGGCATTGATCCGGCGCAACGCGAGTTGCTGTTCCAACGTTTTTATCGTGGTTCCCAGCAACACGTGCCCGGCAGCGGACTGGGGTTGTCCATCGTGCAGCGCTGCATCGACATCCACGGCGGCGATATCGATCTACAGTCACCCGAGCGTAACGGACTCAGTGTGCTGGTGCGTTTGCCAAAAAGTCACGCCCCGCAACCCGCAAGTAGCGCCACAGTGGACGCAGCCGTAACTTGAGTAGCGGTGTATTTTTCGTGGAGCGGCTTGCAGTCGCGATCAGCGCGGCTGCAAGCCGCTCCACGAAAATATTTAGATATCCCGCAGCAGTTCGTTAATGCCCACTTTGCTACGTGTTTTCTCATCGACCTGCTTCACGATCACCGCGCAATAAAAGCTGTATTTGCCGTCGCTCGACGGCAGGTTGCCGGTAATCCGCTTAGAAATTTCAGTTAACGAAAGTCTTCATTTCTGCTTAAAATGGCTCAAGCACCAAAGCAGCGTAACGGACAATACAATGAAGGTGGTTACTTACTGTAAAAACTCCACAATTCTCGAAGCGTGGGCGGTTATTGTCGGCAAGCCGGGCCCGCTTGACGATGCGGAAACGGGGGCGCTGGAGTTCGCAGCCAAGAAACGTTTGGGTTCCTTGCGCAAGGAACCTGCGGTTGTTTTGGTGGAGAGCGCGAATCGCGATATCGTTCCACCGTTCTGGCGTGAGCAGCTTTCATGGGACGACAGCCGCTATCTCGCGCGTTTCGGTCATCGCTATTTGAGCGTGCATTATCTTCGCCGGGGCGAAGATAAGTACGAGACCCATACGAAGACATTGGAGCCGAGTGTCGAAGTCTGGCTGGATATTTTTGGCGCAACGCTTGGCGAAAGCAAGGTTCAATACCCCGTTGAGCGTGTGAGCTTTGGCTACGACAATGCGTTTGAGTTTCCCGCTGCCGGTTTTGATCTTTCGCGCTATTTCAAAATCAACGTCGGAATCGGCGCGGCGGCGGCGAGTGATGGATTGGCCATCCTGGAAATTAACTTCAGGTTATTTTACGGTGACAAGAAATCACCAGTGGCTGTTAACTTGATTGTGCAGTCCGATCCGGGTTCTGTGCAACTGATACAGGTTCGTACTAAAGTAGAAGCGCATAGGCCCATCGTCGGTGACTGCTTGTTTGTTGAAAAAGACAAGCTGACCACTTTGCTGAAAGAAGCGAAGGAAGCCGCGAAAAGCGTATTTTTCGATATTGCCACTGATGAAACCCACCGGATCATGGGAGCTCAATATGATAGCCACGCAGCAGCAGGGTAAACGTTACGTCGTACCACATTTCGCGTCGTCGAAAACCGTGAAGCCCGCAGTTACTGCAACCGATTTACTGGAGAGGTCGGTTTTTGATTTGTTGGAGAAGTCGGTTTTTGTCGTATCACTGGAGCGTTCGGCTACTACCAGCGTTCGGATTACAAGTTCCCGTGACCTCATGCTGGATGGCATGTTGGAGTTTGTCGATACCCTGCGCAAACCGCTGGCGATTCGGCGTATCAAGGGTGAAGTGTTGTCCGCGAGGGAAGCCATAAGCCTGAAGTTGCTGAATGATATGCGAAGGCTGTTCGAAGAGCCTCGGGATGGGGAATCGCCCGAAGTTGAGCAAGCCGTGGAGGAGGCGAAGCGAATTCTAGCGCGCAGAAAGCATGGCAAAGCTCCAAATTACTGAACCGCCAACGCTGGCACCCGGTTCATCGTACAGTAAATACAAGTCATGGTTGCTGTACGATTTCTACAAGAACCTTTGCTCTTACTGCTTGACGCAGCATCGTGCTCTGGAAATCGATCACTACGAGCCGACGGCGTTCATGCCGCATCGCGAGAACGATCCGGCGAACCTGTTGCTGGCGTGCCGTTACTGCAATCGCAACAAGTCCGATTATCATCCGTTCTATCTGACACGCCGCCGTGAGCGGAATGAGGCGCGTGGTTTTTTCGTCATTGATGTGCGTGCCGACGATTTGGCTGAGCTGTATTCGCTGGACGAAACCAGCGGGCAACTGAGGGCAAAGCCCGGAGCGCAACAAGATCAAGCAGCGTGGAACGCATTTTTGCTGGGTCTCGACCAAGATGATCTTGTGCAAATCCGTAGCGGTCTTCTCGAAAAGCTGGCGTTGTGTGAAGACTTGATCGATATCACTGATGAAGACGAAATGGCCAAAGCGGTATTTCGTGTTCTAATGCGTGATTGCGCAGAACACTACCTCTTGTTCGAGGCGTTTGATATGGAAGTGTCGTCCCGACTACGTGCGGAAATCAGGGCGCACATCGATCATCACCGGGCCTCATAGTTTTCAGTACCACCACTGCCAGTGCATTTACATACTTGTTCGGGAACGGGTTGCACCGGCCCCATCTTTAGAAATTACGTCAGTACCTTTTTAGATATCCCGCAGCAGTTCGTTAATGCCCACTTTGCTACGTGTTTTCTCATCGACCTGCTTCACGATCACCGCGCAATAAAGGCTGTATTTGCCGTCGCTCGACGGCAGGTTGCCGGACACGACCACCGAGCCGGGCGGAATTTTCCCGTAGCTAATTTCACCGGTGGTGCGATTGTAAATGCGTGTGCTCATGCCGATGTACACGCCCATCGAAATCACCGAGCCTTCGCCGACGATGACGCCTTCGACCACTTCCGAACGCGCGCCGATGAAACAGTTGTCTTCGATGATGGTCGGCGCGGCTTGCAGCGGCTCCAGCACGCCGCCGATGCCCACGCCGCCGGACAGGTGCACGTTCTTGCCAATTTGCGCGCAGGAGCCGACCGTGGCCCAGGTGTCGACCATGGTGCCGCTGTCGACATAGGCGCCGATGTTCACGTACGACGGCATCAGTACCACGCCGGAGGCGATGTAGGCGCCCTTGCGCACCGTGGCGGGTGGCACCACGCGCACGCCGCCTTCGCGGAAATCGCGCGAGCTGGCATCGGCGTATTTGGCCGACACCTTGTCGTAGTAGTTGGTGAAGCCGCCTTTCATGAACACGTTGTCTTCGATGCGAAACGACAGCAATACGGCTTTTTTCAGCCATTCGTGCAGAATCCACTGGCCGTCTTTCTTTTCTGCGACGCGCGCCTGGCCCCGGTCCAGCAGCGCAATCGCCTCCGACACTGCTTCCTTGACGTGGGTCTCGACATTACGTGGTGTGATTTCGGCGCGCTGTTCGAACGCGCTGTCGATGATTTTCTGGATCTCGTTCATGCTGGCTTCTCCGGGGTTGAATTTCGATTTACTGCAGCGACTCCACAAACGCGCGGATGCGTTGTGCGGCATCAAGGCATTCTTGCATTTCGGCGACCCAGGCGATGCGCACGTAACCCGCACCGGGGTTGGTACCGTGCGCGTCACGCGACAGATAACTGCCGGGTAACACCGTGACATTTTGCTGGGCGTACAAGCGGCGCGTGAATTCAGTGTCGGGCAACGGCGTGCGTAGCCATAAATAAAACGCACCGCCGGGTGGTTGCACGTCGAGCACCGGTTTCAATATCTCGATCACCGCATCGAACTTGGCGCGATACAGTGCGCGGTTGGTGCGCACGTGGGCCTCGTCCTCCCACGCGACTTTGCTGGCGGCCTGCACATACAGCGGCAACGCGCAGCCGTGGTAGGTGCGGTACAACAAAAATTTTTCCAGCACGCGTGCATCGCCGGCCACAAAGCCGGAACGCAGCCCCGGCACGTTGGAGCGTTTCGACAGACTGTGAAACACCACACAGCGGCGATAGTCGTCGTGGCCCAGTGCGGCGGCCGCCTGCAGCAAGCCGGGCGGGGGGTGCTGCTCGTCGAAATACAGTTCCGCGTAACACTCGTCGGCGGCGATGATGAAGTCGTAGCGCTCGGCAAGCTCGATCACGCGTTGCAGATAAGCCAGCGGCAGGATCGCGCCGCTGGGATTGCCGGGGCTGCACAGGTACAGCAACTGGCAGCGCGTCCAGATGTTTTCCGGCACCGCATCGAGGTCCGGCAGAAAACCATTCGCCGCTGTTACATTCAGAAAATACGGCTGCGCGCCGGCGAGCAGCGCTGCGCCTTCGTAGATTTGGTAGAACGGATTGGGCATCAACACCAGCGGATCGGCGCTGCGCTCCACCACCGCCTGTGCGAATGCGAACAAGGCTTCGCGCGTGCCGCTTACCGGTAATACGTGCCGCTCGGGGTCGATGCTCGCGGCGGGAAGCTGAAAACGTCGTGTCAGCCACGCGGCAATCGCGGCGCGCAGCGGCAGTACGCCCTTGGTGGCGGGGTAGGCCGACAGCCCGCTCAGCTCCCGCATTAAGGTGTCGATGATAAAGGGCGGGGTTGGATGTTTGGGCTCGCCAATCGACAGCGCGATGTGTTCAGCACGGGTCATGACATTTACGCCCGCCTTGAGCCGGTGCAGTTTTTCGAACGGATAGGGCTGGAGCTTGATCAGATCGGGATTCATGTGCAGTAGCAAACAGCGAAGGTTAAATGCTTCATTCAGCGCTGCGCAAAGCACTTTCTGAAATTCACTACGTAAGCATTCATCATCCAACATTTTTCCATAAGTACACCGACCGCCAGTATAGTGCATCCCATCATGCCCACCAACGCTTCGCACCCCACCCTGCCGATTTTGAGTCTGTTGTATTCGGCCACTCTGTGGGGCGTGCTGTGGTATCCGCTGCGGGAACTGGACCACGCCGGCTTGCACGGGCTGTGGGCCACGCTGGTGTTGTTCGGCGCGGCGCTGCTGGTGGGGGGCTGGGCGGCGTTGGCAAAATTACGCACTGCGCGCGCTACCTGGCCGGCGTTATTGGGCATGGCGCTGGCCAATGGTTGGTGCAACGTGGCCTTCATCGTCGCGATCCTGGACGGCAGCGTGGTGCGCGTGACGCTATTGTTTTTTCTGTCGCCGTTGTGGGCCACGTTGCTGGCGCACGTGCTGCTGGGCGAGCGCATCGCGTTGCATGCGTGGGGCGTGCTCGGTCTGGCGTTGGTGGGTGCGGTGACGATGCTGTGGAATGTCGAGCTTGGCTACCCGTGGCCGGAAACTGGCGCAGACGCGTTGGCGATTTCCTCCGGGCTTGCGTTTGCGTTATCCAATGTGTTCGTGCGCAAAACCGTAGCGGTGCCGCTGGCGGTGAAAACCGCCTGCGCTTGGTTAGGCGTGGTGCTTGCTGCGTTGGTGTGGATCGCACTGCGCCACACGCCCTTCCCACAGGTGTCGAGCGGCGTGTGGTGGGCTGCCGCCGCCTTGGGTGGGTGCGGTATTCTCACCATGACGGTGGCGGTGCAATATGGCATGTCGCAGATGCCGGTGCACCGCGCGGCGGTCATCCTGTTGTTTGAGTTGGTGGCAAGCGCGGTGTCGTCGCAATTGCTCACCAACGAAATCGTGCAAACGCGCGAGTGGCTGGGCGGCGCCTTGATTACCCTGGCGGCCTATTTTGCGGCACGCGCGCATCTGGAGAATACCCATGGCCCTGATTAAACGTTTCGCGCACGCAAGCGTGCTGGTCGCCGATCTTGAGCTAGCGCTGCGTTTCTATCGCGGCCTGTTGGGCATGGCGGTGGACGACGCCCGCCCGGATTTAGGGTATCCCGGTGCGTGGCTGCGTGTGGGTGAGCAGCAACTGCATTTGCTGCGCTTGCCTAACCCCGACCCGCGTGACGGCCGGCCGGCGCACGGCGGCCGCGACCGCCACCTGGCCTTCGACGTCGGCGACCTGCATGCGCTGCGTGTGGCGTTGGATCAGGCGGGTGTTGACTACACGCTCAGCCGTTCCGGTCGCAACGCGCTATTTTGCCGCGACCCGGACGGAAATGCCTTGGAGTTTGTGCAGGTGCAGGCTGCTTGCAGCCCATGAAGCAACCATCGGTTAGCGCTTGACGCGAAATTCTTTCATCGCCGCTTCCATCTTCGCAGCCAACTCTTGCAGTGTTTGACTGATCCCCGCCGTTCGTGTGGCGTTTTCAGCGGTGGCGCCAACCCCGTCGCGAATATGAACCACGTTGCGATTGATTTCTGCGGCCACCGACTCTTGTTCCTCCGAGGCGCTGGCGATTTGCGTGTTCATCTGGTGAATCAGCGTCACCGAACGCGTGATGGCATCCAGCGATGTGGCGGCTTCATTGGCGTGGCTGACGGTGTTGCGCACACGCGTGCTGCTTTCGGTCATCACCTGTACGGCGTTGCCGGTGCGATTTTGCAATTGTTCGATCATGCTGTGAATTTCTTGCGTCGATTTTTGCGTCCTGCTCGCCAGCGTGCGCACCTCGTCGGCCACGACTGCAAATCCACGCCCTTGCTCGCCGGCGCGCGCCGCCTCAATCGCGGCGTTGAGCGCCAGTAAATTGGTTTGTTCCGCGATACCGCGAATCACGTCAATGACAGTGCCGATTGAGTCGCTGTCGTTTTTCAACTGCGCAATCACCGAGCTGGCGTTGCTGATGTCGTCGGCCAGTTGGCCGATGGAGACCACCGTGCGTTGCACCAGGTCGTGGCCAGAGTGCGCATCTTTATCGGACTTTTCGGCGGCAGACGCCGCCTGTTCGGCGCTGCGTGCCACGTCTTGCACCGTGGCGGCCATTTGGTTGGTGGCGGTCGCAACCTGGTCGGCTTGAGCATATTGTTCGGTCACGCTTTCATTCGCGCGTGCGGTGATGGTCGACATGTCCTGCGCGGCAGCGGCAAGCTGCGTTACGGTGGCGCCCAGATGGCTGATTAACGTGCCCAAGCGCTGCTGCACTTGCCGCGCGCTGTCGGCGATCAAGCCCATTTCATCATTCGATGAAAACGTGATTTCGCGCGAGAAATCGCCTTGTCCCAGGCGGTTTAAATCTTCAACCAGCAAGGTGGTTGGATGAACCACCTTGGCGCGCAGAAACACCAGCACCGTGACTACACTCACGCCGATGGCAATGACAAAGATGACCAAGGCCATGACGGCGCTGCGGCGCACACCGGAGGTTGCTGCGTTAAAGGTTCGCTTGCCATCCTCGCGAATCAGTTCGGCGGCATGTTCAAGCAATTCGGTAGGTTTGCGACTCATGTCTTGCACCGCTTTGTCGCCGATGCCGGAATTGTAATTAGCCGCTACGAAGACCTGTTTGGCCTTGCGATAGGCGCCGCCCATGACCAAGTGTTCGCTTAGAAAAGCGCTGACTGCCTTACGTGATTCTGCGTCTTCGATCTTGTCGAGCAGCGTCTTGCCTGTGGTTTGAATACTCGTCTCTTCCGCTTCGAATGCCGCCCAATATTTATTTAACTGCTCGGCATCGGCGCCGCGCAACAAGACATTCTTCCATTCCTGTACCTGCGTTTTAAGTGACACGAGCAACTGCAAGGCAGCGCCCTCGTTCACCACCTGCACGTTCGCGGTATGTTCGAACGCGTTGGCCGTGTCGCGCGCAATGAAAAATACATAGAGCGCGGTCAGCAACATAAGAGTGGACGCGACCAGCGTAATCGTCATGGTTTTGGTGCCGATGCTGCGAAAAGCCGAATTCATGGTGATGCCCCGTTTTAAAAAGCCGGATTGCGTCGGGAATGATGGCGCTGCCGATTGTTTCGACCAAACACGGCCTTACTTGAGGTTGCGCCGCAAGCCATTAATGGCAGACGGCATCGGCGTGGTAGCCTTGGCAGCGCAATCGCTAAGAGCCTGTTCAAGATCGTCCTGGAGGGCGCATTGCGGCGTTAAAATCGAACTCACGACGGCATGGATGCAGGAGGTAGAGCAACGCAGGAGCAGTTGCCGAAAATACTCACATACTTACGTGTATGCTGCGTTTTTGAGTTCGATTTTGCCTAGCACCGCATCCCTCCAGGGAAATCTTGAATAGTCGCTAACGAGTCTTCAACGGCGCCACGTTCAGCGGACGGGTGATCTACACGCGAAGTGCCTGCGTCTAACCCGAATCCTGCGGTGTGAACGCCGGCGGCAGCGGCGCGGTGATGCGCGTCGATACCATCAGCAACGAGACGTACAGCGGGAGTTTTTAGCCCGTTGAAAGAGGCAAACATGATGCTGCAACGCATGGGTCGTTATGAAATCCAGAAGGAGCTGGGTCGTGGTGCGATGGCCGTGGTGTACTTGGCGTTCGATCCGGAACTTAACCGCAACATTGCGTTGAAGGTGTTGCACGCCGAGCGCTGCACCAACGCCGACGTGCGGCGGCGTTTTTTGCGCGAGGCCAAGGCGGCGGGACGGCTTGCGCACGGCAACATCGTGACGATTTACGACGTCGGCGAAACGCAGGACCGGCCGTATATTGCAATGGAGCTGCTCGACGGGCGCTTCCTCGACACGTTGCTCCGCACCGGCGAAGCCTTGAGCTGGCAGCAGGTGCGCGGTATTGCCATGCAGCTCGCCGACGCGCTCGAACTGGCGCAGCGCAACGGCGTGATTCATCGCGATATCAAGCCGGCCAACATCGTCTGGCTGCCGCGCGAGCAAAAAGTCAAGATCACCGATTTTGGCATCGCGCACGTCGACGACGTGACGCAAAGCGAAGCAACCCAGGTGGGGCAGATTGTCGGCACACCGCAGTATATGTCGCCGGAGCAAATTACCGGCCGCACGCTGGACGCACGTTCGGATTTGTTTTCGCTGGGCGTGGTGTTGTACCAACTGTTGTCGCGCCAGCGGCCCTTCAGCGGCGATACGGTTGCGGCTTTGACCTATCAAATCGCGCATCAAAAACCGCGTCCGCTGGGCGAGGTGGTGAGCGGCGTGCCCGCCGCGCTGACGGATATCGTGGATCGGTTGTTGGCCAAAGATCCGGCCGAGCGGTATCAATCGGCGCAGGAATTGTCAGCGGCCTTGAACGCCATACGACAAGGCCAGACAGCGGCCAAGCCGGCTGTGGCCAGCGGGCGCCGTGTGCTGCCGATAGCGGCAGCGTTGAGCGTATTGGTGGCATTGGCCGCACTGCTGGTGTGGGTCGTTGTTCACCTGCGCACGCCGCCGCCGCAGGTGGAGGCGCCCGCATTACCTGCCAGCGCTCCCGCGCAAACTGCGCGGCAGTCCGCGCTCGATGCGGTGTTAGCCAGTTACACCTGCGCGTATCTCGAAGCATTGTTTGCGGACAACCAGAGCGTGACCATTCGCGGTCATGTGCGCCAGGAGGAGTTGTCGGCACTGATGGACGCGGTGGACAAGCTCGACGGCATGAACAACGTAACTTACGAAGTTGAAGCCTTGTCCTGGCCCTTTTGCGAGGCGGCGGCGCTGATCGCACGTGCCAAAGCGCCGGCCGGTGTGCCACTGAATTTTGAAGTGCCGACGCAACTGCGTGCCGGCGATCCGGTGCTGGTGCAGATCGACGCAATGCGGGAGTCGTCGTACATCTACGTGGATTTGTACCGTGAGGACGGCAGCGTCGTGCACGTTTATCCGGAAGCCGCGCAGAGCGACCCGCATGTCGCGGCGGGAGTTGCGGTGGCGAGCGGAAAATCGCCGCAAGCTTGGCGTGTGCAAGCACCCTATGGCGACGCCATGCTGGTGGTGCTGGCGGCGCCGGCGCCGTTGCGGGTTGCGGGTGCGCGCGTCGAACCGGCGCAAGACTATTTGGCGAAGCTGCATCGTGCCCTGAGCGGTGCCGCGTCATTGCTCGATGCGCAGTACCGCATGGTGACGACCGAGCCGAAATCATGATCCAATGCGAAGCGTGTGGCGCGGTATACAATCCCCGCGCGTTATCTCTCTTATCAAGAGGTTGAGTGAAAAATGCTGCGAAATGCTTATTTTTACCCGCTGATGTCGATGCTGCTGCTGGGCTGTGCGCTGGACGGTAACCACCTTATCAACGTGGATCCCGGCGACGATGCCGAGGCGGATAAATTATTGGTGGTCGATTGCCTGCTGCCCGGGCAAATTAAAAGACTCGGCACTGGCGCGACGTATGTCACACCGCGTCGCCCCGACAAACTCACTGCCTTGGACTGCCAGAATCGCGGCGGTGAATATGTTTCCTACGCGCAAGCTAATGCCGGTAGCGCGCTGAAAGTGTGGCTGACTGCCGCGCAAGAGGGCGACCCCATCGCGCAAACCTATGTGGGTGAAATTTACGAGAAGGGCATGGGCTTGCAACCCAGCTACGGGCTGGCGTTGCAGTGGTATAGCAAGGCCGCCGCGCAAGGCTATGCGCGCGCAAAGCTCAACATGGGCTATTTGTATGAACAAGGTTTGGGCGTGCAACAAAACCTCGTCACGGCTATGAACCTTTATCGCGATGCCTCCGGCTTGAGCGACACGCCGATTGAATTTGTCGCAAACCTGGACGGCGATGCCGCCAGTGGTGCCGAACAATTTCGCACTTTGAAAAACGACCTGGAAGCCGAGAAGCAGAAAATACAGGCTTTGCACGGGCAGATGGAATTGGCTGAGAGTCAGGTGGAAGAAAAACGCCGCGAGCTGGAGAGCAAAAGCAAAAAACTCGATCAAGAGCGCCGCGAGCTGGCAAAAAATTCCGATCAAGAAAAGCTCAAGCAGGTCGAGCAGCAACTGGATAAACGGCGTAAAGAAGTGGTGCGCTTGAACGCCGACATCGACGACTATAAAAGCGAATTAGCGCGGCTACAGGTGCCGGCGCCCAAAGTCGCGGTGGCCGGTCCAACCATCCAGTTGATCAACCCTTCGCTAATTAACGTGCGCGGCACGTCCGCCACCATCGCGGTGCCACCCGACAGCAAGACACGCGAAGTCATCGGCCGGGTGCAGGCGCCAGCCGGGATAAAAAACTTCACCGTCAATAAAAATGTCGAGAAGCTCAACGAGCAGGGCGTGTTCCGGGTGTTGCTGGCGCTCAACGACGCACGCACGCCGGTGCAACTGGTGGCGGTCGACAGCCAGGGCAAACGCTCCGAGCTGGAATTTACCTTGGTGTGGGCGAAGGGGCCGCCTTCGCCCGAAGCTATTGCGCCCAGCAGCGGTGCAGGTGCGGGAGACGACGACAGCCACAACTACGCGTTGGTGATCGGCAACAATAATTACACGCAGTTTCCAAAGCTGGCGACGCCGATGAACGATGCCAAGACCGTGGCGGAGGTATTGAGTCAGCGCTACGGCTATAAAACCACCACCGTGATGAACGCCAATCGCTACGCTTTGCTTGCGGCGCTGAACCGGCTCGGCCAGAAGCTGACCGATAAAGACAATCTGCTGATTTATTACGCCGGGCACGGCGAGCTCGACAAGGAAAAATCAACCGGCTACTGGTTGCCGGTGGACGCGGATATGAAGAACCAGCGCAAGTGGATACCGAACAGCGCGATCACCGACATTATCAATGCCTTGCCCGCCAAGCGCGTGTTGGTGATTGCCGATTCCTGTTATTCGGGTGCGTTGACGCGCACGGCGGTGCCGCAGTTTGACACTAATCTTTCCGAGGCAGACCGGCTGAGCTGGTTACGCGCGGTAT
This sequence comes from Gammaproteobacteria bacterium, assembly GCA_031363085.1. Lineage (GTDB taxonomy): Bacteria > Pseudomonadota > Gammaproteobacteria > SG8-11 > SG8-11 > UBA6921. Next base: position 28,226 of record JANLTU010000157.1, read on the forward strand.
CGAAATCGCGTGCGCGGGTGGCGTTAACCTCGGGCGGTTTGCAGCCGGTCGCCGACAGCGGCGGTGGCACGCATTCGGTGTTTGCATCGGTGTTCCTGACCGTGTTGCAGGAAAACACCTCGGTGCTGGAAGGGCAACGCCTGTATAGCGAAGTGGCGGCGCGACTCGCGACTAATCCGGTCGCGTTACAAATCGGGCAAATCCCGCAATATGCGCCGATCCGCCACGCGGGCCACGAGTCGGGTGAATTTTTCTTCCTGCCGCGTCGCGCGATTTGAAGTTCATTTTTTCAACTCGCAGCCAAGGGTAGCCCGTGCAGAACTACAGCGAAGACGTTGAAAAAGCCGCCGAATTCACCCGCTTGGCCTTGCCGTTAATGAGCAAGTTCAAGATCCCCACCGACCCGCTGAACTACGCGGTGTGGTACGAATACGTGTCGGGACACAACAGCACTCTCAAACAGGCCATCGACGATATTCTCGGTCAAAATGCCACTGTGCCGTTGGAGATGTGCGAGGATTTGTACAAGCGTTTTATCGCACCCACCGATTCCAATGAGCTTGCACAGATTCGCGAAAGCCTGCGCCGCGTGCTCGCCGAGTTACTACAGCACATTCTGGATGCCGGCGGCGAGACCAGCCGTTACAAGGAAATCCTGCAACAGTATTCCGGGCGTTCCATTCAGGGCGCAGGGCGTGACAAAATCCGCGAGATCGTTGCCACCCTGCTGAAAGAAACCCAGGTAATGGAGCAGTCCGGCGCGGTGCTTGAAAAAAATCTGCAAACCGGCGCGCAAGCGGTGGAGCAGTTGCGCAAAGACTTGGAGCGGGCGCGCGAAGAAGCCGTCAGCGACGCCTTAACAGGCTTAGGCAACCGCCGTGCCTTCGATCTGGAGCTGGATCGTGCCGTCGCGCACGCCGAAGAAGCCAATGCCGACTTGTGTTTTCTATTTATCGATATCGACTATTTCAAACGCTACAACGACCTGCACGGGCGTATGGTGGGCGACGAAATTTTGCGTTTTGTTGCGCGCAACATCAAGCAATGCGTGCGCGGTCGTGACTTTACCTGCCGCTTCGACAGCGACGAGTTCATTGTGTTGCTGCCCGGCACTGGATTATTCGGCGCCATGTCGGTGGCCACCAATATCCAGACAGCGGTCAGCTCGCAAAGCCTGCGTCGCCGTTCGACCAAAGACCACATCGGCGCAGTCACGCTTTCCATCGGCGTGACCAATTTTCACAAAGGTGAAAACAGCGAAGATTTCCTCAAGCGCGCCGCGCAAGCCTTGCTGCGCGCCAAGAGCACCGGACGCAATCGGATCATCAGCGACTGATATCGAAGCCCTACTGTGGTTTCTTTTTCCACTCCATCATCGCCGCCGTCAAGTTTGTTGATGCCAGCGTAAACGCACCGCTGAAACTCATGAGTTTTTCCGCTTCAGTCTTTTTACCGGACAAGACCAGCTCAGCGACGCTTGCTGCGGTCTTGTGAAATTCCGCGTGCAGTGTTTTGATATTTTTGTAGTCCGACGATGATTTATCCGCCGAGCTCAGCGTAGTGCCATACAGCCACTTGCCGAATACACACTGATTGTCCATGCGAATAGTTTCCACCGGCGTATCGACTTTGCCGGTATCAATGGCCATTTTTAGGCGCGTTTTCCACATGCCATGCGCGCCGATTGCTTTGTCGATTTCCTGTAGGTCTGCCACGGTGTGCCTCCGTATATCGTGTTGAAAGAGGTGGCCATTGCGGTGAGGCGGATGGGCTATCGCCAATATCGGCAGGCCGGCTGGAGAAGTTAGAAAAATTTGCGCTGCGGCGATCAACAAGGCTGCGCCTTGTGGTCGAACTGCTGTTGAAGTCGGGAGTTCGAATCTCGATGAACCAAATAAACAAAAAAGCCCGCCAAAAACGGCGGGCTTTTTTGTTTATTTGGTGCGCCCGGAGAGATTCGAACTCCCGACCAA
>JANLTU010000224.1:0-21266 GCA_031363085.1 Gammaproteobacteria bacterium
CCCAATACACACGACCGCGAGTGCGATTTGAAACACCTGCGTTTGCGCGTACACCGGGTCGGGGCGCAGCGCCAGATACACGGCTGCGGCCATGCACAGCGCGGCGATTATTTTTTCGCCGAGCTGGTGTGCGCCCCACGGATAAATCGTCGCCAGCGCAACACCCAGGACGCCCGACAGCCAGCCGCCGAAGGCACCGGCCAGAATATCCAGCGGCCAGTGCACGCCGACCGCCGCGCGTGAAATACCGGTGAGCAGCGCGACCAGAATGAACAGCCCGCGCCAGCCCAGATTGCGAAACTGCATGCACAACACGGCGGCGAGCGCGAAGACCGTGGTGGTGTGGCCGGACGGGAACGAGTGTCGTTGCAGCGCGGGGCCGATGATGTGCAACAACTCGGCCGGCAGCACCGCCGGCGGACGCAGCAGGTCGAAGTAATTTTTCAAGCCCTGCGCCCAGGCGGCGGCCAGCAAGGCGGCTAAAATTCCGGACCACAACACGGCGGGTTTGCGGCCGGCGAACGCCAGCAACAAGGTCAAGGCCACCAGCGCGTCGCCCAGCACCGTGATGTGCGCCCACAGTGCATCGCCGGTGTAGTTGCTCAGGTGGTTGAGCGCAATGAAATAAGTGGTGTTGTTGCCGGTGAGAATGACGAACACGAATAACATCGCGACCATCAACAGCGGGGTATACACCCAGGGATCGCGCAGGGAAAACTCGTGTGCAGTGCTCAAATCAAAGCCTCAGTGGGGGTGAACCGTGTTGCCGGCATGTAGGCGTTCGGCGCGCGCAAGCATAACGGGTTTTAGCGCAGCGCAACAAAAAAAACCGGCGCATCCATGTGCCGGTTGGGCGGGGTAAGCGGTAGTGTTGAAAGCGGCGGATGGCGTTATCAGGCACCCGTAGCGTCGAGGTGGATCATCCCCGCCGCAACGGTTTGGTGGGTGACTTCGTCGATTAAGATGAAGGCGCCGGTTGCGCGCGTCACCGCGTAAGCATCGGCGGCCAGCGGTTGTTGCACGTTGATGGTGACCTGGGCGACGTCGTTCAGATGCAAGCCGTCGGCGGGCCGTTTGAGTTGCGTGTTGATGTCGACCAGCGCGTGGATGGCGGTGACGCGGGCGACCACGTGCCGGGTCGTGTGCTTTAGCGCATAACGGTGGCGCAGGTCCAGCGGTTCTTCCGACAGCCAGCACAGGTCGGCATTGAAGGTGCTCAGCAGCGTAGCCGGGCGCGCGGCGGCGGCCAGCAGGTCGCCGCGCGAAATGTCAAGATCGCGATCCAGCAGCAGCGTGACCGATTGACCGACCACCGCTGCTTCCAGCGGGCCGTCAAAAGTCAGGATGTCCTGCACCCGTGCCGTGCGTCCGCCGGGTTGCACCACGATGGTGTCGCCACGGCGCACCCGGCCGGCTTCGATGCGCCCCATGTAGCCGCGAAAATCTTCGGCGGCGTGGCCGTTGTGGCGTGCCACCAACTGCACCGGAAAGCGCAGCGGTTCATCGTGCGACGCGTCATACACGCTCAGTGTTTCGAGCAGCTCGATGAGCGTTGGGCCGTGATACCAGGCCAGGCGCTCGCTTGCGGTTACCACGTTGTCGCCGGACAGCGCGCACAGCGGGATGGGATGAATATCAGTCAAGCCCAGCTTGTTTGCGAAGGCGCGGTAAGCGTCGACGATGCGCTGGTAGACGCTTTGATCGTAATCGACCAAGTCCATTTTGTTGACCGCGACCACCACGTGTTCGATGCGCAGCAACTGCGCGATGGTCGAGTGCCGTTTGGTTTGCGGCAATAACTGAACGCTGCCGTCGTCGCCCAGTGTTACTTTCGACACGTCAATCAGAATGATCACCGCGTCGGCGGTCGAGGCGCCGGTCACCATGTTGCGCGTGTACTGCTCGTGCCCGGGAGTGTCGGCGATGATGAATTTTCGCTTCGGCGTGGCGAAGTAGCGGTACGCGACATCAATGGTGATGCCTTGCTCGCGCTCGGCTTCCAGGCCGTCGGTCAGTAGTGAAAGATCGAGCGCGTCGCCGACGCTGCGTTTGTGTTTGGCGCGCGCCAGCGCGTCCAGTTGATCGGCGAAGATCGCCTTGCTGTCGAACAGCAGGCGGCCGATCAAGGTGCTCTTGCCGTCGTCGACCGAACCGGCGGTGATGAAACGCAGCAGTCCGCGTTCGTCGCGCGCTGCGGCGGGTTGGGTCTGTGCATGGGTAGAGGTGACAGCGTTCATCAGAAATAGCCTTCTTTTTTGCGTTTTTCCATCGATGCTTCGCAGGTTTGATCGTCCATGCGCGTGGCACCGCGTTCGGTAATTTGCGTCGTCGCCGTTTCGGCGAGGATGGCCGCGAGCGTGTCGGCGTCGGACGCCACCGGACAGGTGCAGGAGATGTCGCCGACGGTACGAAAGCGCACCCGGCGTGTTGCCACCGTTTCGCCGGCACGCGCCGGCGTCAGGTAAGTGAGCGGCACCAGCAATCCGTTGCGTTGGATCACTTGGCGCGCGTGCGCGAAATACAGCGACGGCAACGCCAGATTTTCGCGCGCGATGTATTGCCACACGTCCAGTTCGGTCCAGTTGGAAATCGGGAACACGCGCATGTTCTCGCCCGGATGCACGCGCGTGTTATACAAGTCCCAGAGCTCCGGGCGTTGCGCTTTTGGATTCCACGCACCGAACGCATCGCGGAATGAAAAAATGCGTTCCTTGGCGCGGGCTTTTTCTTCATCGCGCCGCGCGCCACCGATGCAGGCGTCGAAGTGGTGCTGGGCGATGGTTTCCAGCAAGGTCACCGCTTGCGCCGCGTTGCGCGAATCGGTGTACGGATTGCGCAGACGTACCGAACCCTTGCGGATCGAGTCCTCCACTGCGCCGACGATCAGCCGCTCGCCCAGTTCGGCGACGCGCTGATCGCGGAATTTTATGACTTCGTTAAAGTTATGGCCGGTGTCGATATGCAGCAGCGGAAACGGGAAACGGCCGGGGCGAAAGGCTTTTTCCGCGATGCGCAGCAGCACCACGGAATCCTTACCGCCGGAAAACAACAGCGCCGGATGGACGCATTCCGCCGCGACCTCGCGCATGATGTGGATGGCTTCCGATTCCAGCCAGTTCAGATGGCGCGGGTTGAATGCCCCGCTGGCGGTGTCTGGAAAGAGTTGTTCGATGGCAGCGCTCATTGATGGTCAAGCCTCGGTAGATTTTTCCAGGTGCTGCACATGCACCGGTTTGTTGCCCACGACATGCAAACCGCATTCTTTGGTTTCCGGGTTTTCCCACCACCAGCGACCGGCGCGAATGTCTTCGCCCGGCTGCACCGCGCGCGTGCACGGTTCGCAACCGATGGACGGGTAGCCGCGATCATGCAGCGGGTTGTAGGGCACATTCTGGCTGCGGATGTAGTGCCAGATCTCGTCTTCAGACCAGTCGGCCAGCGGATTGAATTTTGTCATGCTGTGCGCCGCGTCGTACTCCTGCACGTCGAGTTCGATGCGCGTGGTGGATTGCGCGCGGCGCTGGCCGGTGATCCAGGCCAGATGACCGGTGAGCGCGCGATTCAACGGCTCGATCTTGCGAATGCGGCAGCATTCCTTGCGCAGCGCGACGCTGTCGTAAAACGCATTCAAGCCGTGCTTGTGCACGTAGTGATCGACGGCGGTTTTTTCCGGTCGGTACAACATCACCTCGACGCCGTAGGTTTCCTTGATGCGTTCAAGCATGCTCAAGGTTTCGGTGTGCAGCCGCCCGGTTTCGAGCGTGAAAATGCCGATGGGCAATTCGGCGCGCAGGATCAAGTCGGTCAGCACCATGTCTTCAGCGGCGAGGCTGGAGGCGAACACCGCCGGAGAAAATTCCTCGACGATGCGGTTCAAGGTAGCCTGTGTTTCTGCCACTCGTTGGTTAAAAGTATTCATGCTTTGGCTCCTTTTCGTGGTACGCGTTGAGAGAGGGGTAGGGGTTCGTCCCAGGACGGCTGATAGCGCTCCGAGAAATCGCTCAAGCCTTTGAGCGCGTCGTGGATGTCGCGGTCCGGGCGCGGTGTGAAGGCGTCGAAGCCGACGCGTTGCAGGTAAAACATCTGGTCGCGCAACACATCGCCGATGGCGCGCAGCTCGCCGCAATAACCCAAACGCACGCGCAGGTTGTAGGCCAGTGAATAGCCGCGCCCATCGGTGAAAATCGGGAAGTCGACCGCAATCACGGCAAAGTGCGCAAGGTCACTGCCCAGGTCTTCGAAGGGTTCGTGGCCGGCCAGCCACACCCCCCGCTGGGCGCGCTGGCGCAGCTCGGCGCGTTGTGCGTGCCAGACGTTCAGCGGCACGATGATTTTTCCGTCGCCGACCTTGACATTATGCGCAGCTTCGCCGGCTTGCAGGCGCAGCACCGTCCAGTCGTCGGCGACCACGGCTTTGTTTTTGATCAGCGTTGGTTTTAAATCAGCCATAGGCGCGCGCCTCGACGTGGTGTTGAATGACGCTAGCTTCGGTATTGATCGGGGTTGCATACACAAACTCCTTGAACGGGTTGACTCCCAGCCGTTGCACCGTGTCGATAAAACGTTCGTTCTCAATGCGCTCGTGCAGGTACACATGGATCAGGCGGGCGACGACTTCGGGCATTTGTGCCGCCGCAAACGACGGGCCGATGACTTTGCCCAGACGCGTGTCGTTGCCCTGCGCGCCGCCGATCGAGACTTGGTACCACTCCTCACCGTTTTTATCGACGCCCAGGATGCCGATGTTGCCAACGTGGTGGTGGCCGCAGGCGTTCACGCAGCCCGACATGTTGATTTCGATCTCGCCGATGTCGTGCAAGAAATCGAGATTGTCGAAGCGCTCGGTGATATCCAGTGCAATCGGAATCGACTTGGCGTTGGCCAGTGAGCAAAAGTCTCCGCCGGGGCAGCAGATGATGTCGGTCAACAGACCGATGTTCGGCGTCACCAGCCCGTGCATTTTGGCGGCTTGCCAGACGGCCAACAGATCCGCCTGCCGCACCTCCGCCAGCACCAAGTTTTGTTCATGGGTCACGCGCAGTTCGCCGCAACTGAACTGGTCGGCGAGGTCGGCGATGAAATCCATTTGCGCCGCAGTGGCATCGCCGGGCGGAACGCCGGGCTTTTTTAGCGACAGCACCACGGCGGCGTAGCCTGGTACCCGGTGCGGCTTGACGTTGCGTTTGAGCCAGTGCGAAAACGCCGGCGCGCCGGTGCGCTGCACATTGGGGCCAGGGTCGTTCGATGCCGGTGTGTAAGTGGGAGCGGTGAAAAAAGTCGTGACCCGGTTGCGCTCGGCCACGTTCAGCGTGCCGGGACCGTCTTTGAGGTCGGCCCATTCCGCTTCGACACGGCGCGTGAATTCTTCGATGCCGATGGCTTTGACCAAGATCTTGATGCGCGCTTTGTAGATGTTGTCGCGGCGGCCGAACTGGTTGTACACGCGTATGATGGCTTCGATGTAGGTCAACATGTGCGGCCATGGCAGGAACTCGCGGATCACGCTGCCGATGATCGGTGTGCGGCCCATGCCGCCACCCACCAGCACGCGGAACCCGACGCGGCCCTCTGCGTCGATGCGCGCGTTCAGACCGATGTCGTGCACTGCCGTAGCCGCGCGGTCGGTGGTGGCGCCGTTGATGGCAATTTTGAACTTGCGCGGCAGGTAGGCAAACTCCGGATGGAAGCTGCTCCATTGCCGCAGGATTTCCGCATAGGGTCGCGGGTCGACAATTTCGTCAGCGGCGACGCCGGCGTATTCGTCGCAGGTGATATTACGGATGCAATTGCCGGAGGTCTGGATCGCGTGCATCTCGACCGTGGCAAGCTCGGCTAGAATGTCAGGCGCCTCTTCCAGCTTGATCCAGTTGTACTGGATGTTTTGGCGCGTGGTGAAGTGGCCGACACCTCGGTCGTATTTGCGGGCGATGTGCGCGAACATACGCAACTGCGTCGACGACAGCAGTCCGTAAGGCACGGCGACGCGTAGCATGTAGGCGTGGCGTTGCAGATACAGCCCGTTTTGCAGGCGCAACGGGCGAAACTCTTCCTCGGCCAGCTCATTGTTCAGCCGTCGCCGGACCTGATCGCGAAACTGTACGACGCGTTCGCGTACAAGTTGATGGTCGTACTGATCGTAGCGATACATAGCGAGCTCCTAAAGGACGTGGCGTGGAAAAAATAGCAGCGTGGCGACGCCCGCCAACGTGGTTGCCAACAGTGTGCGTAACAGGTATTGGGGCAGCGCACGTGCCGCCAGCGAGCCGATGACGATACCCGGCACCGAACCGACCAGAAGTATTGTCAACAGCTCCCAGTTGATCGACCCCAGCCACCAGTGGCCCGCCGCCGCCAGTGCGGTCAGCGGCACGGCGTAGGCGATGTCGGTGCCGGCGATTTGCGCCGGTGTGAGTTGTGGCCGAAGCAGCATCAGCAGCATGGCGCCGACGGCTCCGGCGCCGATGGAGGACACCGTGACGAGCGCGCCCAGCACTACGCCGGCCAGCACCGTGGCAATGTCAAGCTTGGCTCCAAGCAGGCGCTTTTCGGGATGCACGTTCAGCCAGCGTTGCACACGCGTCTGAAACAGCAACGCAATCACCGTGAGCAACAGCGAGCCGGCGATGGCGTAGCGAATGATCTGGCCCAGATGCGGGTCGAGCGTGCCGAAGCGACTGAGCACCGCCGTGGCGAGCACGGCAGCCGGCAGGGCGCCGAGGGACAAATATTTCACGCTCTGCCAATGCACCGTGTCGCCAAGCCGGTGCACTAGAGCGCCGGCGGTCTTGGTGACAGAGGCGAACGCCAGATCGGTGCCGACGGCCACGGTCGGAGGCACACCGAACCATAATGTCAATATCGGCGTCATCAGAGACCCGCCGCCAACGCCGGTCAGACCGACCAGGAGGCCGACGGCAAAGCCGCTGACGATATAGGCGAGTGTCATCGGCTTAAACCGTGATCAACCCGGCTTCGCGCAAGCCCAGACGCAACACCGCCGCCCGGCCGCGCCACACATTTTCAAGCGCCAGGGTTTCACTGTCGTCGATGCGTACCGTGGACAAGCCTTCGCTGAGCATCAGTGCCGCCAGCACCCGCAACTGGCGTACTTGCAACTGTGCGCCCGGAACATGCACGCGCAGCTCGATGCGCCCGGCGATCAACGGCGCAGGTGTGCGGGTTTCGAGCTCTTGCTCGGAAAGAGTAAAGAACTGCTCCGCCGGCCACGGCGGTTGCAGCGAAAACATGGCGATTTCAAGTTGCGTTGCACTGCGCAGCCGCAGTGCATAACGCGGACTGTAACGACGAATGATGCCGGCCAGCTCCGCCAACTGTTGCGGCGTGAGCACCGACTGCGGAAGACCAATGCGCAGATAATGCAACGGCGTCGTATCATCCACTGTCGGTACTGCCGGCGTGTGCTCGTATGCTGGAATGCGTTCGCTTGCTGTGTTCACATTCACCTCCGTTGTTAGTTGACGGCCGGAAATGTAAAACAGTGTGCAAATAGCGCGAACGATTTTATTGAACTAATCTTATGACGTTGGGGAATATGCGACTGCGACTGGAAACCAAGCGACTATGAAACTACAGCAGTTACGATCCATTTGTGTGGTAGCGAAGCATGACTTAAACGTGTCGGCGGCTGCGCATGCGTTGCACACCTCGCAGCCGGGCGTGAGCAAACAAATTCGCCTGCTGGAATCCGAGCTGGGCGTGCAGATCTTTACCCGGGTGGGCAAGCGTTTTGTCGAAGTCACCGCGCCGGGCGAAGCCATCCTGGCAACGGCACGGCGTATCGTTCTTGATCTCGATAATTTGAGAAACATCGGTCGCGAATTTACGCATGAATCCAAAGGCACTTTGTCCATCGCCACGACGCATACGCAGGCACGCTATGCATTGCCGCACACGGTGGAAGCATTTCGCAAACGTTATCCCGAGGTGGCACTGCGCATTCACCAGGGCAATCCGTCGCAAATTGTCGAGATGGTGAACAGCGGCGAAGCGGACATCGCCATCGCCACCGAGGCGGTGGCCGAGTCCGAGCATTTGGTCGCGTTGCCGTGCTACGACTGGAACCGCAGCGTGGTGGTGCCGCAGAAGCACGAGCTGCTGCGCCTGCGACGCCGGTTGACGTTGCGCGACATCGCGGCTTATCCGCTGGTCACCTACGACTTTGCGTTTGCCGGACGCGGTCAAGTGAATAAGGCGTTTTCCGAGCAGGACTTATCACCCAATGTCGTGCTCACCGCCATCGATGCCGACGTGATCAAAACTTATGTGCAACTGGGCTTGGGGGTGGGGTTGTTGGCGAGCATGGCCTTCGACCCCAAGGTCGACCGTAAACTACGCGCCATCGACGCAAGTCATTTGTTCGAGCCCAGCACTACGCGCGTGGGGGTACGCAAAGGCGCCTACGTGCGCGGTTACGTTTACGATTTCATCGCACTGTTCGCGCCGCACCTGAGCCGCGCCAAAATTGAGAAAGCGTTGCGGGCCGGCAGCACCGATTAGCCCTGGGATTCAGTTATGCTATGCGTCCCGTAATCAATGAGGTCGGTGGCATGGAGTTTCTTCCAGTTTTTCTGAACATCAAAAAGCAGTCCTGTGTCGTCGTTGGTGGTGGCGAAGTCGCGGCGCGCAAGGTGGAGTTGCTATTGCGTGCGGGCGGTCAGGTTGTGGTGGTAGCACCCCAGTGTTGCCCGGCCCTGCAACGGCATTTGATGGCGGCCGACATCAAACACATCGCCGCAGAGTTTCGTCCCGAGCATTTGCAAGATTGCATTTTGGCGGTGGCCGCGACCGATGATTTAAGCGTTAATCGCCGTGTTTCCGAGACGGCGCGCGCGCGTTTCATTCCCGTCAACGTGGTCGATCAACCCGAGCTGTGCAGTTTCATCATGCCGTCGATCATCGACCGTTCGCCGGTGATGGTGGCGGTGTCCAGCGGCGGCTCCTCGCCGGTGTTGGCGCGCCTGCTGCGTGCGCGCCTGGAAACGTTGATACCTGCTTCCTATGGACGACTTGCGAGCCTAGTGCAGGGCTTTCGCGAGCGTGTGAAGCAGCGCTTCGGTCACATCGACGAACGCCGTCGTTTTTGGGAAGCGGTGTTGCAAGGTCCGATTTCGGAAATGATGTACGCGGGCCGTGAACAGGTTGCGCACGACGCCTTGAGCAAAGCGGTGGAGCACGGGTTGGATGCCAATGCCGCAGTCGGCGAGGTTTATCTGGTCGGTGCCGGTCCGGGCGATCCTGATCTACTGACGTTCCGCGCGCTACGCCTGTTGCAGCAGGCCGATGTCATTGTCTACGACCGTCTAGTATCGCAGGCGATTTTGGATCTGGCGCGCCGCGATGCCGAACGCATTTATGTCGGCAAAGAACGCGATAATCACACGCTGCCGCAGGAAGACATTAACCATTTGCTGGCGCGGCTGGCTAAAGAAGGCAAGCGCGTGTTACGCCTGAAAGGTGGCGATCCGTTTATTTTCGGACGCGGCGGCGAAGAGATCGAAACGCTCGCACAAGAAGGCATTCCGTTTCAAATCGTGCCGGGAATTACCGCAGCGGCGGGTTGCGCCTCGTACGCGGGTATTCCGCTCACACACCGCGACTACGCGCAGTCGGTGGTCTTCGTGACCGGGCACCTGCGCGACGGCAGCGTGGATTTAAACTGGCCGGCGCTGGTGCAGCCGCAGCAGACGGTGGTGTTCTACATGGGCCTGAAGGGCCTGGACACGATATTTTCAGAACTGATTCGCCACGGCATGTCGCCCGACATGCCCGCCGCCTTGGTCGAGCAGGGTACCACCCAGCGCCAGCACGTCTGGATCGGCACCCTTACCAGCCTGCCGGGCGTTCTGCGCGGCCAGGACGTGCGTGCACCCACCTTGATCATTGTCGGCACCGTGGTAGCGCTGCATGACAAATTGAAGTGGTTCAGTCCGATGCCGTGACGCCTGATTCGGCGGAGCGCGGGTATGCGTCCGCCGAATAATTTTGGCACCATACGGCGTGCTTTAAACCCGATCATGGATTGATCCGAGGTCGGCCGTGTGGACAATAATGTATACAAAGTGCCCAAGTGTCGATTTCAAAGCGCGCATCGGTGCGCTATGGCTGAATGGGCGAATTAAACTCGTATGTCCTCTAAACAATTACCTGAAACCGCGCCGTCCGCCGGCACGTCTGCATGGCGAGTTTTGCGTCGCCTGATTCCGCCGTTGTTTCTGCTGCTGGTCAGCGTGCTGGCGTGGAGCGAATTGCAAAAGCTCGATTGGCCGCAACTGCGCGCTGCGCTTAAAGATTTGCCAGCGTGGAAATTGCTTGGCGTTTTGGGCATCGGGCTGGGCTCGGTGGGGTTGATGAGCTGGTACGACTACCTGTTGAAGCGTTGGTTAGGTATTACACTGCCCATCTTGACGCTGTTGCGTGTGAGCTGGATTGCCAACAGCTTCAATAATTTTATCGGCTTTTCTGGTTTAGCGGGCTCGGGTATCCGCTATTTGTTGCTCGGGCGTGAACGCGTCGCCGCGCACACCGCCTTGGTTTATTCCGGCACCATCATGCTCAGCGTGCCGGTTGGTCTGGGCGTGCTCGCGGGTATGGTGTTGTTATTCAGTGGCGATGTGCTGCTCGATTTTGGCATGCCCGCTGTACTTGGATATGTCGCGATGGGGCTCCTGTCAGCCTATCCGTTACTGTTCTGGCTGGCGCTGGGGCGCGGTAGTGTGCATCGCCAGTTGCAGCGTGGCGTGGCGTCGTTGTCGGCGTGGCAGCGCATGCAACTGATCGGTGTTTCGATGCTGGACTGGCTTGCCGCCGGGGTGACCGCCTGGATATGTCTGAGTGTCAATGGCGTGAGCATCGCGCCGCTTGTCTTCGCCGCAGCATTTGCAACTGCGGCTGCGCTGGGCATGTTCAGTTTGATTCCCGGTGGCCTGGGGGTGCTCGATGCCGTGTTGCTGGTGACGCTGTCTGCGCAGAGCCTGCCGTCGGCACAGGTGTTGGCGGGCATTTTGCTGTATCGCGTCGCCTATTATTTGGTGCCGTGGCTGGTTGGTGTATATCTGGGTGCCGGCGTGTTGGTGCAAAACCATGACACGCGCTTGGCGCAACTCGCGCGCCGTTGGGAAAACAGCGGCTTTCTTGCGCTAGTGCGCTTACCGTTGGGCTTGGTGTCGGGTGTGGGTGTGCGGGTGTTGTCATGGCTCACGTTGCTGGCGGGCATGGTGCTGCTGGTCTCCGCCGTTTATCCCGCGTTGGCGGATCGCATTGCGATTCTCCGATTGATTGAGCCGCTTGCAGCGGTAGAAAGTTCCCACTTGTTGTCGGTGGTCGTGGGCATGTCGCTGATTGCAATCGCGCGCGGTATCGCGGAGCAGATTCGCAATGCTTATTTCGTTGCGATGGTGTTGTTATTGGGCGGTGCCGTGCTCAGCTTGCTGAAGGGCATCGACTACGAAGAAGCACTATTTTTGCTGCTGGTCGCCGCCTTGTTGCGCATGCGCAAGCAGGATTTTTACCGCACTGCGTTTCCGTTGCTGTCGCTGCGCAATCTTTACTGGCTGTTGCTATTGCTGGTCACGGTGCTGGGTTACATCGTGCTGGGTGCTTTGGTGTACGACGTGTCCGAATACGTGCCGAGCATGTTTTTCAATTTTTCCTACCATTTGGATGAATCGCGATTTTACCGTTCGCTGCTGGCAGTTATGGTCGCACTCGTCGGCGCGTTCGGCTGGACTTTATTTCGCATGCCGCGCCCACCCTTGGTATTACCGGATGCCGAACAGCGCCAGGAAGCGCGCCGGTTTTTGCAGACCTACGGCGGCAACAGCTTTGCGCACCTGTTATTCGTCGGCGACAAATACTTGTTCTATTCTTCCGAGCGGCATGTATTGATTCAATATGGCCGCATCGGCGACAAGCTCGTCGCCTTGGGTGATCCCAACGGCGACCCGAAAGCGTTTGTCGGTGCGATTATAGAATTCCGCGAATTTGCAGACCGCTATAATCTCACGCCGGTGTTTTACGAAGTATCGAGCGAAAATCTGAACATTTATCATGACGTGGGCTTTTCTCCCTTCAAGATGGGTGAGACCGCCCAAGTGGTCATTGAAGAATTTTCGCTGGCTGGGCGACGCGGTGAGTCGCTGCGCCACGCGGTCAATCGCGCCAAACGCGAGGGGCTTAGTTTTGATATTTTAGCGCATCCGTTGCCGAGCGAAGTTTGGTCTGAGCTGCAGGAAGTCTCTGCAGCTTGGTTAAAAGATAAAGCGACAGCAGAAAAGGGCTTCTCACTCGGGCGTTTTGCGCGTGACTATCTGGAGCAGTCGCCCATCGCCGTGGTGCGCGCACACGGCCGCATGGTGGCTTTCGCCAATTTAATTCCTGCGTACGGACACCAAGACGAACTGAGTATCGACTTAATGCGCCACGTGCCGGATACGCCCTTCGGTGTGATGGATTTTATGTTCGTGCAACTACTGGAGTACGCGCGTGCGCAGGGCTATCGTTATTTCGATTTAGGCATGGCGCCGCTGTCGGGTGTCGGTATGACACGCTATTCACTGCCGCGTGAACGCTTGGCGCGTTTCGCCTATGCCTATGGCAATCGCTTGTACAACTACAAAGGGTTGCGCGAATTCAAACAGAAGTTTCATCCGCACTGGCGCAGCGTGTATCTGGTCTACCCGTTTTCGGTGCCGGTGGCGCGCGTACTGGTGGATACCGCCGCACTGATCGCCGGCGGTTACACTAAAATATTTCTCAAAGGACGCAGCGAGGCAACGCGTTCCGCTTCGAGCGCAACAAAGTCAATAGGAGTCGATTCAGATGATGTTTAGGTTAGGCATAACGGTGCTCATACTGTCGTGTTCGGTGGCGTTGGCCGCAGCACCGGAATCCAAATTAAAATTTGGCCGCTTTGGCGAGGTCACGATTTATCGTCCCGCGCCACAGCCGCACGAAGTGGTGTTGTTCATTTCCGGCGACGGCGGCTGGAACAAAGGCGTGGTGGATATGGCGCGCGAACTGGCCGGCATGGATACGTTGGTGGTTGGCATTGATATCGTCCACTACCTCAAACAAGCCGCCCAGGCACAGGATGCGTGCACTTATGCCGCTGCCGATTTCGAAGCATTGAGCCAATATGTACAAAAGAAGCTGGGCTTGACTAATTACACGCCGCCGCTGCTGGTCGGCTATTCGTCCGGTGCCACCTTGGTATACGCATTACTGGTGCAGGCGCCGGTCGGAACGTTTCGCGGCTCGATCAGCCTTGGGTTTTGCCCTGATTTGATGTTGCACAAACCAATGTGCAAAGGACGCGGCCTGCAATTTCGTCCCGGGAGCAAAGCGGAAGGCACGGTGTTCAGCGCGGACGAAACGCTGCAGACGCCGTGGATCGCATTGAATGGCAACGTCGACCAAGTGTGCGCGCTGCCGGCGCAGCAGGAGTTTATCGGCAAAGTTCCGGGCGGGAGTTTGGTGCCCTTGCCCAAGGTTGGTCACGGATTTTCCGTGCAACGTAACTGGCTGCCGCAGTTCAAAGAGGCAGTTCAAAAACTGTCTAAACCTGCTACCGAAAGCTCGGCTCACGAGTCGGGGAGTGTCGCGGATTTACCGCTGGTCGAAGCGCCGCTGGACAAGAGCACGGGCGATACGCTTGCGGTGATTATTTCCGGCGACGGCGGTTGGGCCGGACTGGATCGGGAGATGGCGGCGGAAATAAACAAGGCCGACATCCCGGTGGTGGGGTTTAATTCGCTGCAATATTTTTGGACGCGTCGCACGCCGGAAGATACCGCCCGCGACGTCGAACGCGTCGTGCGCGCCTACAGTACGAAATGGCACAAGACGCGTGTGTTGCTGATCGGCTACTCGCGCGGCGCCGATGTTTTGCCCTTCGTGCTGAATCGTCTGCCCGGAGACATCAAGGCGCGTGTGCGCTTGGCGACCCTGCTTGCTCCCGCACACAGTATCGAGTTCGAGTTTCATATCGGCGACTGGTTGGGCGACGGCGAACGCAGCGCGGCATTATCGACATTGCCGGAAGCACGCAAGATCAAAGGCGTGCCGTTGCTGTGCATTTACGGCTCGGAGGAGAAAGACACTTTATGTAAAGATCTGGAGCCGCCGTTGGCGAACAAAGTCGAGTTAAGCGGTGCCCATAATTTTGGCGGTGACTATGCGGCGCTGGCGCACAAGATTCTGACCGAGGCGGGGTTGAAATCGCCACAGGAAAATTAGCCAGTGGAATCATTGGCCGAATGCCGATTCAATGCCTGATGAGTATCAAGATACGAGGCCGCTTGGGCGCAATTTTCATTACGTTGCTTTGGGCTCAAACAGATTAATCACATTAGCGTCGCCATCCAGGCAATTCGCCCAGGTGCCGAAAAATTCGTCGTGCAATTCGCCGTTGTCTTCGAAGCGCACGCCGCGATTTTTTAATGTCTCGACGGTGCCGCGCAGATTGACCACGCGCAAGCTCAGCAATGGGTTGCGTCCGCCACCATAGGGCTCACGTTGTTGCAACGCAAGGCGTGCGCCGCCCAGGTCGAATTCGGCCCAGCCGGTTTTCTTGCTGCGATATACCAGTTTCAAACCGAGCGCCTGCGTATAAAATTCGCAGGCGTGGTCCAGGTCGCGCACATAAAAAATCACTGCGGCCATTTGTTTGATCATGCCGGGTTACTCAATGAAGTGACGAAGGGAGAAGTATCACGGTCAGGCAGCGCTGCGCGCAACCCAGCTAAGCGGCGGAGCTGTCCGACAGCGGTGTCAAATGCAGGATATTTTCGCTGTATTCGGTTTCGACTTTACCCAGTTGTTCGCAGGGGCGGGAAATATAGTAGCCCTGCACAAAGTCGACACCGCAGTCTTTGAGTACGCGCAGCACGTGGACGTTTTGCACGTATTCCGCAACCGTGCGTTTGCCCAGGGCGTGGGCGATGTCGTTGATCGACGCGACGATGGAGCGATCAACCGAGTTGTTGGCAATGCCTTGAATTAACTGTCCGTCGATTTTAATAAAGTCAACGTTCAGGTGTTTGAGCTGCGCGAACGAGCTGAAGCCGCTGCCAAAATCGTCCAGTGCAAAGCGACAGCCCAACGCGGACAGTTCGCGGATAAACAAGCGCGCCTCGTCCAGACCGGAAATTGCGGCGGTTTCCGTGACTTCAAAAATCACCGCGCATGGATTGATGTTGTGCTCGGCGATGAGATTTTTAATGAGCGGCAGCAAGGTTTCATCGCCCACCGACACGCCGGAAAGATTGATCGCGAACACGGTGTTGTGGCGATAGCTGGTGGCGCGTTTTAATTCTTTAAGCGCATGCGTGACCATCCAGCGATCCACTTCGCGCATCATGTTGAAGCGTTCCGCCGTCGGTAAAAACGCGCCGGGATGAATGATCTCGCCGTCCGTGCCGCGTAGACGGATCAGCACTTCGTAATGGTGTTGCATATTCGGCAAGTCGCGCAAGATGTGTTCCCACAGCTTGCCGTCTTCTTCCGGCAGATTGTCCATCGCGATATCGGCCAACGCGACGATTGGCTGGTAGTGCGCGACGAACATGTTTTTTTGCAAGGCTTCGCGCAGGCGCACCGACCAACCGAGCTCCAGGCCCATGGCAATTTTTTCATCGCTTTGCGGCGAATAAATATGCGTTTGATCGCGGCCGTGACGCTTGGCGATGTTGCAGGCGAGATCGGCATTCGCCAGTGCATCTTCGGGTGACAGCGTAGTGTTGTCGATGTAGGCCACACCGATGCTGCAATTCAGCGGATAGCTTTTGCCGTTGTACAAGAATGGATTAGCGCGCAGCAATTCGTGAATGGTATTACAGACGGTGGATAGATCGTCGTCGTCGATATTGCGCAGAATGATGGCAAATTCGTCGCCACCTACGCGCGCCAGCAGGTCCGCTTCGCGCACGCGGGTTTGCAACAGCCGGCTGACTTCGATCAACAAGCGGTCGCCGGCGGTATGACCGGCGGTATCGTTGATGTATTTGAAACGGTCAAGATCCACGTACATCAGCGCGCTGAGGGTGTTGCTGCGATTGAGCTGCTGCACTTCGGCATTCAAGTTTTTTTCAAAAAACAGGCGGTTATACAATTTGGTCAGAGAGTCATGATTGGCTTGCCAGACCAGTTCATCTTCGAGTTTTTTGCGTTGCGAAATGTCGCTGAAGGCAACCACCGAACCCTGCCGGGTGTTGTTGGTATTAAGCGGAACCACACTGCATTCCACCGTCACCGAGTTTCCCGAAGCGTGCCAGAAGGTAGTTTCGTGATTGTGAACTTCGTCGCCGCTGAGATACGCCTGTTGCAACAGGCATTGTTCTTGTTGCAGCGGGCGGCCGTCTTTTTTGACGTGGTGAAACGACAGGTGCGCGGACTTGCCGACCAACACCTCGCGCATCGGCCAACCGAGAATTTTCTTCGCCATCGGATTAACGAAAGTAATCACTCCAGAACTGTCGACACCGTACACGCCTTCGCCGACCGAACAGAGAATGCCTTCGAGGCGGCGACGCTCCTTGTCGATGGAGTTTTGAAATAACACGGTGCGACTCATGGCGGCGACGCGCGCGAGAAATAATTCCTCGGCCTCGTTCTTGAACATGCACTCGGTTGCGCCGGCATCGAGCGAGTCTTTAATGACACGGTCCAGATAGGTGCCGGTGAGAATGCCGACCGCGACATGCGCCGTGGCCGGATTGTTGCGGATCTTGCGACACAGCTCGTCGCCGTTGGCGTTGGGCATGAAGTAGTCGGTGATGACTAAATCGTAGCTGTGGTTTTTCAGCTTATCTAAAGCCTCCGCAACGCTATTGGCGGTGTCGGTGATGTAGCCGTGGGTGTTGAGCAAGCGCCGGTAAGACACGCGGATGGTGGGCGAGTCATCGACGAACAGAATGCGGATTTCACCGGTGAGCAGTTCGGCATTCGGGCTGGGTCGGGTCAGCTTGCGCGGTTCCGGCGAAATCAGCGTCGACAGCGATTCCAACACATCGGCATAGTCTTCCCAGGACAGCATCGCCGTGTGCGCGCGGGAGGTGACCCAATCGCGTTTCGAGGCATCGTAACTGTCCGCCAGAATCAAGGTCGGCAATACCGCAAAGCGTGCCTCGATGAGCAGCTCCAGAAACTCATCGGCAGTGTGATCGGTATATTCCGGCCAACCAAAAATAATGCCGTCGTACGGCGATGGCACGGCATCAGGCAACATCAATTGATGGGCGGAATCAAAATCGCGCGCGACAGCGGTATCGTAGCCATGGTGCGCGAGAAGTTTGTGTAGAACGTGCCGGCGGGTGTCCGATTTTTCGATGATGAGAATACGACGCATCGCGTGGCCCCGATTAAAACCAGCTAGTGCGCACTAACGCGCAACATGTTTGTGTGAATATCCTGGCACTCTTTAGTTATCGCAGTAATTGCTGCGTTTCTTTAGGGTGCGGATCAAAACATTTAGTGGGGTTGCGTGTAGAGGTCATGCCGCAATGCTATAAGAAGGGCGACATGCTCACCGTCGCGTCAGCGCTTATACCAGCGGTTGCGCAATGCGTTAAAGACCAGATCCGGATACTTCCAACTGCCCAGGCTGCCGTTGTAGCGTGCCAGCGCACGCGGCAAGTCACCTTTTTCAATTTTCAGGTAGTAACTCAAGATCGTGCAGCCCATGCGCAGATTGGTGCGCATGTCGAACAGGCTGTCGTTGGGCCGGCCGACTTCCTTGAGCCAGAACGGCATGATCTGCATCAGCCCCTGTGCGCCCACATTGGAAATGGCCCACGGGTTAAAACGGCTTTCGACGTCGATGACGGCCAATACCAGCTCGGGTTCGATATTGGCGCGTTTGGCTTCGTAATGAATTTGCTTCAGCAGGTGTACGCGTTGTGTTTCGTCGGGCAAACGCTTGGCGGTATGCGAGGCGAGGCGTCCACGATAATCCATCAGCCAGACTTCGGCTTCGTAGCGGTCTTTAAAGCTATCGGCTTGTGCGATGGCGTCGATCAGCAGTGCGCGTAATTGTTCGTCGGGCGGTTCCGGCGCCGCCGCATGGCTAGGCCCAAGGACGGCCAAGCCCGGCACCAACGCGAAGCACAAAGTTATGAAGCGCCAAGTCATGAGCTAAACTTTTAATGAGCAAGCGCGGAAAACAAGTGCCGCGTGTCACACACTATTTGCCAAAGTCAGGAGCGCCGCCTGCGGTGTTCCTATTTTAGTTTCTCGGCCAAAAAATGAATAACTTCAGTCAGCGGCAGTTCACTGTTGTCGGTATCGCGCCGACCTTTGTATTCGACCTTGCCCGCGTCCAGGCCGCGTTCGCCCAATACCAGGCGGTGCGGAATGCCGATTAAATCCATGTCGGCGAACATCACTCCGGCGCGCTCCTTGCGGTCGTCGAAGATAACGTCAATACCTGCGCGCAGTAATTCTTGATAGAATTTTTCGGCGGCTTCCGCCACGCGCGCCGACTTGTGCATGTTCATTGGCAGCAGCACCACCGTGAACGGCGCAATCGCGTTGGGCCACACAATGCCTTTGTCGTCGTGATTCTGTTCGATGGCGGAAGCCACCACGCGTGATACGCCGATGCCGTAACAGCCCATGGTCATGACAATGCTTTTTCCGCTTTCATCCAAGCAGGCGGCGCTCATGGCGGTGCTGTATTTTTTGCCGAGCTTGAAAATGTGGCCGACTTCAATGCCGCGTTGAATGGCGATGTTGCCCTTACCATCGGGGCTTGGATCGCCTTCCACCACGTTGCGCACATCGGCAACCACGGGTTCGGGCAGATCACGGCCCCAATTGACGCCACTTAGGTGTTTGCCATTTTCATTCGCACCGCAAACGAAGTCCGCCAGATGTGCGGCGGCGCGGTCGGCGATGACCGGAATCGACAAGCCGAGCGGGCCGATAGAGCCGGCATCGCAGTGGGCGGCGGCGCGAATTTGCGCCGCGCTGGCAAAAGTAAACGGCTTGGCGATCTGGGCAAGCTTCGCGACTTTAATCAGGTTGAGTTCGTGATCACCGCGCAACACCAGCGCCACCACCGGTTGTTCGCTGCCGGTCACCAATAATGTCTTGACCGTGCGACTGGGTGCGATATTGAGCAGTGCGCAGACTTCGGCAATGGTGTGTTGGTCGGGCGTTGCAATGGTTTGCAGCGCTTGTGTTGCCGCCGCGCGTGGCCCGCTGGGCGCCTGTGCCTCGGCGAGTTCGACGTTGGCGGCATAATTTGACTCGCTACTGAACGCGATGGCGTCTTCGCCCGACTGCGCCAGCACGTGAAACTCGTGCGAACCTTCGCCGCCGATGCTGCCGGTGTCGGCTTGCACCGGGCGATACTTCAAACCGATGCGCTCGAAAATACGGCAATACGCGGCGTGCATCGCACGGTAAGTTTCATCCAGCGAGGCTTCGTCGATATGGAATGAATAGGCGTCTTTCATCAAGAATTCGCGTGCGCGCATCACGCCGAAACGTGGCCGCGTTTCGTCGCGAAATTTCATTTGTATCTGATAAAAATTGGCCGGCAATTGTTTGTAGCTGCGCAGCTCGCGTCGCATCAAGTCGGTGATCACTTCTTCATGCGTGGGACCAAAACAAAAATCGCGCGCGTGGCGATCTTTCAGCCGCAGTAATTCCGGCCCGTATTGTTCCCAGCGCCCTGACTCCACCCACAACTCTGCCGGTTGCACCGCCGGCATCAGCAACTCCTGCGCACCGGTGCGATTCATTTCCTCGCGCACGATGGCTTCGACTTTGCGCAGCGCGCGCAGTCCCAGCGGTAACCAACTGTAGACGCCCGCCGCCAGCTTGCGGATCATGCCGGCACGCAGCATCAATTGATGGCTGATGATTTCCGCGTCGGCGGGAGTTTCTTTCAAAGTAGAAATCAAAAATCGGGAAGCGCGCATGCGGGTGACCGTTATTTTTTGCGGAGGGAAGAGGCGGGCATTGTAATGGGCAGGGCGGGGCGGCGTATAGGCCGAGAGTCTTCCAACGCACGGTGAATTCGGCAGGCATCAACGCGGGGTTGTTGCCGTCCCGAGTTGCTCGCGTCGTTTTGAAGGTTGTGTGAAAAATCGGGAGGGGTCAGCCGTGCTTGTGGAACAAGCATGGCGGGAACGGATAAGGTGTGTGCGACTGGTGGGCGATAGGATGCTGCGTTATTGAGAAGGTCGACTATGTAAAAACCTGGGTTACGCGGCTGTGCGGGTAATCCAGGCTACGCGAGCCGTAGGGCGGCACCCAGTTATTTGATCGTGTTATTAATGCGAATGTAGTAGTAAACGGCAACATTGCGTGGGCGGGTTTCAGCACCACCTGCGGGAAGGAGGCCCCGGTACCCTGTCCACTCAAATTGAGTTCACCAAGGCCGATATTATCGATGGCTGTCCCGTTTGTGGTGGCTATCTGATTGGTGATCCCTAATATATTGAATGCCCCATTGTTGTGATTATGACTCGCGAACAGATCACTTTGATATGAACCCAACACTCGTGCGTTGTCTGGATCCTGTAACCCATCGCTACGCCCGACGTTTAAACCGCGTAGAAACATTCCGCGTAAATCCGGTACTTTGGTACGACCAGTAATGGCGGCGTAATCTGATCCGGTAATATCTACGCCGTCGGCCAGCACCCACAGACGTAACGGCTTCACTTTATTGTCTTCACCCATTTCCTTGGCGAACTGCACTTCATCCAACGTGGACGCCACAATAGTGGCGACCGGGACTTTGAGTGTAGGTGCGTTAGCCGTGATTGTAGATTTGGCGATATCCGAGATGATTTTTGTCAGTTGATCGGCGAATGCTTTATTTCCCGATAAATTGAGCAGGCGGTCCAGAATGGCCTTTTCAGCATTGGTGTTGGTGTAGGGTACGTCGGTTGTAATATGGCTATCGAGCTTGGCGTTATTTTCATTTACCGCATTTTGAATGGCGATGAAATTGCCATTGACTTCCGCAGCATTAGCCGCGTTTTTGTCTTTGAATTCAGTAAGCCCGGAGACGTTACCGGCGTAGCTTATGTGGCTGACCAAAGCGCCGGCCATCAAGGCGGCAAAGATGTGAAAACCAAACAAAGTTCTACGCATAAAACAACTCTCCATATTGCTCAATGAGCATTGCGAAAATACAGCGCAGAAAGCGCGCCGTTATTGCCAAGTACATTCACCCCACTTTGAGGTGCCCCACACGCATGCAGTCAATTTGTCAGTGGGGCCGACGGGTGTCGGTG
>JANLTU010000231.1:0-7622 GCA_031363085.1 Gammaproteobacteria bacterium
CGCGTCATGACTTCCACAAATGACTCTACGCCGTGTCGGTTGCCTTGTGTTTTGTCTACACCCGCGCTCACGCGCGGACTCCGACAAAACCCCCGGCTCCTACGGCTACTCGGGGGTCGTCGCACTTCCTGTGCTCCTTCATGGACAATGACATACTCCCCTTTTGGAACTAATCAGGGTGTCAGTGCTGCGGTGCTCACAGGAGACACGACCGCAACACCCACATTTACACCGGATGTGGAAGGAGACTACTTCCTTTCGCTGGTCGTGAATAACGCAAAAGGTAGTAGTAGTGCATCGATTAGTCGGGTTAGGGCAGTTGCGGGCGCGCCGCCCTCCCCATTGTCTTTTGCCACACAAGTTTCTACCCGTGTTAGGGGCTGTGGCGGTGCTTGCCATAACAATAATCGCGGGCCAACTTTTTTGGACCAAAATCACGATATCGACAAGAATCTTTTCTATCGCCGTATGGTTGAGCGGATCGATTTCAACGATGTAGCAAATAGTTTGTACGTACGAAAAATGAACGGCGACGTGCCCCATGCAGGCTTCTCGACCGGCGTGGATCCATTGATTATCCGTTGGATTTACGACAGCGCACCCAATAACTAGCCGTGTGAGTTATGTGAAAAAGTAATGTTCTGGCCCCCGAGCCCAAACCTCGGGGGTTATTTTCCCCAGCGATACAATTCCAACTTCAGCTTGAAGCCACCTATTCAATCGATAGAACAAGGATGATTCCATGCGTCATAAAAATGTACATCGTACTGTCATTTATTCGAGTCTGTTGCTCAGCCTGATCGTATTCACGCCGGCAAGGGCAAGCGTAAAACACTGCGCACAAGACGAAGCAAAACGTGCAGAGATCGAATCCTCTGCGTTGCCGAACTGGGCGGCGGTTTACAATTCTTACCTGCATTACGCGCACTGCGACGACGGTGCGGTGTGGGAAGGGTATAGCGAGTCGGTGGTACGTTTGCTGGTGAAAAAATTCGACGAGTGCGGAAAGCTGTGCCAGTTGACGAACGATGATCCGTATTTCGAACAGTTCGTGGTTCGGCATATCGACGACAGCGTGCCGCCAGCGGATCTCGACAAAATTCTGGTCAACGTGTCAGTGAGTTGTCCGTCGGAGGGTAAACACTTGTGCTACCGGATTAAAATCGCTGCCGAACATTAGACGTTCTACCACAATTTTACGCACGGGCCCTTTAATACGTAGTCGCCGCTGGGTCCGGTGATGGTCGCGGCATCCGCGCGTTCGGAAGATATGGCCAGGGTCGTGACATTTTTAAATACGATGTCGGCCGGGTTGCTGAGGGCGATGCGCGATTTACCGCTGGATTGAACGATGCCGATACGGTGCGGCGGTGCGTTTTTTTGCAAGGCCCACAGCACTAACATCTGCCCGAACTTGACTTCAAGCGGTTCGATCATTTTTACAAACAACGTTGATTCTTTACGCATGGCGCTCGCATGCAGGGCGGGCGGTGCATTGGCAGTGGCTGCGAGCACCGCCACATAGCTTTCCGGCAGGGTTTCGCTGCGTTTGCCCCACATCACCACGGCTGCGCCAAGCACCACGCCGAACACTAGCGACATGGCTCCTTGCAGAAGGCCAAAGTTGATTCGCGCGGATTTTGAAGGAACCTTGGGTGCGGTCGCGGTCGGAGGATTAATATGCGCTTCGAGGGACTTCCACACTTGCGCCGAGGGTGCAACCGGCGGCACGCCGGAAGCAAGCGGCAGCAAACGGTTTTCCCATGCGCGTACGCGCTGTTCGAGGTCGGGATGTTCGCGGATGAGTTGCGCGCAGCGTTCGCGTTCGAGCGTGGTTAACGTGCCGAGCACATAGGCGGCCGCGATCTGTTCGAGTAATTCCGGGTTGATTTCTGCCATATTTATTTAACTTGGTTCGCCGTTGGCGGTGTCGATGCAGCGGCGCAGCCGTTCCAGCCCGCGTCGTATCCAGGACTTGACTGTTCCGGCCGGCGCGCCGAATTCGGCCGCGACTTGTTCGTGGGTCAGGCCGCAATAAAACGCCGCGATGATACTGCGCATCTGGTTCTGATCCAGCGCCGCGAAGCACTCACGCAAGGCGCGCGACTCGACGGCGGCGAGCAAGTGCTCCAGCGCGCTAGGTGTCTCGTCCGCAATGCCGTGTAACACAGCATCATTGTTCGTCGGCGTCGCGAGGGCGTTGCGCGGTGAACGCAAATAATCCAGTGCGCGGTGGCGCGCGATGCTGGTGATCCAGGTCATTGCTTGGCTCCTCGTAGCCATATACGAGCCGGCGTGCTGCCAGATGCTGATGAAAGACTCTTGCAGAATTTCTTCGGCCACGTTGCGCGAACGCACTAGGCGCAGCAGCATACCCAGCAGGCGCGGGCTGGTCAGTTCGTAGAGCCGTTGGAACGCGCGTTGATCACGCAATGCGGTGCGCGCGAGTAATTCGGCGAGGGTATCAGCCGGGTTCACAGAGTTTTGCGGGTGAGTGGTAGGCATGTGATCCGTCACATCGGATGCGTCGTTTAAGTCGGCGAAAGTCTAGCGCATTGTTCGCGGCTTCCGAATCCTCGGCAAAAATAATTTTCCGACACGCTGCATCTGCGCGGTGCATGCGCCCGTATTTACTGTAAGTCCGCGTCATGCGGTGCGTCGAAACGACAAGGGAAGCCGGTACCGTAGCTGTTAGCTGTCCAAGGAAGGTTTGAAAGTGCGACGTGTTTGTCGGCGTGCAGACGGTTTTGTGTAGCGGTGCTGCATGATGCGGACTTAAAATTTTTCAGATTTATTCAATGCGCGCGGCGAAGGATATTATTTCATTGCCAATTTAAAACGAAACTCGGCGCCGCGCCGCAGACAGTGCAGTTGCGCGGTAAGGTGAAGCAACAACGTATCGTTTTAAATTGGCAATGGAATTAATCAGCGGGCGACGCGTAGCCCGCTACACGGGGAGGCTCACCTGCACGCGCGTGCCGCGTCCGGGCGCGCTGTCGATATGCAGGCTGCCGCCGTGCGCCTCGGCGATCACGCGGCATAAATACAGACCCAGGCCATAGCCGCCAGTGGCGCGCAGACGTGCGGCGTCCGCTCGATAGAACGGTTCGCTTATATGCGGCAAGTGATGTGCTTCGATGCCGCTGCCGTGATCGGTGATGCTAAGCACCGCGCGCTGTTCGCGCTGCTCCAGGTGCAGTTCCGGCGCGGGCGAAGCGCTGGGCGTGTGGCGCAATGCATTGTCGAGCAGATTTTTTAACAGCAGGCGCAGGCGCACTTCGTCCACTTCGGCATTGATGTCATGCTCCGGTGCTAGTAGCCGGATCGAATGCCCCGCGAATGATTCGTGCAGCACGCTGCGCGCAAGTT
The DNA here is from genome assembly GCA_031363085.1 of Gammaproteobacteria bacterium. GTDB lineage: Bacteria > Pseudomonadota > Gammaproteobacteria > SG8-11 > SG8-11 > UBA6921. The sequence goes on from JANLTU010000231.1 coordinate 3,370, forward strand.
GCGTGAGCGAAACGCGCTTTTTGTTCAACGCGCCGTGATGCGCGCTAAGGCGCTCGGTTTCGAGCAATTCCTCGATTAATTTCTCCATTTCGTTGAGATCGCGGTTGATATCGCTGCGCTGTTGCGCATCGTCGAGCAAGGCCACCGCAACTTTGGCACGCGTCAGCGGTGAGCGCAGTTCGTGACTAATGGCCAGCAGCAATTGGCGCTTCGCATCGAGCATGCGTTGAATGTCGTCGGCCATGCTGTTGACGCTGCCGGCCAGTTCGCCCAGTTCATCGCGGCGCTGGATGTTGATGCGGTGAGTGAGGTCACCCGTGCCGATGCGCGCCAACCCAGATTTAAGAATTTCAATCGGCGCGAACAGACGGCGTGTGGCGTGATACAGCAGCGCTAAAATAAGCAGCAATACGATCAACGGAATCACGCGCCAATGCCAGTGCCCGCGCTCGCGTGTGGTCGAGATGCCCAACGCCAGGATGTATTGCGGCAGATGCGCAACCAGATATTCGCGGTTGTTCCAGGATGCGAATTCAAAATCGATGTTGTTGCTGGTGAAGCGCCGATGCACCTGCATCAGTGTCATGTCCAGCGCCGCATCGCTGGATGACCACATCACATCGGCGCCATGAATGTGAATCTCGATGTCCAGCTCACGTGCCAGTTGCTCTGCGCGCGCGAGGTTGGGTGGCGCACCGATATCGGCCTGGATGTATTGCATGTAGCGCAGCAAGTGCGGGCGCACCGTGTCCTGAAAGTGGGAGCGGAACGCGCTGCCGATGCTCAGGCCCACCAGCAGCACGAACGCAATCGCGGTGATCACGAACAGCGCAACCAGCCGCCCGGACAGGGAGTGGAAAAGTTTCACGACGTGACTTTTCCGACGAAGCAGTAACCGCTGCCGCGTTGCGTCTTGATGCAATCGAGCGGCTTGAGTTTGGTTCGCAAGCGGCTGATGAGAATATCCACGGAGCGGGTAAACAAATCGTCGGCGTCCACGCCTTTCAAGACGTTGAGAATTTCATCGCGGCTGAAGGTTTTGCCCGGCTGGCGCGCGAGCATTTCCAGCAATTGATATTCCATGCTGCTCAAGCCCAGCAACGTGCCATGCAACAGCACGTTGCGCAGTTGCGTGTCGATGACCAGCGTGTCAAAGTCAAGCACCGCTCCGTTCGCCGCAGCGCGCACGGAGCGTTTCAGAATATTTTGGATGCGCGCCACCAGCTCGCGCGGCTCGAACGGTTTGGCCAGATAATCATCTGCGCCGATCTCAAGGCCGACCACGCGGTCCATGACGTCCCCGCGCGCGGTCAGCATGATGATGGGAATATCGCTGGATTTGCGGATCGCTTTGCAGACTTCAAAGCCGTCCATTTCCGGCAGCATCACGTCGAGTATCACCAGATCGAAGTGCCCGCTGTCGAGTTTTTTGAGCCCACTGCTCGGTGCTGCCGCGTGCTCCAGATGCAAGTCAAAACGCTCGAAATAGCGCACCAGCAATTCGGCGAGGCGTTGGTCGTCGTCGATCAAGAGAATCTGCAGTGTCGGGCGTTTGGTCATGTTATCGGCTTGCGGGTTCGGTGTTGACAGCGGCGGGGGCTTGATGAAAAAAATGACCGTCGCGCCATTGGCAACCCCATCCAAAGATGGAGTGCCCAACGGTCTATCTCGTGATAATTTCTGCTTTCATCTGCTTCATATTAGAGCGCTGTGGAAGGCGCTGGCTGAGCAAGGTTGCCACGATAGGCGACGGCGAGCGCCGCACGATTGGGAAGCCGGGTTTTGACCAGCACGCGGTGCATATGATCCTTGACGGTAGCCAGGGCGATACGCAGATGACGCGCGATCTGCTTGTTGCTGAGCCCTTCGGACACCAGCGCCGCGACTTGGTTTTCGCGCCGGGTGAGGCTGGGCAGCTCCTGCGGGTCGGACACCGGAACTGGAACACACACCACGACCATGGGTACGCCTAACGGGTGTGCCGCAGTGAAGTCGATGGTAATGCCGGAGGCCACCTTGACATTATTGGCGAGCTGCACCAACTCAAGGGCCGGAAGCGCGCTGCGCTGCTCGTGAGTGGTTTGCACCAAGCGGCGTAATGCAGCGAGGGCCTCTTCGTTCAACATCGAGTGGGTTCCAAGCATGGGTGGCTTCTCGGTGGTAAGAGTGTGAGTTAATCATCTTACATAAGATTAACAGAGGAATATAACCATGTCCGTCGCACCCGCTGACCGTAATCTCATCGAAAGTCTCTACAAGGCCATGCAGGCCGGACCCGCAGGCGAGAGCGCCATGCTGGATCTGTTTACCGAGGACGCAGTGTTCGTCGAGCCGTTCGGCGGCGAACCCAAAACCCACACCGGCCTGTCCGCGATCCGCGCCACGTTCCAGGACATGTGCAAGGAGCCGTTGCCCGACATGCGTTTGCAACTCGACCGCGTCGATCTGGACGCCGGCCGGGTGCGCGCCGCATGGACGTGTTATTCGTCGGCGTTTTCCGAGCCGATGCGCGGCATCGATCACTTCACCATCGAGCACGGCAAAATCAAGCGTCTTGAAATTATCGTTACGCACGCGCCGCCGATGACGTCGTGAACCTAAATATCAAGCCATTCACCCGAGCTTCATCACCACCGACCAAGCAGGAGAGAGTATGTCAAACGTCTGTGTAGTAGGCATTTACGTCCGCGATCTCGCCGCCGCCACCCGGTTTTACTGCGACGTTCTGGGCTTCGAAGTCGAGCGTGAATTCGGCGACTGCATCGTGCAGCTCAAGAACCACGGTGTGCCGTTCGTGCTGCAAAAAATCGAAGCCGGTTACCCGGAAAAAACTTCGCATGTTTTAAATGTCACGGTCGACAACTTAAAGCGAACGATGCAAGAACTTGAACGCAAAGGGATCACGTTTTTTACATTCCGAGCCCCAGCCCTGCCCGGTCGGTGTTTATGCCGGGCTTAAAGATCCGGAGGGCAACCTGCTTGAGATGCTGGAATTTCAGACCGAACCGAATTAGGCTTGAAGCTGCCCAAACCGATGGCGAGTGTGCGTGATGCAACCACCGCTGGTGATGTGCAGGCCGAACCCCGCGCTGGCGCGCTTTGTCAGCCACTACTGGTTAAGCCTGAACAATGCCTGTTCCACGCAGACGATCCTGCCCGACGGGTGCGTGGACCTCGTCATCGAAGCCAGCGGCGTGAGCGCGCAAAGCTGGGTGTACGGGACCACCACCGGCCCGATCAGCGTTCCGATCCGCTTGGGTGTTCACTACCTCGGCATCCAATTCAAACCCGGGCAGAGCCGCCACTTTGTCACGCTGCCTGCCAAAGAACTCACCGACAGCCACGCCCCTGCGCCGGAGGTGCTGCGCTTTTCACTGGACGGCATTGCCGAACAGATCGGCCACAGTGCGGTGTTCCGCGTGCTCGACGGAGTTTTAACGCGCATGCTCGCGTGCCGCGCGCCGCAAGCGCATCGGATCGACGCGGCCATCCAGCACAGCGCGTCCAGCCAACAGACCGCCCGCATCGACGATCTGGCGAGGAATCTAGGCATCAGCCGTCGCCATCTCGAACGAATATTTCTGGACGATGTCGGCGTGTCGCCCAAAATGTTCGCGATCATTCAGCGCTACCGCGCCGCCGCGCGCGCGCTGTCCACGCATGCCGGTGTCGGCCTTGCCGAGGTCGCAGCGGCAATGGGCTATGCCGATCAAAGCCACATGACCCGGGATTTCACACGGCTTGCGGGCGAGTCGCCGTTGCGATTTTTTTTGCGTGGCGAGGTCGCATTTGTTCAAGACTTGCATGCGGGCCACGTCGAGACTGAGCATCTCGATTCCCTACCTGCAGGAGTATTTCCATGAAACTCTGGTTTGGCGTGATCACCGAAAAAATTCAAGCGTCGAAGAATTTCTACGTGCAACTTTTCGGTTGTGAAATTGTTTTCGAAAGTGATTGGTTTGTGCTGCTCAAACTGGGAGGGTCAGAGCTTGGCTTTATGTTACCCGGTCACGCGTCACAAGCGGCCATTTTCAAACCCGCGTTTCAAGGTCAGGGTGTCTGGGTCGAGGTGGATGTTGACGATGTCGATGCCGAATACCAACGTATTCACTCCGAAGGAGCACAGGAAGTGCGACGACCCCCGAGTAGCCGTAGGAGCCGGGGGTTTTGTCGGAGTCCGCGCGTGAGCGCGGGTGTAGACAAAACACAAGGCAACCGACACGGCGTAGAGTCATTTGTGGCAGTCATGGCGC
>JANLTU010000028.1:0-20946 GCA_031363085.1 Gammaproteobacteria bacterium
TCCTTGCCTTCGGCTCTGCGAAAACCTGGCCATAGGACTTTCACCTATGAAGTAACGCGCCATGCCCGGCGCACACGTAAAGTTGAGGGGCGCGCCGCTTTTGGCGCGTCCCGCTCGAATGCAGAGTTAGGCATTCACGGCATCAATCGGGACGGCATACAATGATTGCAACAAAACCATGGCCTCATCCATGAGAACTGTATGATCGTCGCGCATATGAAAGTTAATATGATGCCCTTGATCATAAATCTGAAAAATTGGGAATGAGCCGTCGTTAAGCTGATAAAAGTTGAATGCCATAGCATGCATTTCTTGCAATTCGAACGGTTCCTTTCTCGGATCGTCGATTGACCGGTGCGCCGTGTGCTTGTTACGAAAACTTAACAGCTCTTTAGCCCGTGGGCACATGGCTTCTAATTCCATTGCCTTGGCAAAGGAAACGAATTGGCCAAGTCTATTGAGGTAAGCAACCGCTTCATGATGCAGGGCATCCAAATGGTCTCTCTCTATCTCTGTAAGGAGTGGAGGCGAGACGGTACCGCCACTCGGCAATTCATGGATGTGCTCCAAGAATGCACTTTTTCTTGCATAATAAGGCGCCAGTTGTTCGAGATGAACCATGAACTGGTGATGATGATAATCAAGCCCAGAAAGTATGTAGACTCCACCAGCAATTTGCGTGGGCGGCTTGTCTAAAAAGTCACCTCGCTTCGACGCTCGGGCAAGCCAACTGTGGGCTCGGGCGGATAACGGATAAATATCGCCGAGTGGCAACGAAGGGAACGCATCCTGGAAATTGAACTCCATCATGGTACTCGCCTAACGTTCGCGTTAACCGGCCGAGGGGCGCGCAGCGACCCGAAGGTCCGTGTTGAACGCGGGGTTAGGGATTTTATGGGTTCTGAAGTGCACGCTCTAACTCCTTTGCTTCAGCCTTGAATTTATCAAGCTTCTTCACGTTGTCAGGTATGCTTTCTTTAAGACGAAGGTACTCTGCGTCTTCTTGTGCCATATACGAAGTTGCGGCACGTGATGCTTCTGCATCGCTTAACTGCGGTGTTTTGTATTTGATATCTCGAATTAGATCGTTGTATTTGGTTTCCAGCTCGTACTTCCTACGTTGCTGATATTCGAGGTTGTTAAGTAGGTCGGAACTTCTCAAGTAGTAGCGAAATATTTTTTTTCGAAGATCGGCATTTTCAAATAGAACGATCCAGTCTTTGCTGTTTTGGTATGTTTGTCTAGATTCCCTAAGCTCATTCAACGTTGCGAACCAAATTGTTTTTGTTTTTCCCCACTCGTCATCTATTTTTTCGTAGAGGGTGATCGCATGTTGTAAGTCGTCACAAATTGCTGTCGTTAATAAATGGCGCGATTTGTCCGTTCGATCTTTTTCGGCACGATTCTGGAGAAACCAACCTGTACCAGCCGCGAGAAAGCCGCCAATAATTGCAGCTATGATTTCTGACACCTGCACCTCCATATTGTGAATCCCTAACGTAGAGTTAAGCGGCGCGCTAAAAAGACAACAGGAAACATGCGGCGCTTCACCGCGTCCGCTTGAACGCCGGGTTGGGTGGCACGAAAGGCACAGGTGAAACTCATGAGGCTCGACACACGCGCATGATTAGAACCCGGTTGGTTTCTGCTTCACTGTTTGCCTGGGCGAGACATGCCGCTCACGCACCCTTTCCAAAAACACTAGCCGAAGCTCCCAAACGAAGCCAGGGTTTTGGGTGGGAGAAAATAGGAAGCGAACCTTCGCGCCCTTCACCCGAAGCCAGTGAACGAGCCAACTCACGAAACTCAACGGCTGCCCTGAACTGAGAACACCGATAAGAATGCCCGCGATCAGACGGCGATGTACTTGAAGCTGGCCCTGAATTCTTTTCGGTGATCGAAGCCACGAACACGCCGCGTGGGACGAACCCGTGCTGTGAATTCTTGGGATGCACTTGCTCGCACCTCAACACTTCTGTGACACCCAACGTGTTGTTGAGCGGCGCGGCGCTGTTTGCCGCGTCCGCTCAAACTAATAGTTGGGTGTTACCCTATAAATTGCCCACCATACAGCTAGTGCACCAAGCAGTAGGACACCAGCCAATGTAAACGCGAAACCGATATTGTGACGACATGAAGTGTGGCTTGGTTTGTCGTAGGCTTTCCATGCTTCTTTGGATGCGTCGTCAAATGATTCTTTGATCTTTGCCATCCTTTGCCGATTGCCAACCATGCTGCAATGGAACCGAAAAATAAATGTGGTCCCGACGATTAACACAACTAGGGCGACAGATGAAAGGATGCCTTTCTCTAAATCTGTCGCTTTATCAAACCGATCGTATAGAGCGACAATCGCCACATAAAGGGCAATTGCATAATTGGTTATGGTGAATTGCTGCTGCTTGTAAAGACGGATGTTGTCGATGGCATCTTTGTATAAGAGTTCAAGAGCATCACATTGCTTTTTGTTTTGTTCGGCTTCTCCCACGTCAGCCTCCTAATAATGTGATTGGTGACACCCAACGTAGAGCTAAGCGGCGGCGAAGCCGTCCGCTTGAGCGCCGGGTTAGGTGTGCTTGATACAGACACGCCTCTTGACGCTGGAATAGAAAAAGAAGTCATGATTTTACGCAGTTGTGGAGTTGAAACGTATGAATCGTGTGAAGGCTCTAATGGACATTCTTATGCTGAGCCAACAATTCGTTTTCATGGCCCCCATCATGAAGGATTTCGAGCATTATCTGTCGCCTTTATGCATGGATTGGAAGTGCGCGCGTTAAGGCGTATTTGGGTAATTAACGAAGGGGAGCCCACGGGGCCTTCTTGGGAGATGACTTTCTGGGAAAAGACACCGTGAGCGCCTTTTTATTTTCCGGCTTTATTCAATCTTGCACAGTGGACGCAAAGAGTCTTCCCTCCAGTTCCACTTTGAAGATTGGCCTTCTCAATATTGTTGCGTTCGGTACAACTGCTGTTGTCGTGATATACGTTTTCTTTTTTGGAATTAACTGGCGTTGCTTTAGGCATAATTTTTATTTTCCTCTTTCTGCGGCAATGGACGGTGTTGCCGCGACACCTAACGTTAAGTAGACACCCTAAATGTCGTTTTATATTACGACAGTCTGGTGTACTAAACCGCTTCGGTCAATAATGGGGCCCTTATCATCATAGCAGCTCTGTTTAGTACACCCCAATGTCGACGCAAACTACACCCAGTCAATTCATCGTTAAACCGGCGCGTTTATTAGATCAACTCCGTGCGCGCATCCGGTTAAAACACTACAGCATTCGCACCGAACAGACGTACGTGGATTGGGTGCGGCGCTTTATCTTTTTTCACGGCAAGCGGCATCCAGCGCAGATGGGCAAGATCGAACTCGAAGCGTTTTTGACCGATCTTGCCGTGACTGGCAACGTGTCGGCGTCAACGCAAAGTCAGGCTAAAAGTGCACTGCTGTTTCTGTATCGCCACGTGCTCGATTTGAATCTTCCTTGGTTGGACAACGTGGAGCAGGCGAAGGCACCGAAACGGTTGCCGGTCGTCATGACGGTTGCGGAGGTGCGCATGGTGCTCGATCACATGCGTGGCACCTATGGTTTGATGGGTCGTTTGTTGTACGGCACTGGGATGCGGCTGATGGAATGTGTGCGGCTACGCGTGAAAGACGTGGATTTCGAGCGGTATGAAATTATTGTGCGTGAGGGTAAGGGGTTTAAAGACCGTGTCACGATGTTGCCGCAAGTGTTGGTCCAACCACTTAAGCTGCATCTGCAAAACATCCAGGCGATGCACATTGCAGATCTGGCCGCCGGGAATAGTGATGTATACCTGCCCTATGCGCTGGCGCGCAAATATCCGAATGCCGGGCGCGAATGGGGGTGGCAATACATTTTTCCGTCTGCCAAATTGTCGACTGATCCACGTTCGGGTGCGGTGCGGCGGCACCATCTGGACGAGAAAGGTCTGCAACGAGAAATGCGCGAGGCGGTGTTGGTAAGCAAGGTCACCAAGCCCGCAACGCCGCATACATTACGTCACAGCTTTGCGACGCATTTGTTGCAGTCCGGTTATGACATCCGCACGGTGCAGGAGCTGTTGGGGCACAAAGACGTGGCCACCACCATGATCTACACGCACGTGCTCAATCGCGGCGGGCGTGGTGTAAATAGCCCACTGGATAGTATTTAAGTGATGCGATCACAGCAGCTCTGCTGCATTCTGCTTGTTGGTCATGCGGAATTGACTTATGATTCTGGCCTTTTCGCCAACCCACTCACTGGCGCGCAGCCTTGGGGCTACGGGTGGTGAGTAACCTGAAGGTGATTCTTATGAAAACTGATATCCATCCCGAATACAAAGCCGTGACCGTGACCTGTAGTTGCGGCAACACGTTTGCGACCCAATCAACCTATACCAAGCCGGATCTACACATCGAAGTGTGCTCGTCGTGCCATCCGTTCTATACCGGCAAGCAGAAGACGCTGGACGTAGGCGGCCGGGTCGACAAATTCCGTCAGCGGTATGCAAAGAAGAAATAACCTCCTGGCCGGGTTCGCCGGAAGGTTTCGCAAGGGCGCGCAGTTGCGGCGCCCTTTTTGCGTTTGGGTGGGCGCGTTGGCGTCGTTGGTTGTTTGGAGCAATGCGTTCGCAGCCGCGTCGTCGTGTGCGGCGGATCGTGTCGACGAGCGCGCCACGGTGCGCAAGGTGTTCGACGGCGACACGGTCGAGTTGAGCGATGGCCGCCACATACGTTTTGTCGGCATCAATGCGCCCGAGGTTGCCCATCAAGACAAGCCCGCCGAGCCGTTCGCCGTGGATGCGCGCGTGGCGTTGGAGAATGCGCTAAAAAAAGATCACACCGTGTTGTTGCGCTATGACGCGGAACGTTTTGACGTGCATCAGCGCACTTTGGCGCACCTGTATTTAAGCGACCGCAGCAGTATCGAGGCGATGTTATTAGAGCAGGGCTTGGCATTTTGGATTGCGATTCCGCCGGGCTTGCACGACGCCGAGTGTTATCGTGCTGCCGAGCAGCGTGCACACAGTGCCAAGCGCGGCATTTGGTCTAATGCCTACTACGCGCCGATGGACGCGCAACGCGTGGGGCCAGGTGCAGATGGATTTCACGTAGTTAAAGGTCGCGTCGTACGCATCGGGAAGAGCAAAAACACGATATGGCTAAACCTGGCGCCTCATATGGCGCTGCGTGTCGCACGCGAAGACTTGCAGTATTTCACCCGCTACAAACCCGAAGCACTGCGCGGCCGCGATGTTGTCGCGCGTGGCTGGATCACGCCGTTCAAAAACGGTGATTATGTAATGCGCGTACGCCATCCTTCCGCGTTGGAAGTGCAGTAACTCATTAACCTAACCGACAGTGGTAACTCCCATGACCCCAGACGAACTCAAAGCCGCAGCGCTGCAATATCATGCGCAGCCCACGCCCGGTAAAATCGGCATCGACATCACCAAGCCGTGCCGCACGCAAAAGGAATTGGCGCTGGCTTACACGCCGGGCGTTGCCGCGCCGGTGCGTGAAATCGCCGCCGATCCGCAGAATGCATATCGCTACACCTCCAAAGGCAACTTGGTCGCCGTTATCACCGACGGCACGGCGGTGCTCGGTCTTGGCAATGTTGGCGCGCTCGCCGGCAAGCCAGTGATGGAAGGTAAGGCGGTGTTGTTCAAACAATTCGCCGGCATCGACGTGTTCGACATCGAAGTAAATTCTAAGGGGCCGGAGCATTTCATCGAAACGGTTATCGCCATCGCACCGACTTTCGGCGGCATCAATCTGGAAGACGTCGCCGCGCCGCATTGTTTTCAAATCGAACGCGAGCTGGTGAAGCGTCTCGACATTCCGGTGTTCCACGACGACCAGCACGGCACCGCCATTATTATTTCCGCCGGCCTGCTCAACGCGCTGGAAATTCAAGGCAAAAAAATCGCCGACGCACGCATCGTATGCCTGGGTGCGGGCGCAGCCGGGATCGCATCGATGAAGCTGCTGGTGTCGCTGGGTGCGCGCAAGGAAAACGTTGTGCTGGTCGACCGCAGTGGGGTGGTGCATGCCGGTCGGAACGACTTGCTGGATTACAAACAGGAATTTGCGCACGTCAGCGCGCAGCGCACCCTGGCCGATGCTCTCAACGGCGCGGATGTCTTGATCGGCGTCTCTGGTGCCGATTTGGTCACTGCCGACATGGTGAAGACGATGGCCGTCAAGCCGGTTGTTTTCGCATTGTCAAATCCAGACCCCGAAATTCATCCTGAGGTCGCACGCGCCGCGCGCAGCGACCTCATCATGGCCACCGGCCGCACCGACTTTCCCAACCAGGTGAACAACGTGCTCGGTTTCCCGTTTATTTTCCGTGGCGCGCTCGACGTGCAAGCAAGCTGCATCAACGAAGCGATGAAGATCGCCGCTGTTAACGCGCTGCGCACGCTGGCGCACGAGCCGGTGCCGCAAGAGGTGCTGGATGCTTACAATTTAAAATCACTGCACTTCGGCCCCGACTACATCATCCCCAAACCGTTCGATCCGCGCCTGCGCGACCGTGTGTCGCCTGCGGTTGCGAAAGCGGCGGTGGCTTCAGGTGTTGCACGGAAGAAAGTTTGATGGAGCCTGCGTAACGGCCTTTGCTATATTTGCGACGATACACTTTAAATTGAGGCGGCCCCGTGTCCACTAAAGCCAAGGTCGAACTGCTCAGTGAAGAGGATTATATTCAGGGCGAATTGCGCAGTGACGTGCGGCACGAATATATCCAGGGCAACGTGTATGCGATGGTCGGGACCAGCAAGCGACACAACCTCATCGCGACAAGTATATTGGTGGCGTTACGTGCGCATTTGCAATCTTCGCCGTGTAAAGTTTATATGTCTGATGTGAAAGTCAAAATTAAGGACACATTTTTCTATCCCGACCTATTAGTGTCGTGCGTTGAAAACAAACTTAGTCCTTATTATGAAACCGATCCTGTCATTGTGGTTGAAGTGCTTTCGCCATCCACGGAAGCTAAAGACCGGTTTTACAAACGCATGATCTACCAGCGCCTGGAAAGCTTGCGCGAATACGTTTTGGTGGAACAGGACAAAATACAAATCGACGTATACCGACGCGTAGATGACGGCTGGATGCTGGAAAGCTATGCGATCAGCGACAGGGTAGCGTTCGAATCAATTGGTTTCACAATACCTATCGAAGAAGTTTACGCCGACGTCATCAGACTGCCGTAGGGTGCGCCGTCCGCACGACGCACCCTGCGAGTCAGGTCGTGTGATACGCCTTGCTCAGCTCATGCACTGCTTCGATAAACGCGCCGGCATGCTCGGGGACCACGTGTTGATGAATGCCGTGGCCGAGGTTGAATACGTGGCCGTTGCCTTTGCCGTAGCTGGCGAGGATGGTGGCGACTTCTTCGCGGATGCGGGCAGGGGATGCGTACAGCACCGACGGGTCCATATTGCCTTGCAGTGCGACGCTGTCGCCGACTTGTCTGCGGGCGTCGCCGAGATTGAGAGTCCAGTCGACGCCCAGCGCATCGCAGCCGGTCGCGGCCATGTCCTTCAGCCAACCGCCGCCGCCTTTGGTAAATAAAATCACTGGCACTTTGCGGCCTTCGTTCTCGCGCTGCAAGCCTTTGACGATGCGATCCATGTAGGCGAGTGAAAACAGTTTGTAATCGCGCGGGGTCAAGATGCCGCCCCAGGTATCGAAGATCATCACCGTCTGCGCGCCCGCTGCGATCTGCGCGTTTAAATACGACGTGACCGACTGCGCGACTTTATCCAGCAACTGGTGCATGACCTTGGGCTCGTCGAACAGCATCTTTTTGATGATCGAATATTCTTTGCTGCTGCTGCCTTCAACCATGTAAGTCGCGAGCGTCCACGGGCTGCCGGCGAAGCCAATTAGCGGCACGCGGCCGTCCAACTCTTTGCGGATCAAACGCACCGCGTCCATCACGTAGCGCAGTTCGGTTTCCGGATCGGGCATACCAAGCTTGGCGACGTCTTGCGCGCTGCGCAGCGGATTCTTGAAGCGCGGGCCTTCGCCTTCGGAAAAGTAAAGCCCCAGCCCCATCGCGTCGGGGATGGTGAGAATGTCGGAGAATAAAATTGCCGCATCCAGGGGGTAGCGGTCCAGTGGTTGCAGCGTGACTTCGCAGGCAAATTCCGGTGAGGTGCACAGCTTCATGAAACTGCCGGCCTTGCTGCGCGTGGCGCGGTATTCGGGCAGGTAGCGTCCGGCCTGACGCATCATCCACACGGGCGTGACATCGACGGGTTGGCGCAGCAAGGCACGAAGAAAGCGGTCATTTTTTAGTGTCGTCATGGGGTGGCCTGTGGTGTGGTGCGTGAATTTAAACTAAAGGTGGGTTGTGATCCCCGCAGCATTCTTCCTACCCGCATAAAGCCAGCGCGATGAAAATGAGCGCGGAGAAAAGAGGTCGAAGCGGGCGGTTCTTTGCGATTGGTCAGTTCCATTGAGGGTTAAGAATTACGCTAGCGGGGGAGATCCGAACTGCCCATCAAAAATTCATCCACGGCGCGCGCCGCTTGGCGGCCTTCGCGGATCGCCCACACCACCAAGGACTGTCCGCGTCGCGCGTCGCCGGCGGCAAACACGTTGGGGATCGAGGTTTGATAGCGTTCGGTGTCGGCGCGGGCGTTGCCGCGTTCGTCCAGCGCGATGCCTAGTTCTTGCAACATGCCGTGCTGGACCGGATGCATGTAGCCCATCGCCAGCAGCACCAGATCAGCCTTCAAATTGAATTCGCTGCCTGCGATCTCGTGCATTTTCCAGGCGCCGTTTTGATCTTTCTGCCACTCCAGGCGGATCGCGTGCAGGGTTTTGACTTTTCCTTGTTCGCCGGAGAAATTTTTGGTGGCCACGCTCCAGTCGCGTGCACAACCTTCTTGTTGCGACGACGAGGTGCGCAGCTTCATCGGCCAGTCCGGCCAGGTCAGCAGTTTGTTTTCCTTCTCGGGTGGTCGTGGCAACAGCTCGAATTGCGTGACCGATGCGGCGCCCTGGCGGATCGATGTGCCCACGCAGTCGGAGCCGGTATCGCCGCCGCCGATGACCACGACATGTTTGCCGGTGGCGGTGAGGCTGACATCGGCCGCGATGGTTTCACCCGCGACGCGCCGGTTTTGTTGTTCCAGGAATTTCATTGCGAAATAGACGCCGCTTAATTCACGTCCCGGCACCTTGAGATCGCGCGCCTGTTCGGAGCCGGCACTTAACACCAGCGCATTGAACTCGGCCAGTAATTGTTGGGCCGGTAGGTTCACGCCGATGTGCTGCCCGGTGCGGAACTCAACGCCTTCCGCCTGCATTTGTTGCATGCGCCGGTCAATCAGGTGTTTTTCCATCTTGAAGTCGGGGATGCCGTAACGCAACAAACCGCCGATGCGATCATTTTTTTCAAACAGCACCACAGCGTGTCCGGCGCGTGCCAATTGCTGCGCGCAGGCCAACCCGGCAGGCCCGGAACCGATCACCGCCACGCGCTTGCCGGATTTTTTTACGGCAATCTGCGCTGCAACCCAGCCTTCGTTCCAGCCCTTGTCGATGATCGCGTGCTCGATGGTTTTAATCGCGACCGGATCGTTGTTGATGTTCAGCACGCACGAGGCTTCGCATGGCGCCGGGCAGATGCGACCGGTGAACTCAGGAAAATTATTGGTCGAGTGCAACGCCTCTAGCGCTTCGCGCCAGCGGTTGTTGTAAACGAGATCATTCCAGTCCGGAATAATATTGTTGACCGGGCAGCCGGTCTGGCAAAACGGAATCCCGCAATCCATGCAACGCGCACCCTGTTGGCGTAACTCGCTGTCGGCCAGCGGCAAGGTGAATTCTTTGTAGAAGTGAATGCGTTCCGCGACCGGTAGATAGTCGGGCTCGTGCCGTGCAATCTCCATGAACCCGGTGGGCTTACCCATGACTGACACGCTCCAATTTCTTCTCCGCCGATTTCGCAGCGGCGATTTTTTGCAGGGCCTGACGATATTCAATCGGCATGACTTTGACGAACTTAGGCAGATAGACCGGCCACTGCCCGAGTATTGCACGCGCACGTTCCGAGCCGGTGTAATGCACATGCTTTTCGATCAGCGCGCGCAACATGTGGGCGTCGCTGTTGGCCGTGTCTTGCGCCGGTATCGATTCCAACTCAACCATCGCCAAGTTGCAACGTTGTTTGAAGTCGCCATGTTCATTCAGCACAAATGCGATACCGCCGCTCATGCCAGCAGCGAAATTACGTCCGGTGGCGCCCAGCACGACCACGATGCCGCCGGTCATGTATTCGCAGGCGTGGTCACCCACGCCCTCTACCACCGTCATGGCGCCAGAGTTGCGTACCGCAAAGCGTTCGCCTGCGATGCCGCGGAAATAACATTCGCCGCTGATGGCGCCGTACAACACGGTGTTGCCGACAATAATGTTGTCCTCCGGCACGATGGGGCAGGCTTTGGGCGGATAGATAGCGATGCGTCCGCCCGACAAACCCTTGCCGACGTAGTCGTTGGCTTCGCCTTGCAAGTCGATGCTGATGCCGTGCGCCAGGAACGCGCCGAAGCTTTGGCCAGCGGTGCCTTGGGCATGAATATGGATGGTGTCGTCGGGCAGGCCGACATGCCCATAACGCTTGGCGACTGCGCCGGACAGCATCGCGCCAATGCTGCGGTTGTAATTCTTGATCGTGACGTCGATCTGCACCGGCTTTTGCTGTTCCAATGCGGGGCGTGCGGAGGCAATAAGTTGATGATCCAGTGCCTTGTCAAGACCATGGTCCTGGGTTTCAGTCCAGCGTGTGGCCACACCGGGCACGGCGGCGGGTTGGTAAAGGAGTCGAGAAAAATCCAGCCCTTTGGCTTTCCAGTGTTCGATGGAGGCGCGCGTGTCGATTTGGTCGCTGCGTCCGATCATTTCGTCGAAGCGGCGGAAGCCCATCTGCGCCATGTATTCGCGCACTTCTTCGGCGATGAAGAAGAAGTAGTTCACCACGTGCTCGGGTTGGCCGGTAAATTTTTTGCGCAGCTCCGGGTCTTGCGTCGCGATGCCCACCGGGCAAGTATTCAAATGGCATTTGCGCATCATGATGCAGCCCTCCACCACCAGCGGGGCGGTGGAGAAGCCGAATTCATCGGCGCCCAACAGGGCGCCGATCACGACATCACGGCCGGTTTTGATCTGCCCGTCAACCTGCACCGCAATGCGTCCTCGGAGTTGGTTGAGCACCAGCGTCTGCTGTGTTTCCGCCAAACCCAGTTCCCACGGCGAACCGGCAAACATCAACGACGACAACGGACTTGCACCGGTGCCGCCGTCATGACCGGAAATGGTGACGTGATCGGAGTGTGCCTTGGCCACGCCGGCGGCAACTGTACCGACGCCGACCTCGGAGACCAATTTAACGCTGACCAGCGCCTGCGGATTCACATTCTTCAAATCGTGAATGAGTTGCGCCAAGTCTTCAATGGAATAAATATCATGATGCGGCGGTGGCGAGATCAGGCCGACGCCGGGAATCGAGTGACGCACCTTGGCGATGGTTTCCGACACCTTGTGGCCGGGCAGTTGTCCGCCCTCGCCGGGTTTGGCGCCCTGCGCCATTTTGATCTGCAACATGTCGGCGTTGACCAAGTATTCGGCGGTCACGCCGAAGCGTCCGGCGGCGACCTGCTTGATGGCCGAACGCATCGAGTCGCCGTTCGGCAACGGAATGAAACGATCTGGCTCCTCACCACCTTCGCCGGTGTTGGACTTACCGCCAATGCGGTTCATCGCGATGGCAAGCGTGGTATGCGCTTCACGTGAAATCGAACCGAAGGACATCGCGCCGGTGGAGAAGCGCTTGACGATGTCCTTGGCCGGTTCGACTTCAGTCAAGGGCACCGGTTGTGCGGCGGTTTTAATTTCAAACAGGCCACGCAACGTCATCAGTTGCTTGTTCTGGTTGTTGATCAACGCGGAATATTGCTTAAAGGTTTTGTAGTCGTTGGCGCGCGTCGCATGTTGCAGCTTGGCGATGCTGTCCGGGGTCCACATGTGCGCTTCGCCGCGCACGCGATAAGCGTAATCGCCGCCGACATCGAGCGCGTTGCGATACAGCGGTGCGTCGCCGAACGCGGTGCGATGCCACTGCACCGCTTCCGCCGCGACTTCGTTCAGGCCGATACCCTCCACCGTGCTGGCGGTGCCCTTGAAATAGTTGTCGACGAAGGTTTGGTTGAGGCCGATGGCTTCAAAGATTTGCGCGCCGCAATACGATTGGTAAGTCGAGATACCCATCTTGGACATCACTTTCAACAAGCCTTTGCTGACCGACTTGATGTAGTTCTTGCACGCGTCTTTGTGGCTGAGGTTGGCCGGAAGATAGGCACGCATATCGGCCAGCGTTTCGAACACGAGATACGGATGGATTGCCTCGGCACCATAGCCGGCCAGCATCGCGAAGTGATGCACCTCGCGCGCTGCGCCGGTTTCGACCACCAAGCCGGTGCTGGTGCGTAAACCGGCGCGAATCAGGTGGTGATGCACGGCGCTGGTCGCAAGCAGCGCGGGGATCGCAATGCGCTGCGTGTCCACATTGCGGTCGGAAAGAATGATGATATTGCAGCCGTCGCGCACTGCGCGTTCCGCCTCCGCGCACAATGTGTCAAGCACGGGCGCCATTCCGGCCGTGCCCTGTGCTGCGGGGTAGCAATTGTCTAGCGTGCAGGAACGGAATGTTTGGTTGGTGTAGTCAGCAATGTGGCGAATTTTTTCCATATCGTCGTGGCTTAGCACCGGTTGCTGCACTTCCAGGCGTTTGCGCGGTTCGGTCTCATTCAAGCCCAGCAGGTTGGGGCGCGGGCCGATAAACGACACCAGCGACATCACCAGCTCTTCGCGGATCGGGTCGATGGGCGGATTGGTGACCTGTGCGAACAGTTGCTTGAAGTAACTGGACAGCGGCATGGCGCGGTTCGACAACACTGCCAGCGGCGTGTCGTTACCCATCGAACCGATGGCTTCTTGGCCGCTGGCAGCCATCGGCGTCAGCAGAAACTTTAGGTCTTCCTGGGTGTAGCCAAAGGCTTGCTGGCGATCCAGCAACGACGCAGCAGACGCCGGCGGGGTGCCGGTCACGACTGGCGGCAAGTCTTCCAGCACAATTTGGGTTTTTTTCAGCCACTCGCGGTAGGGCCGGAAATTGGCCAGCGCGGTTTTGACTTCGGCATCGTCGATGATGCGCCCGGCTTCCACGTCGATCAGGAACATCTTGCCCGGTTGTAGGCGCCACTTCTTGATGATTTTATGCTCGGGGATATCAAGCACACCCATCTCCGAAGCCATCACCACCAGATCATCGTCGGTGATGAGATAACGTGCCGGACGCAGGCCGTTGCGATCAAGCGTCGCGCCGATCTGGCGGCCATCGGTAAACGCGACCGCCGCCGGGCCGTCCCAGGGTTCGAGCAGGGCGGCATGATATTCGTAAAAGTCGCGACGCTTTTCGTCCATCAATGGATTGCCGGCCCAGGCTTCGGGGATCAGCAGCATCATCGCATGCGCCAGCGAATAGCCGCCGGCGACCAGTAATTCCAGTGCATTATCGAAACAGGCCGAGTCGGATTGGCCTTCGGCGATCAACGGCCATAATTTGTCAAGATCGTCGCCCAACAGCGCCGACGACATTGAATGGCGGCGCGCCGCCATCCAGTTGAGGTTGCCGCGCAGCGTGTTGATTTCGCCGTTGTGCGCGATCATGCGGAACGGGTGTGCGAGGTCCCAGGTCGGGAAGGTGTTGGTCGAAAAGCGTTGATGCACCAGCGCAAGCGCGGTGACCATCTGTGCGTCGAATAAATCCGGATAATATTCGCCGACTTGGTCGGCCAGCAGCATGCCTTTGTAAACCAAGGTGCGGGCCGACAGCGACGGGATGTAAAACGCTTCGGTGCCGGGCAGATTCAGCGCCCGCACTGCGTGTTCGGTGCGCTTGCGCAGCACGAACAGTTTGCGTTCGAAAGTGTCAAGATCGGCGCAATTTGCGCCGCGTTGGATCACGGCTTGACGAATGACGGGCTCGACAGCTTTAACGCCCTTGCCCAGGCGGGTGTTATTGGTGGGCACGTTACGCCAACCCAGCAGGGTTTGACCTTCGGCGGTGATGCATTCGCTGACAACACGTTCACAGGCGGCTCGGGTAGCTTGCTCTTGCGGTAAAAACAGCATGCCCACGCCGTAGTCGCCCAGCCCTGGCAGGGTAATTTTTTGTTTGGCGAATTCTTGGCGCAGGAATGCATCCGGGATTTGAATCAGAATGCCGGCGCCGTCGCCGGCCAGCGGGTCTGCACCGGTCGCGCCACGGTGGCTGAGATTGGTCAGAATTTGCAATCCCTGTTCAATGATCGCGTGGCTCTTATGGCCCTTGAGATGAGCAATGAAGCCTACGCCGCACGCGTCATGCTCGTGCTGTGGGTCATACAAACCTTGCTTGGAAGGCCGCGCCGTACGATTCACGTTAAAACACTCCTCGACTGATGGTTCTCAACACGTTTGCTTAAGAATCTACGTTCATAATATAAAAAATTCGAGCGCGATAGACCCAATTTCAGGTGCCGTACTCGACCCGGTTGGATACATTGAGTTTCATCGTCGGAGTGAGAAGCGGGACAGTCAGGACTGTACTGCATTGGTATCGCGAGAGCAGGTCAATCGAGCTGAATCGGCCTGTATTTCAGATACGACTGACTATCCATGCGCCCACGCCGATAGAAAGTATAAAGGGTCCGGGCAGTGCGTTCAATTCATGCTCGTGTTTGCTTCAGGGGCAGTAACTGAAGCTGTGGCTCTTGGGTCGAGAACGGTAGCGATATACACGGATATTTTGTCTAGCTGATTCCGTTTCCGAGTGATGAGCGTTGTTGGCTAATCAAGATGTAATAGTCTTAAGTCGCTGGTAAATGTTAGGTGATGGGTAATTGGTCATCATCAGGGAGCTGGTCGCTGAAGGATGGCGCAGCAAAATAAATAAGCTAAGCCTGTCTGAAGTGGAGAATATCGTATGGTTGTACCGCTTTTCGTGAGTCTGACGCTGGCGGGTATTGCCCCCGCAGGTGACGCGATGTGGGGCGATGTCGGCTTCGGCTTTTATCCAACCAACAGCCAAAAAGTTGCACCTAACGGATTGGTGTACGCACCGATGTTTCGCTTGATCGGTGACATCAGTGTCGGTAGCCGGGATTTATACTTGTTTGTCACTTCAGCGTACTACACCGAAAAGCCCACGCCCGGTGAGACCACAAATAAGAGCCAGGGCTCGTTTGACTTTACCAAGCGGCAGTACGACTTCAATATCGGCGGCGCTTTTGCGACGGGTGAGGATACTGAAATCCGCTTCTGGGCATATTCACAAAGCAACATTAACCGTGGCCGAGATTTGAACAAACCCTTCGGATACAAAGACGGCTTCGCCAGTTCGGTGCGTTATTACCTTGCCGATGAAGTGGTGACGCATGGCTACATGGGAGTTGGCTACTATTTTACCAAGGAGCTGGTGGACACGAACGGTGATGCGTATACGCCCAGTTTTTTTACCGAGATAAATTACACCCGGCTGTTAGGTTCGGGGTTGCACGCGTACGGACAGGCGGTGATTCAGGGCGAACGCAGCCACGGCATTAAAGAAATCGACACGCAATTGGGGCTGACTTACAAAATGAACGGGAGAGGTAAGACCACAGCACAATTATTTTTCGAGAATGATATCGGTCAGCGGGGAGGGGCTGAGCGACGCCGAATACTATTAGAGTTCCGTCGTTCGTTTCAAGGTAGTTGAATTGGCTGAACAGTGGTTGGTGACGTCGCTGCCGCTGTTCCCGCAGGCTGTTCAGTCGCCTCGGCCGCTTCTTGTGGCTTGTTGATCTCGCTCTGCACCGCGCGCAGGCGCCGTACCCAGGTCCCACGCATTAACTCCTCCGGCAGTGCCGCGCGGGCTTGTTTGGCGCTGGCAAAATCTGCATAGACTCCAGTGACCAAACCGAACCATGGCTTGCCCTTGCGTGAAGCGCTAAACACGGCAGCAGGATCGGTCAGGCTATATTTTTTCAGCGCGCGGCGGATATCGCCCTCTTGCGAGGACCCGGCGATTTGCAGCGTGTAAGCCTCTGGATTTTGTGCCAGTAGCCAGTCGTGGCGTTGTGGCTTGTTTTTCGTGGGCGAACGCGAGGCTGCCGTGGGTGGTGGTGTTGGCGGATCGACAGGTATGGCTTGAGCTATAGGCGCAGCCGGTTCTTGCTCCGCTTCAGGTGCGATCACGACCGCTTCTACCGACGCTGCCAGTAGGCTAGACGGACTAGGCGCAGATACTTCTGTCGGCACTGCACTGGCAACTTCTGCCACGGGTGCCGGGGCTTGTTGGGGTAGTTCAGTCACCGCGTGCGAAACAATTGGGGGTGTTTCGAACCACTGATTGATCGAGTCCTGGAATACGAAGACAAAGACCAATGCCGCTGCAATCGACATAGCGCCCAGCAGATAGCGTGGTGTAGCCCACGAATAATTGAGTAGGAAGGAACTTGGGTGTGAAGCATGGCGTACTGAACGCTGAGCGATCAAGGCGTTGATATTGCCCGGCCATCCCGATGAAGCACGCGCAATGCGCCGAATTTCTCGATCCTGAAAATCAACTGCGCTACTGTTGCCACGTCTATTGTGCTGCACATGCTGGATATAAGCGGCGGTTTCATCGGCGGCAAGTGGTCGTAACTCGGTCGCTTTTACCCGGTGGCGTACACTCGGGCCGAGCAAAGTTATTTTTTCACGTTGCTGGGCAAACAACACCAAGTTCAGCAGGTTACGTCCTGCGTCGCCACGTAAGTCAGCCAGCGTCTCAAGGAACGGATAGGCGTCGTTCGCCAGATGGTCGGCGTCATCGATAAATACGATGCAGTGGTAGCCCTTGCGTTGCAGCAAGTCCAATTGCTCTTTGATTTGGGCGATGGATTGTCCAGCGGCGGTTGGCATGGCGACCAGCTTGAATGAATTCAGCACCGCATCACAGACCATTTGCGTGGTCAAGGTGCGATCCGCCGACACGGTAATGGCATGAATATTGGGACCGCCGCGCGCAATCATTTCGCGCAACAAGGTACTTTTACCGCTGCCGGCAGGGCCGTGTATGAGCAAGACCAAGTCACTGTAGCGCGCCAGATAAAGCGCCATATCCAGCGTGGTGCGACGCGACGTGGCACTGAAATACGGCAAGTGAGTCTCGACCGCACCGAGCGCAATTGGAGTTTCCTCAAGCGGTGCGGCGGGGAGGGCGACATCAAAATGTGCATCGTAGTTAATTTGCATAGCCGGTTATCGATAGGTGCCTTGAATGAATACGACATGGTAGCCACGGCTCACTTGAGCATCGCGGGTCTGCATTAACGCCTGCTCGGCCGCGTCGCGCGTGTCGAAGAGTTCGCGTTTCACGCGCCCACTTGAACCCTGGTTACCCCATTCCTTAATTACCACCCAGCCTTCCAGTAAATCTTGCTGTAAAAACACTTGGTAAAACTTTGGCGGGCTATTCGCCTCGGCCGTTTTTTGCATGTAGATGCGCATGTCAGCTAAGTCTCATGGGGCTGAAAATGCGTTCGTGTTCGGCAATCGCGTAGCGGTCGGTCATGCCGGCAATGTAATCGGCGATGGCGCGGGCTAGGCCATCGGCGCCTTCGTTTGTCTGATCGTGTGTCGCACGTGCATAGGGATCCGGCGGTAGCAGACGCGCATCGTCGATGAAGGCGTCGAATAATTCCCGAATCACTTTCTTGGCCTTGGCGGTCATGCGCTGCACCCGGTAATGCTGGTACAGGTGCGTACGCAAGAAACGCTTGAGCTCCAGATGCATATCGCGCATCGCGGGGCTGAAGGTGACCAGCGCATCGCGATGTCGGCGTACTGCATCTGCCGTACCGACTGCTGCTGCGGCAATCGCGTCACGGGTATGTTCAATCAGATCCGATACTTGGCGGTTTATCATACGGCGGATGATTTCGTGAATAGTGCGACGCGCCGCAAGATTTGGGTACAGTTGCTTGACGATAACGTGTTGGTCGCGAAACAAACGCACCTCGTCGAGTTGCTCAATCGTCAACAAACCGGCGCGTAAACCGTCATCGACGTCGTGATTATTGTAGGCGATTTCATCGGCGACGTTGGCAAGCTGTGCTTCCAGGCCGGGTTGCTGGTTGTTGATAAAACGTTCGCCCACGTCACCCAAGCGTTGCGCATGCTTACGCGAACAATGTTTCAAAATGCCTTCGCGCGTTTCAAAGGTGAGATTGAGCCCGTCGAATTGCGCGTATTTTTCTTCCAGCTCGTCGACCACCCGCAGCGACTGCAAGTTGTGCTCGAAGCCGCCATGCTCGCGCATGCATTCGTTGAGCACGTCCTGCCCGGCATGGCCAAACGGTGTGTGGCCTAGGTCGTGTGCGAGTGCGATGGCTTCGGTCAAGTCTTCGTCGAGTTGTAAAAAGCGCGCGATGGAGCGGCCGATTTGCGCCACTTCGATGGAGTGGGTGAGGCGCGTGCGGAACATGTCGCCTTCGTGATTCACAAACACCTGGGTTTTGTATTCCAGGCGCCGGAACGCCGCCGAGTGCACGATGCGGTCGCGGTCGCGTTGATATTCGCTGCGCGCTTCCGGCGGCGGCTCGTTAAAGCGGCGACCGCGCGAGTGTTCAGGGTGGGCAGCGTAGGGCGCGAGCATGACAGTTTTAGAATCCAAGGCCGCGTTGGGGGCGCAGCGCATGATGCTCGTCGATGGTGGCGTGCAGTAGTGCGGGATCGAAATCGGCGGTGACCACCGCGTTACCTAAACCGCGCAGCAATACCAAACGTATTTTTCCGTTGAGCACTTTTTTGTCCACACCCATCAGTTCAATGAAGCGGTCGGTGTCCAAATCCGCCGGGCCGCGTGTAGGCAAGTGCGCGCGGTCGATCAGGCGGTCGATGCGCTGCACGTCCTCACGGCTCAGCCAGCCCAGGCGCATCGACATGTCGGCCGCCATCAACATGCCCACGCCAACGCCTTCGCCGTGCAACCAGGAGTGGTAGCCGGTGCCGGTTTCAATCGCGTGACCGAAGGTGTGGCCAAAGTTGAGCGTCGCACGCACGCCGCCTTCTTTTTCGTCGGCAGCGACCACCTCGGCCTTGTTGCGGCAGGAACGTTCGATGGCATAAGCGAGTGCTTGCGGATCGCGCGCGCTGAGTTTTTCCATGTTGTCTTCCAGCCAGCGGAAGAACTCCATATCGCGGATCAAGCCGTATTTAATGATCTCGGCGAGGCCCGCGCTCAGTTCGCGATCCTCCAGCGTATTCAGCGTATCGGTGTCGGCCAGCACACCCACCGGTTGGTGAAATGCGCCGATCATATTTTTGCCCAGCGCATGATTCACGCCGGTTTTGCCGCCCACCGAGGAGTCCACCTGTGCCAGCAAGGTGGTGGGGATTTGCAAGTAATTCACGCCGCGCTGATAACAGGCCGCAGCAAAGCCAGTGATGTCGCCAACCACGCCACCACCCAGAGCAACCAGAGTAGTCTGGCGACTGTGACGCTTGCTGAGTAAGGCGTCGAACACCAGGTTGAGCGTCTCCAAATTTTTAAAGCGTTCGCCGTCGGGCAGCACCACGCTGTCGCAGACGTGATTGCGAAACAGCGCCAGGGTTTTTTGCAGATACAACGGCGCCACGGTGGTGTTGCTGACGATGCACACCTGCGCTCCCGTAACGTGGCTTGCCACCAGTTCGGGCTGGTTCAATAAACCGGCGCCGATATGGATCGGGTAACTCCGGTCGCCTAGATTTACACGCAGGGTTTTCATGAAAATCTCGTGGGGTTTATGCGCGAAAAAGTATACAGGAAATGGCGGGGGGCGCGCTAAATGCCAGAGTCTTCCACTACAAGATGAGTCTGAAGTAAGCAGATCCTGTTGCTCAGGATGGGAGCATGAACGCCCTCATGAATAACTTTGCGCTGCACACGATTGAACAGGCTCGAACCAGCATGGCTTGAGTTTTACCCCCTGGCACACCAATTGCTGATGAGTGCTTGACTTGAATCTTTTGGGAGGGTGCCGTGACTCAACAGCTCAGTGCTTTACCGCGTGTGCAACCGACTACGGCCGCGCATCCGGCCGCCGCGCTCACTTCCGCAAACGATGCAGAGCCCGCATTTGCGGATACGCTCGAAAGTACGTTGGACGAGATAGCTGCTGATGATGATGCCGAGTCGTCGTCAATAACTGGCACAAAGTCGACGGCTATTGACGATGCGCTCGGCCTGATCCTGCCTCCGGGCATCGGGACCGACAGCGGCAATCGCTCGCCGCAGAGCGGAAGCGATTTACCGCCCGACCTGCAATGGATGGATGCGAACAGCGCGTTGCCGCCGGTACTGCTTGAGGCGCAAACGGTGGTCGATGCCGCTGTGTCGCAACCGATGCCGCCCGCCCCGACGCCCGATGTCAAGGTTGCCTTAGGCGATATGGCCGCGCCGGCCAGCGAAATTATCGCGGCCTTGCCCACACCGGCACGCGCCCCGGCGTCAGCCCAGGCATCAGTTTCCACCGCAGCCTCGGTGTTGGTTGCGGACGCGCTTAATGCGCGGGAGGCGTTGGCGTTGCCCACGCACGCAGCAGCGCAAACCGCCACTCAGGATCAGCAGGCGCAGCAGCAGCGCACGCAGAAAGATTTGGAATCGTTAACCAGCTTTGCCTCGGTGCTGGTGCCAGTGAAGGAACGCGGCGCTGAGCCGCCGGCAATGTTGAGTCCTGCAACCGCCGAGATGGTGACGGCGAACAGCAGCGTGCCGCCATTCACTGCCAGCGCGCTCGTTGCGCCGCACCTTGTTACCACATCCTCGGCGGCCTTAGGAAAAGTTGACCTAGCGATTCCA
>JANLTU010000047.1:0-27694 GCA_031363085.1 Gammaproteobacteria bacterium
CTGCGGCACTGCTGCTTGTCCCACCCAGCGTGCCCAGATCAATCATCGTGCCATTGCTGTAGAGGAAGGCGTGGTCGGCGACGTCACCGGCGATTTTGGAACTACCCACCACCTGACCGCTGTTATTGATACCTGCGGCACTGCTGCTTGTCCCACCCAGCGTGTTCAGATAACTCGTCGTGCCGTTGCTGTAGAGGAAGGCCAACCATGCAAAATTACCCGGGAATCCAAGGCTGCGGGTTCCCACTACCTGACCGCTATTGTTGATGGCTGAGGCGTCAACGTTTGAGCCGCCAAATAACTCCCCCGCGCCTCCGCCGACATTGGTGATGGTGTAGTAGGTACTTACCGCGTTTGCCGCAGTGGAAACGCAGAATAACGCGGCCACAACAAGGGCGGTCGTTGCCCAACGATGATGAAGTTTCATGGCATTCCTCCGTGTGAGATGATGAGTGAGCGGTAAGCTTTACCGAGCACAGAATACCCTCTCAAGGTTACCTATTCGTGACCACCGCTGTGAATGCTGGCCTTCGGGATTTAGCGGGCGTGGGCTTTGGATCAAGGGGTCTACCACCGTCAACGGCGGCCTTCGCAACCCGGCGATCCGGCCCTGCTCGTGTTCGCACAATCCTAATGTCAATAACCGGCAGCCGCTTGCTGGAGATGGCGTCCACGATTGACGACCGAACTCAGCGTGTAGAAACGAGAAGCCCGCTTAAGCGGGCTTCTCGAACAATTGCTTGCTTAGGCGGCGTTGCGGCGCGCGATACCGACCAACCCCAACAACCCGGAGCCCAGCAGCCACACGGCGGCGGGAATGGGGATGGGATTCAGCAGGAAAGCGCGAGACTGTCCGTTGATGGTTCCAGTGCCGACGATCTGGCCGAGTTCGTTGATGCCGGCGGCGTTGTTTAACAACCATCCTGAGCCGGGGGCGACCAAGTTATTGAGGTCAAACATGGTGCCCGCGCTGTAGAGGAAGGCGTGCGATGCTAAGCTGCCTAAGCTGCTAGTGGAGGAAGCCCCCACCACCTGACCACTATTATTGATGCCTGAGGCGTAGCTGTTTACATATGCCCCGCCCAGCGTACCGAGATTAGTCATGCTGCCATTGCTGTAGAAGAAGGCGTGGTAGCTAGCGTAACCAATACTGTTGTAATTCCCAACTATCTGCCCCTTGTTGTTGATGGCTGAGGCACTGCTACTGCTATTTGCCCCACCCAACGTACCGAGGTCACTCAGCGTGCCCTTAGCTGTAGAGGGAGGCATGGCCGCCGCTGCTCCCTACAACCTGACCACTGTCATTGATGCCACGGGCGCTATTCATCCCCAGCGCGCTGAGATTGGTCAGCGTGCCGTTGCTGTAGAGGATTGCATTGCTGACTACGAGACCGAGATTGATATCATAGCCGCCGTAGTAGTTCCCCACGACTTGGCCGCGATCATTGATGCCTGTGGCGTAGTTTTCTATTGATGAGGGGCTTCCTCCCCAGAGCATGCTCGTTGTACCGTTGCTGTAGAGGACGGCAGCGTTTCCGAAGAGTCCGTTACCGGTACCGTAGGAAGTGCCCACCACCTGACCACTGTTGTTAATGGCGGAGGCGCTGGAGGCGCTGTTGGTGGCGGTGCTGGATGACCCCATACCGATATCGCTCATCGTGCCGTTGCTGTAGAGGAAGGCGTGGTCGGTGGTGTCACCGGCGATTTTGGAACTACCCACCACCTGACCGCTGTTGTTGATGCCCGAGGCATAACTGTATGAACCGCCTAGCGTACCCAGATCGGTAATGGTGTAAGCACTTACCGCATGCGCCGCCGTGGAAACACCGCACGACGCGGTGACCAACAGGACAGTCGTTGCCCAACGATGATGAAGTTTCATGGTATTCCTCCGAGTGAGTTGACGTGTGAACGTTAACCTCTGCCGAGCACAGTCATACCCTTTCAAGGCTACAGATTGATGACCACCATGATGAGAACTGGCGCTTCATAATTTGGCGGGGGCGGGCTTTGGATCAAGGGGGCTGCCCGCGTCAACCCCGGCCTTTGAAGCCCGCCGACTGGACTACCCGCTGTGTTCGCAAAAAAATGTCAATAATAGGCGGGGCGGGTTGTGAATGGCCGCCTTGATTGACGAGGCCAATACTCGCGCGTGCGCACGTTTAGCGTTCTGCCTGCTTGAACCTAGAATCGGCAGTTGACCGCTCCAAGGCGGGAGCAAGTGTGTCGCAGCAACATGTCGCCCAGCCGACTTGTCACATTAGCATCACAATTCTGTAAACCTACTGTCATAGAGGCTTGCCATCATGGCAGGACTTGGGGTTTGGGCTGCACCGGTTTTGTTTGGCTTAACCGGCCCGTGCTAGTTAATGACTGTTACAGGAACGCTTCCGAATGGCTGTTGTCATGCACGAACCCGTCATATGGCGCCACCGCTTGAGTGACTGGATTGCATTCACGGCGCTGTGCGCGCTGTTGATCGTCACGTTCAGCGACGGTTTGCGCTACATGGTGCAGGTGTGGGGCGCACGCGAAGAATACAGCTACGGCTATTTAATTCCGTTCATTACGTTGTTTCTTATTTGGCAGAAGAAAGAAGCGTTGGAGCGCATTCCATTCACCGGCTCGTGGCTGGGCGTGGCGATTGTGGCGCTGGGCGTTTTTATCCTGGCGCTGGGTAATCTCAGCACGTTGTACGTGATCGCGCAGTATGCCTTGCTGGTTGTGCTTGCGGGTCTGGTATTGGCATTTGCCGGGGCGCGCGGCTTTCGCGTGATGCTGGTGCCGTTGTTTGTGCTTGCCTTTATGATTCCGCTGCCGGAGTTTTTGCTCACCGGCCTGTCCGGCAAACTGCAACTGCTCTCATCACAAATCGGCGTGGCGGTCATCCGCGCGTTTGGCGTGAGCGTAAATCTCGAAGGCAATGTCATTGACCTGGGGCAGATGAAGTTGCAGGTGGTCGAGGCATGCAGCGGCTTGCGCTATTTGTTCCCGCTGATGACTTTTGGTTTCATCACCGCGTATTTTTTCAAGGCGGCGTGGTGGAAACGCGCGTTTCTTTTTCTGTCCACCATTCCCATCACCATCCTGATGAACAGTTTCCGCATCGGCGTCATCGGCGTAACGGTGGAGTATTGGGGCAAGTCGATGGCGGAGGGTTTTCTGCACGATTTCGAAGGCTGGTTTGTCTTCATGGCCTGCACCGGCGTGCTGTTTCTGGAAATGCTGCTGCTGGCCAAACTGGGTCGGGAGCGCCGGCCGCTGCGTGAAATATTCGGCTTGGAGTTTCCCGCACCCAGTCCCACCAATGCGCAGGTTCGCTATCGCAATTTGCCGCGGCCGTTTCTCGCGGCAGCGACCTTATTGGTCGCAGTAATGGTGCTGTCGCTGCTGATGCCGCCGCGCGTTGAATTGATTCCGCAACGCCACGAGTTCCGCGAGTTTCCGTTAAACGTCGGCGCGTGGCAGGGTAAGGGCGCGCGTCTTGAACAAATCTACGTGGACACGCTGAAATTCGACGACTACCTGCTGGCCGATTTTAGCGACGGCAATGCGCCGGTGAACCTGTATGCCGCGTATTACGGCTCGCAGCGGCAGGGTCAGTCGGCGCATTCGCCGCGCACCTGCATGCCCGGCGGCGGATGGGAAATCACCAGCCTCACGCAACGTGTGATTGCCGATGTTGCGGTAAACCAGCAACCCTTGATCGTGAACCGCACGGTGATCGAGATGGGCGAGCTCAAACAAGTCGTCTACTACTGGTTTCAACAACGGGGCCGGGTAGTGACTAATGAATATCTGGTCAAGTGGTATCTGCTATGGGACGCGCTGATGCGCAATCGTACCGATGGCGCGCTGGTGCGTTTGACCGCCGGGGTGCAACGCGGCGAGCACTTCGACGACACCGACCGGCGCCTGGAAGCGTTCGCGCGGGCCATCGTGCCGCAACTGGAAACCTACATTCCCAATTAGCAATTTAGGGTGAGTATGTGGCCTTGTTCTTCAGCTTTCTCATCGCAATGTTCGTGACCATGCTGCTGATTCCGCCGCTGATGCGCTCGGCGCAACGCATGCACGTGGTGGATTTTCCGGACGCGCGTAAAGTGCATTCGGCACCGATCCCGCGCATCGGCGGCGTCGCCATGGTAGTGGGCGCGGTGTTGCCGATGGCGATGTGGTTGGTACCGCAGCGCGAGGTCGTCGCCTTGCTGATCGGCATGAGCGTGATCCTGGTTTTTGGCGTGTGGGACGACCGCTGTGATCTGGACTACCGTATCAAGTTTTTTGGCCAACTGATCGCCGCATTAGTCGTGGTGGTGTACGGCGGGGTGCGCATCGAGACTCTGCCGTTCGGCGGGCTGGCCGCGCTGCCGGCGGAGCTGTCCATTCCGCTCACCGTGTTTGCGCTGCTGGGCATCACCAACGCCATCAATCTGGCCGACGGACTCGATGGCTTGGCGGGCGGAACCACCTTGTTGAGCCTGGGCGCCATTGCGCTGTTGGCTTATCTGCAAAATGACTTGACCGTCGTCATGATCGCATTGGCGGTGATCGGCAGCATCCTGGGATTTTTGCGCTTCAACACCTATCCGGCGCGTATTTTCATGGGCGACGGCGGCAGCCAGTTCCTCGGTTTTTCGGTAGGCGTGCTGGTCATCATGCTCACCTACGATGCACATAGCGCGCTGAGCGCAGCCTTGCCGTTGCTGCTGTTGGGCTTGCCTATGCTTGACACTTTAATGGTGATGACGCAACGCCTGCTGGCGCGACGCTCGCCGTTTTCGCCCGACAAAAACCACATTCACCACAAGCTGCTCGCGCTGGGTCTGGATCACTACGAAGCGGTGTTCCTGATTTACGTGCTGCAAGCGGGCTTGGTGCTGGCGGCGTATTCGCTGCGTTACCAGGCCGATACGGTGATCGTTTCCATTTACGTCCTGTTTTGTGCCGGGATATGGAGTGCGTTGTCGTGGGCGATCCGCAGTGGCTGGCGCGTGCGTAGCACCCGCGAGGGACAGGAGCGCTCCTTCGTGTCACGCAAGCTACGCTGGCTGCGCCAGGACGGCGGGTTTGTGCACACCGCTTTTGGCATCGCGGCCGTGGGTGTGCCGCTGTATCTGTTCGCCGGCGCGGGCTTAAGCCAATCCGTGTCCATGGATATCGGTAGCTTGGCGCTGGTGTTGTTGCTGGTGCTGGCCATGCTTTACAAGACGCAGCGCGAGCGGCCGTTCAATTGGGTGGAGCGGGCGGCGACCTATGTGGCCATCACCTGCATTGTTTATCTCACGCAAACCCAGCCCGGGATGTTAGCCGGGCTACAAAATTACAGCGTGTTTTATTTCGGATTTCTGGCGGCGGCGGTGATGGTGGGATTCCGCTTTTCCAAAAACAAAGCATTCAAGATGACCCCGCTGGATTTCCTGGTGATCTTCGTTGCGCTCACGGTGCCGAACCTGCCGGAGTTGTATTTCGAGCGCATCGGTCTGGGCGAGGGCATTGCCGAAATCATCGTGCTGTTTTACGGCGTGGAACTTTTATTAATCAATATCGAGCGCTTTCATGACGGCCTGCGCTGGGCGTTGTACGCCTGCTTGGTGATGCTCAGCGTGCGCGGATTACTGGTATGACCAACCCAAGGAGAAGTCGAAATGCTGATACAGGATCAAGTCCATACCGTGTTGTGCGTCGTTGGAGCTCGATCAAATTTCATGAAAATTGCACCGATCATGCGTGCCTTCCACGCGCACGGTGGTCTGCGGACGCGCCTGTTGCACACCGGGCAGCGTTATGACGACGAGATGAAACGCGCCTTTTTTGAAGAATTGTCAATACCTGAGCCTGACATCGATCTGGGCGTCGGTGCAGGCAGCCACGCACTCCAGACGGTGGAAGTCATGCGACGCTTCGAGCCGGTGCTGGATGCTGAAAAACCGGATGCGGTGCTGGTGGTCGGCGATGTCAACTCGGCCCTTGCCTGCGCGCTGGTGGCGGCCAAGAAGCAGGTGCCGGTGGTGCATGTCGAGGCCGGGTTGCGCAGTTACGACCGCTCCATGCCGGAAGAAATCAATCGCGTGCTGACCGATCAGATTTCCGATTTGCTGTTCACCACCGAGCGCAGCGCGGATTTCAACTTGGTCCGTGAAGGCGTGGCGTCCAAGCGCATTTATTTTGTTGGCAATGTCATGATCGACACCTTGTTGCAGCACATTGAACGTGCCGTGCCGGCGGCCCAAACGCTGCAAGAGTACGGTGCTTCCGCAACCGAACCTTACGGTGTGGTGACCTTGCATCACTCCTCCAATGTGGAGGATCCGTACACGCTGAAGACCTTGGTGGAGGTGTTGCGGCGTGCCAGCGACGCCTTACCGCTGATCTTTCCGTTGCATCCGCGCACCCGTGCAGGCATTGAGGCCGCCGGCCTGCTGGGCGCGCTGGCAACGCCACGCATCATCGTCACGCAGCCGCTCGGATATCTGGAAATGCTCGGCCTCATGGCGCATGCGACGCTGGTGTTGACTGATTCCGGCGTCATCCAGGAAGAAACCGCCGCGCTGGGGGTGCCGTGTCTGACGCTGCGCGACAACACCGAACGCCCGGTCACGGTGGAGCAGGGCACCAACACCGTAGTGGGCACGCATCCACAACGCATTTTGGCGGCATTCATGGACGTGGTGCAGGAAGGCGGCAAGGCCGGACGCATGCCCGAGTTGTGGGACGGCAAAGCGGCACAACGCATCGCGAGGATATTAAGCGCGTGGTTGGTGGCACATACCACCCACGCGCAGTGGGTACCCAGCAAACGCACCATGCAGGCATGAACCTAGAAACGGCGGTTGACCGCTGCCAGTTGGAGGGAAAAATATGAAGAAGCTGACCATCATTTCCGTGGCCTGTGCGCTTGCGTTATCGGCGTGCGGCGGCAAAGAATCGCGCCTGCAAGAGCACCTGGAAAAAGGCCGGGTGTTTCTTGAACAAGAGGATTTCGACAAGGCGCGCGTGGAGTTTAAAAACGTGCTGCAGATCAATCCGAAAAACGTGGATGGGAACATGGCGATGGCCCAGTTGCTGGAAAAGCAGCAGAACTGGGGGCAGGCTGCCGGCACTTACCAGCGCGTCATCGAGCTGGACGCCACGCGCACCGATGCCAAAACCCGGCTTGCGCGTTTGTATTTACTGGGCGGTGCGCCGGACAAAGCGCGCGAATTGATCGACGAGGTGTTGCGCACCACGCCGCAAAATCCCGATGCACTGGTGGTGCGCGCCGGGCTTGGAACGCGCAAGGGCGACAGCCACGACGCCGAAGAAGATGTGAAGGCGGCGCTGATAGCCGCACCCGGCCATTTGGACGCAACCATGTTGCTGGCGGGG
Organism: Gammaproteobacteria bacterium; assembly: GCA_031363085.1. Classification (GTDB taxonomy): domain Bacteria; phylum Pseudomonadota; class Gammaproteobacteria; order SG8-11; family SG8-11; genus UBA6921. The sequence goes on from JANLTU010000047.1 coordinate 7,369, forward strand.
CTGTACAACAATACCGAGCGCAGCAATCAAGCCATCACATTATTGCGCGACGCGATTGCGAAGAACGAAAAAGAAGTTTCGCTGCGTCTGGCGCTCGCCGACATTTATGCCAAGCGCGAACAAAGTGAGTCTGCGGTTGAGACGCTGCAAGCCGTTCTGAAACTGCAACCGAAAGCGCTTAGTTTGCGCGTGCGGCTCGCCAGTTACTTGGTGGGTTTGAAACGTAGCGACGACGCAGAGCAGTTATTGCGCACCGGGGTTGCCCAGGATGGATCGAGTGCCGATGCGAAACTGGCGCTGGTTTCCTATCTTGGCTCCCAGCATGGTTTCGATGCTGCGCAACAACAGTTGCAGCAGTTCATTACGGCGGAGCCGAAGGTTTATGCGCTGCAATTTGCGCTTGCACGCATGCAAGACGGCAATGGTCACGCGGATACCGCGAAGAGCGTTCTGCAAGCTATCGTGCAAGCGGACCACACCGGTCCCGACGGCTTACGCGCGCGTACTTCGCTTGCGCTGCTGCAGGCGAAGCAGGGCGACGCGGCCGGCGCGCTTGCGCTCGCCAATGAAGTGTTGAAAGAAAATCCCAAAGACAATGATGCGTTGTTGGTGCGCGCATCACTGGCGCTGGATCGCCGTGACGCGCTCACTGCGATCACCGATTTGCGCACGGTGTTTAAAGATCAGCCGACGGCGTCGAACGTGATCCGCTTGTTGGCCAGCGCGCATGTGCTCAATAACGAACCGCAATTGGCGCATGACTATTTGCAGAAGGGCGTCGAGGCGAATCCGGCCGACACGGATTTGCGTTACCTCTATGCGCAATTATTGGTGCAAACCAAACAGGTGGATCAGGCCATCGAACAATACCAAGCACTGGCCAAGCAAGCGCCGGATAATGGCGCGTATGTCGACGGCTTGTTCAAGGCGCAAGCGCTAAAAGGCGATTGGCTGGCGGCGCGCGTCGTTGCGAATCAACTCAAAGAGGCGCATCCCAATCATCCGCTGGGTTATTACTTTGCCGGCTTGGTCGAACAGCAAGTCAAGAACTACACCGCCAGCATCAAAGAATTTGAAAGCGCACTGCAAAAAAATCCGGAAGCGGCGGAGCCCTTGTCGGCACTGATAAAAAGTTACCTGGCGTTGCAGCAGCCGCAGAAGGCGCAAGCGCAGTTGCAGAAGGTGGTGGCGCAGTTGCCCAAGAATTCCTTCGCACACAATTTACTGGGCGAGATTTATGTGGGACAAAACAATCTGCATGCTGCCGAGCAGGAGTTTTTAAAGGCGCGCGCGCTCAGCCCGACCTCGGTGCTTGCGTATCGCGATCTTGCGGCGTTGAAGCTGCTGCAAAAAGACGTGGATGCGGCGATTCGAAGCTATCGCGAAGGCTTGAAGGCGACCAACGACGACGCATCGCTGGTGTTTGCACTGGCGGTTTTGTACGAACGCAAGGGCGAGTACGACCCGGCGATTGCGCTTTACGATGAATTGATCAAGCGCGATCCAACTTCGCAAGCCGCGATGAACAACTTGGCGATGGTGCTGGCCAGTTACAAATCCGATCCGCCGAGTCTGGAGCGCGCGAAGGAGCTGGCGGCGCGTCTTAAAGGCACCGACAACCCCGCCTATCTTGATACCGTCGGCTGGGTTCAATACAAGCGCAGCGAGTACGACGTCGCGGTCGCCACGCTAGGCGAGGCGTTGCGCACGGCACCCGATGAACCGATGCTGCGTTATCACCTGGGGATGGCCTTGTATAAAAAAGGCAATGCGGCACAGGCGAAAGAAAATCTGCAGAAGGCGGTCGATGCCAAAGTGAATTTCACGGGTGTTGACGATGCCCGCGCAACGCTTGCGAAACTCTAATCCGGACAACGGCGCGCACCTGACCTGTGCATGGGCGCCGCGATTTGACATCAAGGCGTCATAAATTTAAAGGAGAATGCAGCGGGTAAGCAAAGTTTGCTGAACGACCCCAACCACATGCATCAGCACAGGAGATACGCACATGATGTTAGTCGAACGCCGTTGCACGGAACGCATTGACATGGACTGGCACGTCACCATCATCATGCCGCGCGTCGGCATCTCGCACGGGCGTGCCAGCAACGTCTGCGATCACGGCCTGTTCATTGTTCTGCCCGATCACGCGGTGCCGCCAACAGGTCGGGTTGAATTGCGCATGTATCGCAGCGACGTGATGTTGAGCGCAATGGGCGATGTCGTGCACAACCATTCCGGCGGTATCGGGCTGGTGTTACGAGAACCGGTGATGGCTTACGAACTGGTGGATGGAAGCGTTTACGAAGTGACACCGCACGCCATGGCGGTATAGCGACAAGCAAGGGTGCAGGTAGCGGTTTCTGCTGCAATAAAACAGTCACATAAAACCGGTATCGTGTGGCTACTTCAGATACAACAGCATATTGCCGAGGTAAGATTATGTACTTGGTAACAACTTTGATCCGCGCGTTGCGTTCCGCTTTTTTCCCCACCTTATTCTGGATGGCCTTGGTTTTATTTGTTTACTACGCCACCGGTCAAACCCCTCCGGGTTAAACCGGAATTTCTTACAGCGGCCAAAATGAAAACTTCAGTCCCTTTGCTTTTTGCGGCGAGCTTGCTTTCTGCCTGCGGCAGCCTGCGTTCACACCACGACGACACGACCGTCGATGCACTCAATGCCATGCGCGCCCGTATGGAGAGTTTGCAGACGGACGTCGACAAGCTCACTGAATTGCTCGGCAAAGTGGAAACGCGCACGCGGCCGCCCAAGCAACTGCCGAAATCCGCCAGCATTCCGTTCGCCGGCAATCCGATGCTTGGCGCCACCAGCGCCAAGATCGGCGTGGTGGAGTTTTCCGATTATCAATGCCCGTACTGCCGCACGTTTCACACCGCCGTGCTGCCCGAGCTGAAGAAAAATTACATCGATACCGGCAAAGTGTTATTTGTGTCGCGTGACGCGCCGATGGATTTTCATCCGATGGCCGAACCTGCGGCAATTGCCGCAAATTGTGCCGGTGAACAAGCGGCCTACTATCCCATGCAGGAAGATTTGTACCTGCAGCAAAACCGTTTCGGCACCGAATTTTATCTGGAACTGGCGCGCAAGCATGGTCTTGACATTAAACGTTTCGAAACCTGCATTCACGCGCCGGCACAACAGCAGGAAGTCCGGCGCGATGCCGCGTATGCAGCCGAGCTGGGCGTCGAAGGTACACCAACCTTTTTTATCGGCCGCATTGAGGGTGAGCAGCTCGTCGATGCCGTACCCGTGGTCGGCGCGCAACCCTATGGTGCCTACATGCAGTGGATCGAACGCTTGCTCAGCGAGCAAATTGCATTGCGCCCGATCATGTCGCCTTGATGTGATCGCGAGTGCGAATCACCCTTAACCTGTTCTCATCTTCTCATAACAGCAGCACGGGCGATTACCGCTAACCGCCCGTGCTGTGAGTTCATCTACTGAACCGTGATGCGGTCCTTGATCTTGTCGAATGCGCTTTGCTTGATGCCTTTGACTTTCATCAGATCTTCAATCTTGGCATAAGGGCGTCCGGCGATGATTGCTTGCCCCTTGGCGGCGCCGATTCCAGGTAAGCCGTCGAGTTGTGCCTTGGTGGCGGTATTGATATTGATGACGTCCTTCTTCGCGGCGGCAGGCGCCGCGGCAGCCGGTGCCACGGCGTTTGCAGGGGCTGCGGTGGCTGGAGCCGCCGCCGCAGCCGCGCCGACGGTGAACGACGGCTTGAGTTTGCTCAGGGTTCCGGCGGGAATACCGGTCTTGCTCAAGTCATCAAGCGATGCATACGGACGATTGGCGATGATCTTCTTCGCAGTCGCATCGCCGACTCCTTTGACTTTGGTCAACTCTTCCGCAGTCGCCGTATTGATGTTCACCGCCGTCGTTGCGGGCGCCGCTTGTGCCGTTGGATTCAACGCCATCCCAAGCAGTAGCACCACGCTCGCCACAAACCAAGTTCGCACCCACTTCACTCCCGCTGAATTCATACTTCCTCCTGGCAATTGATGTTGTTTAAATTTCGACTTATGCACTGGGCCACTATTGTTCGCACAATCTGCTTCTGACGCAAGGAGCACGAGCGCGCAAGATTGTTGACGAATGTTGGGAGCGGCTGTCGGCCGCGCTGAGTGCGTGTACTTGACAATTTAATCGTTCACGCCATGCTGCATCTACGATGCGGAGCACGCTAGGACGCCGCCCCGGAAATTCAAACGTGTGATACCAACACATCACGTCACGATTACAGCGGTTTAAACACCATCAAGCCGACCACCGTAAACATCGCGGAGAAAGCGACAACACCTAACCAAATCCATCGCTTTGCCAACGTTGGGTAAGCGGTGGATAACGCCGTGCCATTACGCAGCGCAGTTTCGGCAAGATTGCGCATTCGATACTGCAGGATCACTACAGGCAACCAGCACATTCCAGCGAGAATGAATAACACAATTGAGCAACGCACCCAGGTTGTTGACAGCTTGTGGCCTGCCAGTAATAGCAAGGCGATGCCGCTGACCGGCTGCAGAATGACGGTCGGTGCGGTAAATATCCAATCCGCCAGTACCACCGTGCGATTGGTGCGCGCGATCACCGCCACGTCGCCGGAACGATCCGCCATGAATTTATAGAATGCGCTGCCAAAGCCGGTCCCAAACAAAATGATCGCGCTGACAATGTGCAACCATTTATAAAAATTGGGTCAGGCTTGCGTTATTGCTTTATTTTTCAAAAACAGAAATATTTTACAGTTACGATTTAAACCGATTAATCTCGCATTGCGCCGCACAGAGTGTTGGGTGTGCGTATATGCAGGGACATAAAACGCTGTGCGCCATGTTGGTGGATGTTGAAAACGCTCGACATGTTGCTCGCTAACAAGGGCGAGGTGGACGAGGTCATCTACTCCGTGGCGCGTGACAAATGGCGCATTTTTTGTTGCCGATGTGGACACCTACGTACAGGCGGGCAGAGCGCCGCCGATGGCCACCGGGCGCGAAGCCCATCATCGCTCGCGGTGGGCGCTCGATGCCAAAGCAGGTCGCGCATTCTATGCCAAGCGCAAATCTACGTCCGTACTGGCGAGGTTACTACCGAGTCGTAAACCGTTTATCCCAATTTTTAAACCGCGCCTTGCAGTATTTCAGCAAGCCGGCGTAGTTCTCGAAAAACAATTCGAAGTTGTTTTCGGCGGATTCGTCGTATTCACAAAAGTCGTTGTCGTAGTTGCGGCAGATTTGCGGACGCACGTCGTAGATGCCGCAGCGGCCGTCGTTTTGCAAATGGGAGCAGGTATTGTTGATCAGCAGAAACCAGCCGTCTTCGTCTTTGTAGGCTTGCACATTATGGTGCGACAGTTGCCACAGCAGTTGGTCGAAGTCGAGCATCGAGCGCGGCGTGTCGATTTGCTGGGTGATGTAGGTGCAGCACTTGGAGTTGGTACAGTAGCCGCATTTGGTTTCCGGGGTCATGGCGACGCGGACCGGAATGGTTTTGAAGGTGGTGGTGGTGTGGGTCATCGGCATTTCCGGATGAGCGAAAGGGGGTCAGTTTACTCTGACGTCCGGCCCTATAGTGGTGATTTGCGATGATATACTGCCTGCCTTGAAAATTGCCGATGCAACCCGATCTTTCCCGGTGGGTTACTTAATTGTCTTGAGGTGTAGCGAATGCCAATTTATGAATATGTTTGTCAGGCCTGTGGCCACGACATGGAAGCGTTGCAAAAGCTTAGCGATGTGCCGCTGACGGAATGCCCGAAATGCGGCAAGCCGCAGTTGAAGAAAATGGTTTCCGCCGCCGGTTTCCGGTTAAAAGGCGCGGGTTGGTATGAAACCGATTTCAAGAAGGGCAGCGACAAGAAAAAAAATCTGACCGGCGCAACGGAGTCGGGCGAGCCCAAATCCGATGCAAAAACCGAGACCAAAAGCGACACCAAAACCGAAACGAAAACGGAAGTGAAAAGCGCGGCCAAGCCCGTCGCCAAACCGGCAGCCAGCAGCTCGGACAAATCCTGAAGCCCACGACCGCGCCGGCTTTTTGTAGTTGCATGCCCGGGGCCTAATCCTTACCATTCCTCGCTCTTCGCACCCTAAATTTCAAGGCTCTTACGCTATGCGCACGCACTATTGCGGTCAGTTGAACGAAACCCATCTTGATCACGACGTGAGCCTGTGCGGCTGGGTGCATCGGCGCCGCGATCACGGCGGGGTGATCTTTATCGACTTGCGGGATCGCGAGGGCTTGGTGCAATTGGTGATTGCGCCGGAGTCGCGCGAAACCTTCGTGATCGCCGAGACCATCCGCCGGGAATACGTGTTGCATGTCACGGGCAAGGTGCGGCACCGTCCCGAAGGCACGGTCAATCCCGATATGCAGACCGGGCGTATTGAAATCGATATCAAGCGCATTGAAATCCTCAACGCGGCGGAAACGCCGCCGTTTGATATGGGTGACGAGCACACTGCCGAAGAAACCCGCCTGCGTTATCGTTACATCGACTTGCGCCGTCCCGAGATGCAGCAAAAGCTGCGCCTGCGCCATCACGTTACGCGCACGCTGCGTAATTATCTCGACAGCCGCGATTTCATCGACATCGAAACCCCGATGCTCACCAAAGCAACACCGGAAGGCGCGCGCGATTATCTGGTGCCCAGCCGCACCCATCCGGGATCGTTTTTCGCGCTGCCGCAATCACCGCAGTTGTTCAAACAATTGCTGATGATGTCGGGCTTCGACCGTTACTACCAGATCGTGCGCTGCTTCCGCGACGAAGACTTGCGCGCCGACCGCCAGCCGGAATTCACCCAGCTCGATATTGAAACCTCGTTCATCGACGAGATCGATATCACGCTGATGATGGAAGACATGGTCCGGCACCTGTTTGTCGAAGTGTTGCAGGTCGCGCTGCCCAATCCGATTCCGCGCATGACTTACGCCGAAGCGATGCGCCGTTTCGCCAGCGACAAGCCCGACCTGCGCATTGCGCTGGAGCTGGTCGACGTCGCCGACGTGATGAAAAGCGTGGATTTCAAGGTGTTTGCCGAGCCGGCCAAAGATCCTAAAGGCCGCGTGGTCGCGTTGCGTCTGCCCAATGGTTACGACCTCAGTCGTAAGGAAATCGACGACTACACCGCTTATATCGCGCAGTTCGGCGCCAAGGGTCTGGCCTACATCAAGGTGCAAGAGCGGAACAAGGATGGTTTTTCTGTGCAAGCGGATGGCACGTCATATCCAGGTCTGCAATCGCCGATACTGAAGTTCCTGTCTGTCCCCGTTGTTAACACGATACTCGAACGCGTAGGCGCGCAGGACAACGATCTCATTTTCTTCGGTGCCGGCAGCGCCAAAATCGTCAACGACTCTATGGGCGCGTTACGTGTCAAACTCGGGCACGACCGGGGCATGGTGCAGCACGGCTGGCGTCCGCTGTGGGTGATCGAATTCCCGATGTTCGAATGGGACGAGGACGGCAAACGCTGGGCTGCGCTGCATCACCCGTTCACTGCGCCGCTGGTCGAAGACCTCGCGCTGCTCGCAAGCAACCCCGGCGCCTGCCGCTCACGCGCCTATGATCTGGTGCTGAACGGCAGCGAAGTCGGCGGTGGTTCGATCCGCATTCATCGCCAGGAAGTGCAGCAAAACGTGTTCACGCTGCTGGGCATCGACGCGCAACAACAGCAGGAAAAATTCGGCTTCCTGCTCGACGCGCTGAAATACGGTGCACCTCCGCACGGCGGCATAGCGTTTGGTCTTGACCGTTTAGTGATGCTGATGACCGGCTCGGCCTCGATCCGTGAAGTCATCGCTTTCCCCAAAACCCAGACCGCGCATTGCCCGCTGACCAATGCGCCCACGCCGGTGGCGGAGAAGCAGTTGCGCGAGTTGCATGTGCGGGTACGGGAAGAGAAGAAGGTGTAGGTGGGAGAGGTATAAAGTTGTTTGGCTCTTCGCCGGAAGACTTATTTCTCTCGTTTCCGATACTCTTCCAGCGCCCGTTCAAGCACCCGCAGTCGGCGCTGTTTTGTTCGCGAGCAGCTTGCTTGGTGCGTAGCAGTCCTTTGAGGTTGAGAGTATTCCTCCCGGTTATTTTTTTGCTCCGCAAAATCAGCCATCGCTGTAACGATGCATTTAAGTAAATGCTGGTTTGCTGCATCCTGTGTCTTGAAGCGGTAGAGTCCTTTTGCAACCCGGGTGATCTTGAGGCGTAGAAGATAAAATGCAGAGCGATCCACCGTTATGAACGAAGCCGTCATCCTGATCCACGGCCTGTGGATGCGTGGCCCTGACATGTTGCTGTTGCGTTATCGATTGCGTCGCTGCGGCTTTGTTACCTATCAGTTTTCCTACCCTACGACACGTTGCACGGTTGATGAAGCGGCGCGCTTATTACAACGCTTCATTGCCAAGCTGCCTGAAAACACCGTCCATTTCGTGGCGCACAGTCTGGGCGGGCTGGTGGTGCAGCGGCTTTTCAGCAACGCTCCAGCCCAGCGGCCGGGCCGGGTCGTGACTTTAGGCGCGCCGTATCAAGGCAGCGCGGCGGCGCGCGGGCTGGCACGGTTTCGCACCGGCCGCTTCATGCTGGGCAATAGTTATCAGCACGGGCTTGCAGATCGCTCGCGGCGCTGGACGGCGGCGCATCCTTTGGGCGTGATTGCCGGTGATCTCAGCATTGGCGGCGGGCGCATATTTGCCGGCATGACGGCGGCCAACGACGGCACCGTTGCGGTGGATGAAGCGCGTATTCCCGGCGCCACCGAACAGTGTGTCGTGCATGTGTCGCACATGGGCTTGCTGCTGTCGCCGCAGGTGGCCCGCTTGGCCTGCCTATTTTTGCGTGCAGGAAGCTTCGCTAGGTAGCCGTTCAACTGCTGTTTCTAGGTTAAAGAAATGCGCGCATTTGTCGTTGAAATGGCGTCATGGCGCACTTTAACTGGCAGATCGATAAAGAGTTTTGGAAGACCGACGGATTTATCGGCCTGATCGTGACGTTATTGTTTTTGTTTGCCGCCGCCGGCCCGACCTTGCAGAGCATGGAACGCAAGTTCTACGATTTCTCGATCACACTCACGGCCAAGCGCCCGGCGCTCGACCGGGTTACCTTGGTCGAGATCGACGCAGACAGCATCGAACGCTTAGGTGCATGGCCGTTTCCGCGCGAGGTGTTGGCGGCGACGCTGCACAACATCGAACAAGCGCAACCCAAGGCGGTGGCCATCGCACTTGACCTACAACAAACGCAAACCGTGCGCAGCACCGAAATTTTAGCGCCGCTGCGCGCGCTGCACGAGAAGGCGCCGCGACCAGACATTTCGCTTGAATACGCACGCCGGTTTGAATCGGCGTTGCATGAAGCCGAGCAGAAGCTCGACGGCGACCGGGTGTTGGCAGGCGCGATCCAGGCCGGCGGCAATGTGCTGCTGGCGATCCCGTATCGATTACAAAATCCAGGCGCAACACCCGACCCGCATCCCTTGCCGGTACCATTGCAGCGCTTCACCGTGCCGCTGTCGCAGCAGGTCGAGACAACTATTGCGGAACGCCTGTTCGGCACCTCCGGCAGCATTCCTGCAAGTGCATCGTTTCGGGTTCCCACCGCCACGCTGAGCGGCGCGGCGCTGGCGTTGGGGCACTTTCAAGCACAGACCGATTTCGACGGACGCGTGCGTTTCGAAAACCTGGTGGTGGCCTATCAGGGACACTACTTTCCGTCCTTGTCCTTGGGCTTGGCGGCGCTCGGGATGGGTGTGAAGTTAACCGACCTGCGCGTGGTGGCGGGGCGTGGGGTTGCGTTGGGTGCGGAATGGCTGGACACGGATAAAACGCTGCGCCTGATGCCGTATTTTTACAAACGTAAAGGCGATAAAGGCGCGTTCAAAACCGTCTCCTTCCAAAATGTCTATAACCAGGGCTTCGACGCCGCGCTGTTCCGCGACCAAATAGTGATCATCGGTTTGACCCACCCCGACTGGATCGACCCGGTCGCGATTCCCACCGGTGAATCCGTGGCGCCGGTGGTGGTGCTGGCCAACACCGTGACCAGCATGTTGAACGGTGATTACTACCGCGTGCCCGAGTGGGCGCCGTGGCTGGAAATTCTCGCCATCTTTCTGGTCGCCTTGTATCTGGTGTCGTTGTTGCCGCGTATCGGTGTGGGCACCGGCTTAGCCGTCACCGCGATTTTCGTGGTGATGCTCGGCAATTTGTACGTCATCGTGATGGCTGCGCAGGGCATCTGGCTGCAGCTCATCACACCGATTGCGCAACTGCTGGTCGGCCACACCATTCTTGGCATCAAGCGCGGCTATGGTGAACTGGCGGCGCGCGCGCGCAACGAAAATGCCGAAGCCAATCGCATGCTGGCGCTGGCTTACCAGTCGCAGGGGCAGCTCGATCTGGCCTTCGAAAAATTGCGCAAGTGTCCGCTCGACGATGCGTTGCTGGAGCTGTTGTATTCGCTGGGCCAGGACTACGAACGCAAGCGCCAGTTCAGCCGCGCCGCCGTAGTGTTTCGCCACATTTCCAGTCACAAGCCGGAGTTCCGCGACGTGGTACGACGTATCATGAGCAACAATGAGGCGGCCGGCACACAGATTCAGTCGATACCTGGCGCCGCGCTGCACGGCACACTGGTGTTGAAGAACAACGGCGTGCAAAAACCGATGCTGGGCCGTTATGAAATCGAAAAAGAACTGGGGCGCGGCGCGATGGGCATGGTGTATCTGGGACGCGATCCGAAGATCGGCCGCACCGTGGCGGTAAAGACCGTGGCGCTGTCGCAAGAGTTCGACAGCGAGCAACTGGTAGAAATAAAAGAACGCTTCTTTCGCGAAGCCAGCACCGCCGGGCGTCTGAATCACCCGAACATCGTGACGATTTACGACGTCGGCGAAGAACACGACCTGGCCTACATCGCGATGGATTTTCTCGAAGGCGTCAATCTTGCACCCTACACACGCAGCGACAATTTGCTGCCGCTGGCCGAAATTTTTCTCATCGTCGAAAAAATTGCCGACGCGCTCGATTATGCGCACGAACATCAGGTGGTGCATCGTGACATTAAACCGGCGAACGTCGTCTATAACGCCGCCAAGCACCAGGTCACGGTCACCGATTTCGGCGTGGCGTTTTTGGTTGACGCCAATAAAACCAAAACCGGCACCATTCTGGGCACGCCGTCGTATATGTCGCCGGAACAATTGGCGGGGCAGAAGGTCGATGGACGTTCCGACTTGTTTGCGCTGGGGGTGATGTTCTTTCAGATGGTTACCGGCGAATTGCCGTTCATCGGTGAATCGATTGCCACCTTGCTGTATAAAATCGCCAACGAGAAACATCCCGATCCGCGCATGTTCCGGCCCGATTTGCCGGTGTGCGTGGGGCGGGTGATCGACAAGGCTCTGCGCAAAGAAATTGATCAGCGCTTTCAAAACGGGCGCCAGTTACTCTTAGCGTTGAAAAAGTGTCAGGAAATCATCGAGAGATCAAAAATGCGAGCCACTGCGTGAACGACCTAACACTGCGTATCGCCGGACACAGCGACACCGGTCGGGTGCGCGAACACAACGAGGATCGCATCGCCGTGCGCCCAGACTTGGGTCTGGCGCTGCTGGCCGACGGCATGGGCGGCCACCGGGCCGGTGAAGTGGCCAGCGGTCTTGCGGTGCAAGCGGTGGTCGACGAACTGGAACGCGCGTTGGCAGAAACGCCGCTGGCCTCAGAGCCTGACGATGACGGCACCGAGGCGGTGTATCTGGCGCTAAGTGCCGTGGCGCAAGCCAATACGCTGGTGTTTCAAGCCGCGCAGGCAAACCCCGAGTGCACCGGCATGGGCACCACCCTGGTGTTGGCGTTGTTCGACGCCGGCAACGTGACCATCGCGCACGTCGGCGATTCACGCGCCTATCGCTTGCGTGAGGCGCGGCTGGAACGGCTGACTCAGGATCATTCCATGCGCGAAGAGGCGATACGCAAAGGCATGTTTACGCGCGCAGAGGCGCAGCGCAATTTCAAAAAAAATATCATTACCCGCGCCCTGGGCGTGGGGCCGGACGTCGAGACCGACGTGCAGCAATACGCGCTGCGCGCCGGCGATGTGTATTTGCTGTGCTCCGACGGCCTCACCGATGTGGTCGGCGACACCGAGCTGCAATCCGCGTTGCGGGAATACACCGCTGATCTTGAGCAGGCAGTACAGCATCTGATCGCGCTGGCGAATACCGGCGGAGGGCATGACAATATTTCGGTGGTGTTGGTGTGTTACCAGCCAGCGCAAGCCGCGTTGGCATCTTCCGGTTAATCAGCATGGCGAAATTATTGCTCTGTGTGGAAGGCGTAGTGTTGCGGGAGTTTCCGCTGGAGCGCGCGCTGTTGACCATCGGCCGCAAGGCGCAGAGCGACATCCAGATCGACGACATCACCATCAGCAGCAAACACGCGCTGATCAAAGTCGAGAAGAACGCCTACATGGACAACATCCAGGACGTGTATGTGGAAGACCTCGGTAGCACCAACGGCACCCTGGTGAACGGCCAGCGCATCAAGAAGCATATGCTGCGCCACGGCGACGTGATTCTGCTGGGCCGTCATGAATTCAAATTTCTCGACGAAGACGCGCCGGATTTCGACAAAACCATGATGGTTAATGTCGATGCCGATAATATCAAAACACGCTCCCTGTTGCCGGCGGCGGTAAAAATTATCACCGGGCCTAAGGCCGGCCATACGCTGGATATCGTCAAGTCCTACACCACTCTGGGCAACGCCGGCAACACGGTGATTATTTCCAAACGCGCGAACGGTTATTTCGTCGCGCAGGTGCGACCCAAGGGCGCGACCATCGTCGACCTAACCCCGACCCTGAACGGCCGCCCGCTCAGCGGACAAAGCACCCCGCTCAACGACCTCGACGTGATCGAAATTGGGGGCATGAAATTGGAGTTTTTTTTAAAGACGTAAATGTGCAGTTGTGTCTGAACTCCCCGTGCCCACATATTAGTATGGCTTAATTTATGGCCCGAATCCCCCGCTCTGCTATGATCCAAACATGGCAAAGACGCACTTTGAGTGGGACGAGAATAAAAATTCCGAGAATATTAAAAAGCACGGCGTCCCGTTCGAGCTGGCGCAATATGCGTTTTCCGATACAAAGCGTGTTATTGCCGAAGATCTTGAGCATAGTCAGGCTGAAAAACGCTACTACTGCTTCGGGAAAGTGGGTGCCGAAATTCTCACGGTTCGGTTTACCTACCGTAACGGGGCCATCCGGCTCATCGGCGCAGGCTATTGGCGAAGAGGTAAGAAAATCTATGAAAAGCAAGCTTAAATATTCTGACGAACCCATGGGTAAATTGCGCGTAGTCGAAGACTTTCTTCCGCCGCCAGAAGAGTTAGTGTTCAAAGAAGAAAACGTCAAAGTAACCATGTCGCTCAGTCGAGCGAGTGTCAATTTTTTCAAGAATGAAGCGAAAAAAAATCACACGTCGTATCAATTAATGATTCGCAAGCTTGTTGATATTTATGCATCTCAATTCAGCAAACCCTTAACAATGCCCTCAAACGGGCGCGGCAAAAAACGCCGTTTAACGCGAACGTTGTGAACACTTGGCGATGGCAGCAGGTGCCAATACGCGATGCGATAGGCAGGCTAATCTCATAACGCTAAATTCATCCGCCGTGTACTTATTCCTCCAGGTAGGTGTAACCCGTCAACCCCGCATTCAGTTCGTTTAAAAAACTCTCGCGCTGTTTGGGCGTGAGGTTGGCGCGCTGGATTTTTTCGCGGTAGGCGCGCAGCAGGTCGGAGGGGTTGAATTGCACGTAGCGCAGCACCGAGTCGACGGTGTCGCCGCGTTGCGGCTGGGTGAGTTTGTGGGAGCCGTCGGGCGCAAGCTCGACATTAATCGAGTCGGTGTCACCGAACAGGTTATGCATGTCGCCGAGGATTTCCTGATAGGCGCCGACCATGAAAATGCCCAGCAGGTAGGGTTCGTTCGGGCGCCAGTCGTGCAACGGCAGGCTGGATTCCAAGCCTTCGCCGTCGACGTACTGGTCGATGCGGCCGTCGGAGTCGCAGGTGATGTCTTGCAAGATGCCACGCCGTTGCGGTTGCTCGTCGAGACGGTGCAGCGGAATGATCGGGAAAATCTGGCCGATGGCCCACACGTCGGGCAGCGACTGGAAAATCGACAGATTCAAAAAGTATTTGTCAGCGAGTTTTTCGTTGAGCTCGTCGAGCAGCTCGCGGTGCGCGCGTGCTGCCGGTTGCAGCAGGGTGCGCACTTTCCAGGCGGTGGCGAAATACAGTTGCTCGGCATGCGCGCGTTGCTCCAGCGTGAGCACGCCGTGCGTGTACATCGACTGCGCTTCCGCCAGCCAATGGGCCGCGTCGTGATACGCCTCAATCGGCGAGCGGCGCGCGTTGTCGGTGAGTGCCGCGTAACCCTGCCACAGATCGCGCACGATCAACGGGTCGTCGTCGCGCGCGGCCAGCGACGGCACGCTTTCATCCAGACGCTCGATGTCGATGACATTGGTGATCAGCATCGCGTGGTGCGCGGTCATGGCGCGGCCGGACTCGGTGATAATGTCGGGATGCGGCAAGCCGCGCTCGGTGCAAATTTCGCGCAACGCATGCACCACGTTGTTGGCGTATTCGCGCACGCTGTAATTCATCGAGCAGTAATTGCGCGAACGCGTGCCTTCGTAGTCCACACCTAAGCCACCGCCCACGTCCATGGTGCGGATGTTGACACCTAAGCGATGCAGCTCGGCGTAGTAGCGCGCGCACTCGCGCATGCTGCGTTGAATGTCGCGAATGTTGGGCAATTGCGAGCCCAGGTGAAAATGAATCAGTTGCAAACTGTCGAGCAGGTTAGCGGTGCGCAGGCGTTCAATTACCTGCAAGACTTGCGTGGAGTTCAAACCGAATTTGGATTTCTCGCCACCGGTGTTTTGCCATTTACCCACGCCAATGGATGCCAGCCGCACGCGCACGCCGATCAGCGGCTGAATTTGCAAATCGCGCGCTTCGTCGATGACCAGTTCGAGTTCGGAAAGTTTTTCGACCACGATGTACACGCGGTGACCGAGCTGGGTGCCGATCAGCGCGAGGCGAATGTATTCGCGGTCTTTGTAGCCGTTGCACACCACCACGCCGCCCTGCATGTTGGACAGCGCCAGCACCGCCATCAACTCCGGTTTGCTGCCGGCTTCTAGCCCGACACGGCTACCGCCGTGGGACAGAATTTCTTGCACCACGCGTTGTTGCTGATTCACTTTGATCGGATACACGGCGGTGTAGTTGCCGTGGTAGTCGTGGTCGCGCATCGCGTCGGCGAAGGCGCCGCACAAGGTGTCGACGCGGTCATGCAGGATGTCGGTGAAGCGCACCAGCACCGGCAGCGACAGGCCGGTTTCTTTGATTTCGCCGGCCAGTTGAAATAAGTCGACACCTGGATGCTGCGGGTCGCGGTTGGGGCGCGCGCTTAAATGTCCGGCGGCGTTGACGTCGAAATAACCGTTACCCCAGTGAGCGGTGTTGTAGGTGTCGCGTGCGTTTTGAATGGTCCATTTTGTCATGCGGGGAGTTTAAAGTGCGCTGCCGGGGAATCAAGCGGTGGAGTGAAAAAATCATGCGCGGCGTCGGCATGCGCGTGCCGACGAAATTAGACTGGACCGGCGCCAAGCTAAAATTGCCAACCCAGACCCAGACCGACTGCGCTGTATTGGGAGCCGTGTTTGAACAGCCGCACCGCTTGGTCGCGGGCCTCGCGATTGGAAATGCGCGCAAGTTTTTCTTCATTTACGTTGCTGGGTGGCGGACTCAAGCGCAGTGTTTGTAACGAGACATTGGTGAACAGATGAATGTTGATCCGCCCAGCGGTTTTCCAGCCCAGCTCGAAAAAGATCGGCGTGGATGTGCCGTCCAGCTCGACGTAGTTTGAACCTTGGGCAGTGCCGTAACTATTGTAGGTGACGCGCACGGCTGCGGCGGCCACGCCCGCACCCAAATACACCCCTTGGTTTGGAAACGGCGTGACGTGAATGGCCATGCTGTAAACAGACTGATTATAGTCGAGCCAATATTTGTTACCTGAATCCGAGCTTGAATTGGACATCAAGCGAAATTGAAAACGGTACCCGTCCGTGGGTTGAAAATTGTAATAAAGGTAAAAACCCCTGGTTGCATCGTTCGTGTGTATCCGCACGGGCGCCGTGCCAAAGCCAATTTCATCCCGTCGGGTTTTGGGTGTCGCAGTGATCGCGGGCGTGGGTTCTGCCGCGCTCGCCACCGGCACAGGTAAGGGGCGCGTGCTGCAACCCTCAGCATTGGAACTGCGCGGCTTGGCCGGTATCACAACCTGATCATTGTATTGCCACATCGACCCCGAAAAATAATCGATGTAGAAGCCGTGTAAATTCAGAATATTCAGAAAATAAATGGGTTGGGCGCTTTTGTCGACCACATACCACAGCGGCTCGAAACACGGGTCGTCGACGACGACCGTAAATTGATTAAACGAGGAGGCTTTGGTATTGACCACGGTCGGTAAGGTGGCGCGGTATTCACCACTGTGCGGAGCATGTACCCGTACTTCCACAGGTTGTCCGGTGGCGCTGCGCAAAGCCACGTGTTGTTGGCCTGCGTCGAACATGGTCGCGCAGCCACCCAACAGCAATGGCACCAGAACGCAGCAAACTCGCTTGAGATTAAGCAGGCTTCGGATCATCGCTTTCTCCCGCCCACGTTTAATAATTATAATGCACGCTGACCGAAGGCAAGAGCCCCAGACGCACAAACTCCAGCCGTTTCAAGCTGCGAAACGTAGCCGTATACACGGCATTCATGCTGACCACAAAACCGCTGCGTAACGGATTGCCAAAATCCCCACCGATGCCAAAGCCGAGATGCAACGCATCGGGCGACGCATCCGCACTGGAATTAATCCACGCTGCGTTGCGGTCGGTGTTACGTTCGATCTCGGCCCCCGTCACAACTTTCAAGCCGATGGGAACAAACAGATCTTTCATCT
Organism: Gammaproteobacteria bacterium; assembly: GCA_031363085.1. Classification (GTDB taxonomy): domain Bacteria; phylum Pseudomonadota; class Gammaproteobacteria; order SG8-11; family SG8-11; genus UBA6921. The sequence goes on from JANLTU010000047.1 coordinate 24,430, forward strand.
CAAAGATGTTGAGATAGTGTGCGTAGGAGAATGATAAATCGGCGTATTCGTTTTTATTGTCTTTGTCGATGGCAGCGGCAAACGTACCCTGAAGATAGTGCGCGCCGAAATAGCGCCGATAGGAAAAACCATTTGCCTCGACCCAGCCCAGGCTCAGACCCACCGCCGAAAGCGGCGCGGAAGGCGGCGTGGTCTCGGTGGCATCGGCCCATAACGCAGGCGACGCCAAACTCAGGGCTAAAGTAAGGATGGTTTTTTTCATGGTGATGGTCCTTGTTGCTTATTTTTTCATGTCCTTGCACAGGAAAGAACTGAAGTGAGAACGGCAGCGGCTAACATGTCGTTCCCACAACCCTGAACCCTGTGAAGTGTGTATTAGCGAGATCCCCAACGCACCGTATCAGATTCAGGGTGCGGACGTCATCCCGTTTATGCAGTGCCGGGGAATCAAGCGACGGCGACTACAAAAAGGGCAGTGTCATCCCAACATCCCGGTGTAAAAGCTTATGTAGAGATAGCCGGGCAAGGGGAATTGCATCAGCAGTCCTATGACTGCTTGCACTATCCGCACCTCGCAGAACGGAATAAACGCGCGTAACCAGCTCACCACTTTGCGACGCCCGCTCAACGAGATCAACCACAGACCGTAGAACGAGACGGCTACGCAGACTAACAATCCTTTTTCGTAATAGGCGTAGTGCATTTAATGGATCAGTTTTCCGAATACCATCAAGCAACTGGCGGCTCAACTGCTGACAACGGCGGCAACACTTGCGCGAACGCATCGTCATATTTCGTGACCGCAGCCTATGACGTGATGGAGCACGTCTTGACCTATCCCGACGGTGGCGCGCTGGACGGCATACCCAATGTCGTTACCAGCGCAAGCTACAGGGCCTATGGCCGATTTCGTACAACTGCGATTCCGTTGCCAAGTGTAATGTAGAGCGAGCTGCCGCTCACGGCCACGCCTAACGGGAATGCCAAGCGTCCAGGCAACGCGCCAGGAGTAAAGGTTGCCTGGCTGGCAACACCTACCACAGTTGAAACTACACCCGCCGGCGTGATCTTGCGGACAGTATGGTTTCTAATCTCGGCCACGTAGATATTATCGGCGCTGTCAGTAGCGACGCTGATCGGTCCAAGAAAGCTTGCCGCCGCCCCGATGCCGTCTGCATTGCCGCGATTACCCGCTGTTCCAGCAAACGTGGTGACAACCCCGGATGGGGTTATCTTTCGGATGATGTTATTGGTTCTATCGGCCACGTAGACATTGCCCATGCTATCGGTAGCGATACCGTCCGGAAATGTAAAGCTTGCAGCCGTCCCGATGCCATCGCCAGCGCCGGGTTTGCCCGTCATTCCGGCAAACGTGTAGACCGATCCGGCCGAGGTGATCCTGCGGATAGTGTGATTGTAGCGATCTGCGACATAGATATTGCCGATGTTGTCGGTTGCGAGACTGTACGGGAAATTAAAGCGCGCGTCAGTTCCCGTGGCATCGATACTGCCGGGCTTGCCGGCTGTTCCAGCGAACGTCGTCACAATCCCATCCGAGCTGATTTTGCGGATGGTGTGATTGCCGTAATCCGCCACATAAACGTTGCCGGTGTTGTCGGTCGCGACACCATATGGTAAGGCAAAGCTTGCCACCGTACCCGCGCCGTCGGCACTGCCCGCTGCACCTGCCGTACCAGCCAACGTGATGACTACCCCGGCCGATGTGACTTTGCGGATCGTGTGATTGTGTGCGTCGCCTACGTAGACATTGCCGGCGCCGTCGGTGGCGATACCTTCCGGACTATCAAAACGCGCTGCGGTTCCGATGCCGTCCTCAACTCCGCTCGTAGCTGCTGTTCCGGCCAATGTGGTCACGGTTCCGGTGGGCGTAATTTTACGAATCGTATGATTGTCATGATCAGGCACATAGACATTGTCTGCGGCGTCGGTGGCAACGCCGTACGGATTAAAAAAACGTGCTGCCGTTCTAGTGCCGTCGGCGCTGCCGTGCGCGCCCACCATTCCGGCCAACGTAGTGACGGTTCCTGTTGGCGTAATCTTACGGATGGTTTGGTTGTCGATATCCGCCACATAGACATTGCCCGCTTTGTCGGTGGCAACACCGAACGGCGCGCTAAAACTTGCCGCTGGTCCGGTGCTGTCGGTGTTGCCGCGAATGCCCGCTGTTCCGGCCAAGGTGGTGACACCTCCGCTGCGTACAATTTTGCGCACGGTAAAGTTGCTCTTGTCCGCCACATAGACGTTGCCCGCACTGTCGGTGGCGACGCTGTTCGGAAAATTAAAGCGGGCTGCCGTGCCGAAGTCGTCTGTGCTGCCGGGTACACCCACCGTTCCGGCCAACGTGGAGACGTCCCCGGCAGGAGTAATTAGGCGGATGGTGTGATTTTCCGTATCCGCAACGTAGACATTGCCGGTGCTGTCAGTGGCGATACCATTCGGATAGTTAAAGCGAGCCACCGTTCCGGAGCCGTCGGTGCTGCCTAGAGCGCCGGCTGTTCCAGCCAAGGTAGTAACGACTCCATCTGGTGTGATTTTACGGATGGTGTGGTTGTAGCGATCCGCCACATAGACATTAGCCATGCTGTCGGTCGCAAGACCGAATGGCGTGTTAAAGCGAGCGGCCGCTCCGGTGCCGTTGGAACTGCCGCTTATGCCCGCAGTTCCAGCGAAGGTAGTAACGATTCCTGTCGGCGTGATTTTGCGAATCGTGTGATTTCCGGTATCGGCAATATAGACATTACCAGCGCTGTCGGCGGCAACCCCGTTCGGAGCGACAAAGTGCGCGGCAGGTCCAGCGCCATCGACAGTGCCCCGGCCACCCGTCAGATTCCCAACAAAGAGTTCCAGGGATGCCACCGAGGGTCCATCACCGATGTCATCTACCGAGTTGCTCACGTTTTCCACGCCATTCGCGCAAGCAGCGAGCAGCAGGGTGAATCCAACCAGTATCGGTTTATCAAGGGTGAGGACACGCATGAGATTAGCTCCCTGTGTAAAGGTTGAACATCCGTGGACGCATGATACGGGAAGGCCAATGTGTCGCAAAGTTATGTTGAGGTGCTACTTCAAGCTACTCATAGCGGTCGACTGCCGTTTTTAGGATACTAGCCGCCTTCGCAACAAGAGGGCAGTAACGATGGCTTTGGATGACCGCTGGTTTACCGAGATTAACGCCGACAACGGCGCTGCGTTTTCGCTCCAGATCAAACAAAAATTGCACGAAGAGCAGACGCCCTTTCAGCGG
>JANLTU010000250.1:0-2153 GCA_031363085.1 Gammaproteobacteria bacterium
TTTCGCGCGCGCAGCGCCATCGCCGAGGCCGACGTGGTCATCGGCTATACGACTTACATCAAGCTGGTACAGGACTTATTGGCGGGCAAAGAGGTCATCCGCAAAGGCATGACCGAAGAACTCGACCGCTGCACCGAAGCCTACGAGCAGGCGCAACTGGGCAAGGTGGTCGCCTTGATTTCGTCGGGCGACATCGGCGTGTACGGCATGGCCGGACCGACCTTCGAAGTGCTGCTGCAAGCGGGCTGGACGCCGGCCAGCGGCATCCAGGTCGAAGTGGTGCCGGGTGCCACCGCCTTGTCGGCCTGTGCCGCCTTGGTCGGTGCGCCGCTGACGCATGACTTCTGTTCGATCTCGCTGTCGGATTTGTTGACGCCGTGGCCGGTGATCGCGCGCCGTTTGGAATCCGCCGCGCGCGGCGATTTCGTGGTGGCCTTGTATAACCCGAAGAGCGGACGACGCACGCAGCAAATTGTCGAGGCTCAGCGCCTGTTGCTGAATCATCGTGCACCCGGCACGCCGGTGGCGATTGTAAAATCGGCCTATCGCGATGCGCAGAAAATCCAGATGGTCACGCTCGATCACATGGCCGACTGCGACATTGGCATGTTGACCACGGTGCTGGTCGGCAACAGCAGCACCTTCATGCGCGACAACTTGATGGTCACGCCGCGCGGTTACGCGAATAAATACGACGCGCTGACGGGTGAAACTCATGCAGGCGAAAAAGCCGGCCGCTCGTTGACTATGGGCTTAAGCGGCTGGAAAGCCTGCGTGCGCAAGTATCTGCGCGACCCTGCAAACCAGCAGCAGTCCTTGACGGCTATCGCGCAACACTTCGGCGCGCCGCTGGGTCAGATCGTGGCGGCGCTGGCCGAAGCGACTCCTGTCGATCAAGCCGGTGCGTTCCGCGCGGTGGCCATCGCTCCGCAACACTTGAATAAAGTCATGCGCGCCAGCGCGGAGTGGGGACCGCTGCGGGCGAGTCTGCGCGCAGCCAGCGGCTCGGTCAGCGAGCTGTCGCTGCGCGGCGCCGACTTTGAAGTGCGCGGCGAATGGTTAAATGTCATGAACGCGCACTTTCATCTGCACATCCATTGGGCGGCGGTCACGCACGCGTGGTTCGTCAGCCGTGACGAGACCCGGCACGGCGTCTACTTTGTCGATCAGGACGGCGCTGCGGTATTCAATCTGTTTTTGGAAAAACAAGCCGGCGTCTTCGATGCTGCCGGATTACAACACTACCAACAGGCGGCCACCGCCTATGCGATAAATACCAGCAGTGAGGTTGCAACACATGAATGATTTACCCAAACCCAAAATGCAGGACTACCTGCGCCACATGCTGGTCTGCGTCGGCCCACGCTGCACCGAAGACGGCGCATCGCAGCGCTTGTTCGACAGCCTCGGCGAGAAATTCAAGGCAGCGGGACTCGACCAAGGCACACAGCGCGTCAAGCGCACGCGCACGCAATGTTTCGCCACCTGCACCTCGGGCCCCATCCTCTGCATACAACCGGATGGCGTGTGGTACTACAACGTCACCGACGCCAATCTCGATCGCATCATCAAGGAACATCTGGTCGGTGGCAAACCGGTGGAAGATTTGATTTATCACCGGGGACCGGGCTGTGCCGCCTAGCTCCCCCCCGTTCTCACCCGACGAACGCGAGACGCTGTATAGCATCATGCGTGCGCGGCGCGACATGCGGCATTTTTTGCCGGACACGCACGTCGACGCAGCGGTGTTGCAACGCCTGTTACAGGCGGCGCACAGCGCGCCGTCGGTGGGCTTGATGCAACCCTGGCGTTTCATTCGCATCAGCGATGCAACGCTGCGCGCGCAGATCGCTGCATTAGTCGAGACCGAGCGCCATAACACCGCGTTGGCAATGGGCGCGCGCGCGGCGGAGTTTTTAAAAGTCAAAATCGAGGGGCTGCGCAACTGCGCCGAATTGTTCGCGGTAGTGCAGGCGCCGGACGACGGCACGCTGTTCGGCCGCCGCACTTTACCGCAAGAAATGGCGCTGTGCTCCACCGCCTGCGCGATTCAAAATCTTTGGCTGGCAGCGCGCGCCGAAAATCTCGGCATGGGCTGGGTGTCGTTTTTTGATCCGGTGCAATTGGCTACGTTACTGGGTTGCCCGGACGGC
>JANLTU010000105.1:0-9635 GCA_031363085.1 Gammaproteobacteria bacterium
TCACGCGACACGGCGACCGGAAGAACCCTCTGGGAAAAAATAGACGACCAGGACATCGGGGCGCTCATGACGGACTACTGGAAGCCGTATGAGAAGTTCAGTTCGTGCCACCCGAAAAACACACGCAGTCGAAGGCTGAAACGTTCACCGTCGAGGGTTACAACAGTCTCTTTCGCTACTTCCTCGCCAAGCTACGCCGCAAGTCAAAGTGCTACAGCAAATCCCAGGAGATGCTCCGCTATTCCGTTGTTATGCTGATGGCCAAGTGGAATGGAATGTTAACTATCTTAAGTTAACAATATCCAGTTCGGCCGCGTGGCCTTGGTTAAGCGACACAGTTTCATGATCCACACGCACCTCGACCGTTCCGCCGGGCCTGCGTAAATCACAATCCTGCTCACGCTACGAACTCCGCTGCGATCTGCTTTAAGTGTTCAAGGCTCGCCGATTTTACCTTCTTTGCCGGCGAACAGATTTTGCAGATTGCTGCGATGGCGCCAGAGCAAGACTAGTGAGATCAGAATGGTGAGCCAGAAGAATTCGATGTGTGGGCTGAGCCACAATATCGCAAACGGCGCAACCAGCGCCGCGACCAGCGCTGACAGCGACGAGATGCGAAACACAGCGGCCATCGCCAGCCACACAGCGAGTACGGCCAGCGCGGCCGGCCAGCACAGACCTAACAGTACGCCAAAGCTGGTGGCGACGCCTTTGCCGCCTTGAAACTTGAAAAACACCGGCAATAAATGTCCGAGGATCGCGGCGAAAGCGATGGCGGCGAGCGTCCAGGGGGCGGCGCTAAAAACTTGCGCAAGCGCGACCGGCAGCAAGCCCTTGAGCAGGTCGCCAAGCAAGGTGATTGCCGCCGCTTTTTTGCCGCCGATGCGCAGCACATTGGTGGCACCGGGATTGCCCGAACCCTGCGCGCGCGGATCGGGCAAGCCCATCAGCTTGCAGACGATGATGGCCGCCGACAGCGAGCCCAGCAGGTAGGAAAGCAAAATGAACACTATAGAAACAAGCATGCAATCTCGGCCCGTGAGTGAAAGGCGTGGCATTATAGGCGCGCTCATCGGAGTTGGAGAACAGCATGGATATTATTTTCATCAGCGAACTGCGCATCGACACGGTGATCGGCATTTACGACTGGGAACGGCGCATCACCCAAACCATCAGCTTCGATCTGGAACTGGCGGCGGACATTCGCCGTGCCGCCAGCAGCGACGATATTGTCGATACCGTGAACTACAAGGCGGTGGCCAAGCGTGTGCAGGCGTTTGTCGCCGCGAGTCAATTTCAATTGGTGGAAACGTTGGCCGAGCGCGTGGCCGAGCTCATCATGCACGAATTTTCCATTCCCTGGCTGCGCCTGAAAGTGCATAAACCGGGCGCGCTGCGCGGCTCGCGCGATGTCGGCGTGTTGATCGAGCGCGGCGTGCGCCCGAGCTGATGGCGCGCATTTACATCAGTATTGGCAGCAACATCGAACGCGAAAAAAATATTCGTGCGGCACTCGGCGTATTGCGCGCGCAATTTGCGAATCTACGCTGCTCATCGGTATACGAAAGCGAGCCGGTGGGTTTTCAGGGCAACAATTTTTTTAACGCAGTGGTCGCCTGCGACACCGCACAATCCGTGCATGAGGTGGCGCGCTGTCTGGCACAGATCGAAACGCAGCACGGCCGTGTGCGCGCCGGCGAGCGTTTCGCCGACCGCAGTCTCGATCTGGATCTGTTGCTGTACGATGCATTGGTGGTGCAGGAGCGTGACATTAAACTGCCGCGCGCGGAAATTCTCGACAATGCGTTTGTGCTGTGCCCGCTGGCCGAGATTGCACCAGACGAGCATCACCCGCTGGTGGGGAGAACCTACGCCGCGTTGTGGAACGACTTCCCGCGCGCCGCACAACGCTTGTGGCCGGTGGAATTCAAGCAGTGACTTCGGTTGCGGCAGCGCGCTGCTTCTGTTGCAACGCCCACATGTGCGCATAGCGTCCTTGCAGGCGCAGCAATTCGTCGTGTGCGCCGCGTTCGATGATGCGTCCGTTTTCAAACACCAGGATTTCGTCGGCGTCGACCACTGTCGACAGGCGATGCGCGATGACCAGCGTGGTGTGGTGGGTTGCGACATTTTGCAGCGCGGCGAGGATGGCGCGTTCGGATTGGGTGTCTAGCGCGGAAGTGGCTTCATCGAACACTAGAATTTTAGGGTTTTTCAGCACCACGCGTGCGATGGCGACGCGTTGTTTTTCGCCGCCGGAAAGCTTCAAACCGCGTTCGCCGACCACGGTGTCGTAGCCGTCGGGCAGCGCGGCGATAAAGTCATGGATGTGCGCCATGCGCGCGGCGTGCTCCACTTCGTCACGCGTCGCGCCCGGTTTGGCGTAGGCGATGTTGAACAGAATGCTGTTGTTGAACAGCACGGTGTCTTGCGGAACGATGCCGATGGCGGCGCGCACCGAGTCTTGCGTGACGCCGCGCGTGTCTTGCCCGTCGATCAAAATCGTCCCAGTGCTGGGTTCGTAAAATCGGAACAGTAAACGCACTAACGTGGATTTGCCGGCGCCCGACGGCCCGACCACCGCGACTTTTTTGCCGGGTGCAATGCTGAAGCTGACGTTATGCAAAATCGGGCGTTCGTCGTGGTAGCGGAAATCCACAGCGCGGAATTCAACCCGGCCCGCGCTCACGGTGAGCGGTGCGGCGGCAGGGACGTCCTGGATGTCGCTGGCGTGTTCCAGCAGGCGAAACATCATGTCCATGTCGGCGAGCGCGTGCACCGTTTGGCGAAACACCACGCCCAGAAATCCCAACGGCAGAAATAATTGCAGCATCAGGGCGTTGACCAGCACCAAGTCGCCCAACGTCAGGCTGCCGTCGGCGACGCCGCTTGCGGCATTAAACATCACGCCGGTGACGCCCAGCGCGATGATCGCGCCTTGACCGAAATTCAGTGCCGACATCGACGTCTGGCTTTTCACCGCCATGTCTTCCCACTGGCCGAGAGTGTCGTCGTAGCGTTGTACTTCATAGCGCGCGTTGCCGAAATATTTCACGGTTTCGAAATTGATCAGCCCGTCGACGGCTTGATTGTTCGCTTCCGAATCGAGCGCGTTCATGCTGTGGCGATAGTGAATGCGCCACTGCGCCACCCAAATGGTGAACGTGATGTACGCCACCACGGTGCCGAAGGTTATCAATGCGAATTTGGCGTGGTAGCCGCCGAACAGAATGGCGGCGACCAGCGCAAATTCCACCAGAGTGGGTGCGATGCTGAAGGTCAGATAATTCAGCAGCGCGCTGACGCTTTGCGTGCCGCGTTCGAGGTCGCGCGAGATCGCGCCGGTGCGACGTTCCAGATGAAAGCGCAACGAAAGTGCATACAGATGGTCCAACAGGCGCGTAGCCAAACGGCGCATTGCGCGGTAGCGGACGCGCGCGAACAGTGCATCGCGCAGTTCGTTGAACAAACCGCTGGACAGGCGCAGTGCACCGTAAGCGAGCAGCAATACCACCGGCAGCGCGATGCTGGTGTGTTTACTGGCATCGAGTTGATCGACGATGCCTTTCAACATCACCGGCACGCCGACGTTGGCGACCTTCGCGAGGATCAAGCAGGCCAGTGCCAGCAGCACGCGCCCCAGATATTCGCGCAGGAACGGGTAAACGGCGCGCAGATTTTTCAGGTCGGTCCGGTCGGGGTGGGGAGCCTGGGTGTAGCGAACATAACCGCGCATAGCGTAGTGAATCCGGGCAAGTGAAGACGTCGGTGATTCTAATGCATAACAGCATAAGCGAAGCTGCGAATGGTCGCTTTCAATTCACTGCGCAATGTAATTAACTTACGGCTGCCATTTTTCGAAAAGACTCCTCATGACGAATGTGTTCAAAACCCATCGCGGTAAAATAACTCTCCTGGTTTGTGTCGTCGCGCTTGCCGCCGGAGGGGCGTGGTACATGCAAAAAAGCGCAACGCCCGCAGCGGCGAAATTCTCGACCAGCAAAGTGCAGCGCGGCGATCTGACCGTCACGGTGTCGGCCACCGGCACGCTCAATCCAGTGGTGTCGGTGCTGGTGGGCAGTCAGGTGTCGGGCGTGATTCAGCGCTTGAACGCTGACTTCAACAGCCGCGTGAAAAAAGGCCAGGTGATCGCGCAGATCGAAGCGTCGCTGTTTCAAACCCAGGTCGCGCAAGCGCAGGCCAGTCTGCGCAGCGCCGAAGCCCTGCGCGACAAGGCGGCGGTGGCGGTACGCGATGCGCAGCGCCAGCTTGAGCGGGTGACGGAGTTGCGCGGCAAGAGCCTAGTGTCCGACAGCGAGCTGGACGTGGCGCGTTTTGCGCACGAGTCCGCGACCGTGGAACAGCGCGTACGCGAAGCCGCCGTGGCGCAGGCACAGGCGTTGCTGGATCAGGCGCAGGTGAACTTTGCGCACACCACGATTTACGCGCCCATCGACGGCGTGGTGGTATCGCGCGATGTGGATGTGGGCCAAACCGTTGCGGCCAGCCTGCAGGCGCCAACCTTGTTTTCGATTGCTCAAGACTTGACCCGCATGCAGATCGAAACTGAAGTCGACGAAGCCTTCATCGGCGTGGTACGCGAAGGCCAGCCGGTCAAATTCAGCGTATTCGCCTATCCCAGCCGTGCGTTCAGCGGCCAAGTGGCGCAGGTGCGCTTGAAGCCGAAGATCGAATCCGGGGTGGTGAAGTACAATTGCGTGCTGGTTGTTGACAACAAAGATCTGATGCTCAAGCCGGGCATGACCGCGACCGTAACCATCGACGTGGACAAGCGCGAGAACATTCTCAAAGTGCCGAACGCGGCGCTGCGTTTTGTGCCGGAGTTATCGCCGGAGGAAATCAAGAAATTGCGTGCGGAGCTCAAGCGCGGTGAAGCGCTGTTGTGGGCCGTCAGGCCTACCGGTCTGGAGTCGGTGCGCGTGCAAACCGGTTTGGTGGGTGAGAAAGAAACCGAGGTCAGCGCTGCCACGCTGGAAGAAAATTTGAGCATCGCAGTGCCCGAGTCGGCCAGTGGGAAGGGTGGCCCGGGCGGGCCGCGTCCGCCGGGGATGAGATTGCTCTAATGGCTGAACCGATCATTCACATGGAGAGCGTGCATAAATACTACGCGCTCGACGGCGTGCGCGTGCATGCGCTGCGGGGCATCGATTTAAATGTCATGCCCGGCGAATTTGTCGCTATCATGGGGCCTTCCGGCTCCGGCAAGTCGACGCTGATGAATATCATCGGCTGCCTCGATGTGCCGGACTCCGGGGGCTATCGACTGAACGGTGACGACGTCACGCGCATGAATGTGGATGAGCTGGCAAGTTTACGCAATCGCGCCTTGGGCTTCGTATTTCAAGGCTTCAATTTGCTGGCGCGCACCAGCGCTGTGGAAAATGTCGAGGTGCCGCTGATTTACGCCGGTGTGGGCAAAACGCAACGGCGCGCCCGCGCCCGTGAATTGTTGGGCCGCGTCGGTTTGGGTGAGCGTCTCGGCCACACGCCGAATCAGCTTTCCGGTGGCCAGCAACAGCGTGTGGCGCTGGCGCGCGCGTTGGTCAATCGCCCCGCGTTGTTGCTGGCCGATGAGCCGACCGGTAATCTGGATTCCGCCACCAGTGTGGAAATTTTGAATTTGCTGACCGAGCTGAATCAAAAGGATGGTGTGACCGTGTTGATGATTACCCATGAACCCGACATCGCCGCACGCGCGCAGCGCAAGCTGGTGCTGCGCGACGGAAAGTTGGAGAGTTGAAATGAACGCATTCGCCGCCCTCCAACTTGCGGTTCGCGCGTTGTGGCGCAACAAGATGCGCGCTTTGCTCACCGCGCTGGGCGTCATCATCGGGGTCGCGGCGGTGATCACCATGGTCGCGATTGGCGCGGGCGCGCAAAAACGCATCGCCAGCCAACTCGACAGCATGGGTACGAATAATCTGACCGTCCGTTCCGGCACCATGACGCATGGCGGCGTGCGTACCGGCATTGGCACCACGCTCGTGCTCGCGGATGCCGACGCCGTGCGCGAGTTAGCCGGGGTCGTCGCGGTTGCGCCCAGCGCGCGCAGCTCGGTGCAGGCACGCTTTCGCGGCACCAATTGGGGCACGTCAGTGGAGGGCGTGACACCGGAATTTTTTTCGGTGCGCAACTGGCCGCTTGCCGAGGGCGAGCTGTTTAGCGCGCGCGAGCTCGCGGTGGCTGCGCCGGTGTGTGTGATCGGCCAGACCGTGGTGAAGGAATTGTTCGGCCTCACGCCTGCGGTTGGCGAAAGTATCTTGTTTAAAAGTCTGGCCTGCCGGGTGGTCGGCGTGTTGATCGCGAAGGGCGCATCGGCGTACGGATCGGATCAGGACGACGTCATCTACGCGCCGTTGACGAGCGTGCAGCGCAATCTGCTAGGTATTAACTATATTCATGGCATTGAGGTGCAAACCGCCGGACGTACGGCGGCCTTCAGCGCGGTGCCGGAAATCAAAAAACTGCTGCGCCAGCGGCACCGGCTGCGCGACGATCAGGAAGATGATTTCCGCATTTTCAATCGTGCCGAGTTGGCGCAAACCGCCGAGACCAGTGCGCAAGTATTTTCCTGGTTGCTGGGCAGCATTGCGTCAGTGTCGTTGCTGGTGGGTGGTATCGGCATTATGAATATCATGCTGGTGTCGGTTACCGAGCGCACGCGTGAGATCGGCATCCGCATGGCATTGGGCGCACGGCGTAAAGACATTCTGTGGCAGTTTCTGTTGGAGGCGCTGATTTTATCGGGAGTCGGTGGCGTGATCGGTATTCTCGCCGGGATGGGCGGCGCTGCTGCGCTGGCCAATTTTTCCGAATTTCAGGTGAGCGTGACGCTTTGGTCGGTGATGTTGGCGTTCGGCTCAGCCTTGTTGGTGGGGGTGTTTTTCGGGCTGCATCCCGCGCGCAAAGCCTCGCGGCTGCGGCCGATTGAAGCGCTGCGCTACGAATAGCCGCGCGGCGGTAAGCAACATGCCGAACCACCTTTTGCAGTTTCAATGTTGGGCGCGCAGCGCCGATATATGCTCATGCGCTTTATGCGGATGTATTGATGGACAACGACAAAACCACGACCGCACATCACGAGCCGCCGGCACTGGTTAGCGGCGGAACTGATCAGCCGCCCAAGGTGTTGGTGGCGGACGATTCTGCCACCATCCGCGTGGCGCTGGTGCGCGCGATGCCGGAACAGTCGCTCGTCACCGAAGCGAGCAACGGCGAAGACGCCTGGAAGTTGCTGCAAGAAAAAGAAGAAATCGAGTTGGTCATTACCGATCTGGACATGCCGCGCCTGAACGGCTACGAGTTACTGGAACGGATTCGCTCTTCAGAAATTTCGCGCATCGCCAGTATGCCGGTGATTGTCGTTACAGGTGCCGAAGACACTAAGGCAAAATCACGCGCATTCCAGTTGGGTGCCAACGATTTTATTTCCAAAAACGCCGATAAAATTGAGATTCGCGCGCGCGTGCGTGCGCATCACAAGCTCGCGTTGCTGATTCACGAACTGGAGGAGAGTCGTAAAGTACTCAACGCGCAGGCGAACACCGACGCGCTGACCAAGCTGACCAACCGCCGCGCCTTTTTCGTGCGCGCGAGCGAAGCCTTGGAGCTGATGCGCCGGCATGAGCAGCCCTTCAGCGTGTTGATGATTGATATTGACCATTTCAAAACCATCAACGACACCTATGGCCACCAATGCGGCGACTACGTGCTGCTGGAAGTCGCGCAGATTCTTGCCAACAATATTCGTACCAATGACATTTTGGCGCGCATCGGCGGCGAAGAATTCGCAATCGCTGCGCCGTATTCAAATCGCTTGGCAGCGGTGGTGCTGGCAGAGCGCTTGCGCAAGGCGGTGGAGAGCGCTGAGGTGACATACAAAGACACGCGTGTGGCGGTGACGGTAAGCATTGGGGTGGTCGCACAGGACAAAAACCTGCCGTTGGATATCGATCAACTGCTGGCGCGCGCCGATGCGCGCTTGTATATCGCCAAGCGGCGTGGCCGCAATCGCTTATGCGCCACCGACAGCGGTGAATCGGTTGACGACCTGCCCAGCGAGGAAGTGGTATGTCCAAAGCTCGACGATGCGCTCACCATGATTCAACACGGCAACGCACAGGCCATGCTGGTGCATCTACCGTGCTTGTTGGAAAAAACCCTGGAGTTGTACCGCCTAGCGAACGAACGTTTGGGCGCAGAAATGCCCGTCGAACAGATCGAAATGCAAATCACGGCACTGGTAAGTAAGCCGGCGGAATAAATTATTCCCGACCCGGCGGCGTCCAAATACCAGGATCGACTTTACGCCCCGACATCTGTTCGATGATGCTGAGTATCGCTTTGTTCTCATCTTGATAGCTGTTTAATTGCGCTGAACGATCACGGCTGACACGCTCCAACAAGGGCATTAGGTTGAGGCGCCACACGCCGTTTTCTTTGCGAAATTCAAGTTGTGAATTAGCCGAGCTGCCGTTAATCGAAATGTCGCCCCCGGCGTAATTGCCGTAGATGTTGATGTTGCCCAGCTCGTACGGCGCCACCGAATCTTTAGCGACCCACTGGTTTTTTACGCCGTAGGCAAAAATGTCTTTACCTTGCATCTTGCGCAGCGTCACCGCTGCGACATTGTGGCGAATTGCCAGCACGACCAGCCGGTTGAAGCTGGGTAATTCTTTCAGCTCATTCGCTTCGCCGGCGAGCGCGAGTTGGCGGAGCTGATCGTAGTGGCGCAGCGTTTTTTCGCTGATCAGATCAGCGGCTTCGGCGCCGAGGTCGTTGAGCAGCGCATATTTGTAAGCGCCGAATATTTGCCGCACTGCTTGCTGGTCGATGCTTTCATCCGCCTTGACGCGGATAGGCATTGCGCAGCCGTTCAAGTATGGAATTAACGCGATGAGTAACAGGTAAGGTCGTAGCATTTTTTCGATCCCCGAATGCCTAAATATTCCGTCTTTGGGATACTGGACAAGCCAAGTATTGACGCTGCTGCGGTCAGGTCAGCGTTTTCACGCCGGTGGGCGTGCCCAGTAACATGACATCCGCCGGGCGTCGAGCAAATAGCCCATTGGTCACGACGCCGGTGATGTTATTGAGCGTTTGTTCCAGCGCAACGGCGTCAAGTATTGTCAAATTGTGCACGTCGAGAATCACGTTGCCGTTGTCGGTGACAAAACCGTCGCGATATACCGGTTGGCCGCCGAGCTTGACTAATTCGCGTGCCACGTAGCTGCGCGCCATCGGAATCACTTCGACTGGCAACGGGAACTTGCCGAGTACATCAACCAATTTGGATTCATCGGCAATGCACACGAATTTTTTTGCCACGGCTGCGACGATTTTTTCACGGGTAAGCGCACCGCCACCGCCTTTAATGAGATGCAGGTATTTGTTGGTTTCGTCGGTGCCATCGACATAAACAGACATTTCATCGACGCTGTTGAGGTCGAGTACACGGATGCCGTGGCCTTCCAGACGCTTGGCGCTTGCGGCCGAACTGGCTACTGTTCCGTCGATTTTGTGCTTGATCTTGGCCAGCTCGTCGATGAAGCAATTGGCCGTGCTGCCGGTGCCAACTCCAACGATGCTCCCGGCCGGTATGTAGTCGATGGCCG
>JANLTU010000116.1:0-16495 GCA_031363085.1 Gammaproteobacteria bacterium
TGGAATACCGTCGCTCGCCAACAACGCGGGGCACAGACTTGCCAGTGATCCAGCCACCGCCGCTTCGGGCGTGGTCACTTCGGTGCCTACGGTGACGCTGAGGTCGATTCCCACAGCAAATACGGCGGACGTCCACAGCATTGACACTACCAGCACAGTCCTTCGCAGCACGCTCTTTACTCCTCAGTAGTTTACGGGCGGGAGAATGCTAGCATCATTCTATTTGCTTGAAAAATAGTTTGGGCTCTGTGGCCCAAAGAAATATTTCGGCTGGTATAGGCTTGTTTATCGAGAGAAACCGCTACAGCGCAGCCGTTACAACTCGCGCTCGTCGACCGACGAAAACACACACCAGCACGATCATCGCCACCGACATCTGCGCGCCGGAAACCTGTTCATGCAACAACGCGGCGGCAATGGCAAGCGTAAAGAAAGGTTGCAGCAACTGAATTTGCCCAACGCGCGCGATGCCACCCATCGCCAGCCCCTGATACCACGCGATAAACGCCAGAAACATGCTGACAACGCTGACGTAGGCGAACCCGGCCACACTGCTCCACGATACAGCCGCAAGGTGCTCGGGGAATGTGTCAATCACCGGCACAATCAACCACGGCACGGAAACCAGCAACGCCCAACTGATGGTTTGCCACGCGCCTAACTCGCGCGCCAAACGCGCGCCTTCCGCGTATCCAAACCCGGCGGCAAGCACGGCAACGAAGAGCGCGATGTCTGCGACAGTAAAATCACCGTCGCTCGCGGCCAGCGAGAACAGCGCAATCGCCATGCTCCCAACCACGGCCGATAGCCAGAATAATCGGTGCGGGCGCTCGTGATCCAACCATGCGCCGAACAGCGCAGTCACCAACGGTATTACGCCGATCACTACCGCCGCGTGCGACGCCGGCACCCGCACCAGTGCCCAACTTGAAAACAATGGGAAACCCACCACCACACCCAACGCGACCGCACCCAGGCGCAACCACTGACGCCCCACCGGGCGCGGCGCCCGCATGACCCACAGCGCAATCGCTGCCAACACCGCCGCCACCAGCGCGCGCCCCAAGCCCACAAACATGGGATCGAGGCTTGCCACTGCGAACCGGGTTGCCGGTAATGTAAGGCTAAATCCGATGACGCCAAGCAATCCGTACACTAAGCTTTTCCGGTCGTTGTGTTTATTTGTCATGATCTGCCACGTAAACTCGGTTCCAGCGCGTCGAGCATGGCGTGCTGCACAGATGAAATGTGAATTTATCGGCGCGCCCTTTAATCATGCACATGCGCCTGTCCCCAGGCATACAGGTCATCCAAAATCGGTTTCAAGGTCGTGCCGCGTGGGGTCAAAGAATATTCCACCCGTGGCGGAACCTCGGCATAAATCTTCCGTGCCACGATGCCATCGGCCTCTAATTCACGCAGTTGCTGCGTCAGCATTTTTTGACTGACCGGCGGAATATTTTTTTTGATATCACTGAAGCGCATGGTGTGCGCAAGCAACATGTGCAAGACCATCGGCTTCTACTTGCCACCGATCACGTTGAGTATTGTCAACATCGGGCAACTCAGCGGATTTTCGATATGCCATTGATTATTCATTTTGGTTACCTTGAAGTGGCTATGGCACTTATTTGTGCCTGCTTGCGGCAAGGCGAGCGACGCCTCACGATGGCGCGGTGGTAGGGCTCAAACAGCGTGTTGATGCGGCGGTCTCTGTCTTTGGGACTCAGCCCGCTGTTGGCGGGGACTGGCACGCCCGCGCTGCATTCCGCAATCAAATCCGCTCTGCCAAGCTGCCGGTTGCAGTCGATCACTAGGCGTGAATAGCCGCTCAGCGCCAAGGGTGCGTCGAGATGCGACGCGAGCTGCCGCGCCACCTCGGCGGCACCGGGGTCCCAGCCAATATGTTCCGCCAACTGCGCAGGCTCAAGGCCCAGGTTGCCGAGTCGGTGCGGCACTCGGTGGGAAGCATAATCGCAGACCAAGACAGCGCTGCTGCTGCCGTGGGCGTTGACGACTTCGAATGCAGGCGGCTCCTCAGGCTCCAGCAGCGACACCGTGGTTTCAGCAGTATCGATAATTGTCATGACCAAGCCCTTATATTTGCGCGCCGCTTGCGCAGCACCCACATCAGACTTGCTCCCGCACCTCGTCCGTCCAGACTTTGAAGCTCTTGAGCTCATTCGGGCCGAACGTGTGGCTGAGCGGCACATCGGCCGCATCGCGGCCTTGAGCGATCAATACCCGCCCGATGCGCGGGATGTTGTTGCGCGGATCGAAGGTGTGCCAGCGCCCGCCCAGGTAGGCCTCGAACCAGGCGGAGAAATCCATGGGCCCGGTGACGGGAATACCGATATCGCCCAAATAGCCGGTGCAGTAGCGTGCCGGAATATTCATGCAGCGGCACAAAGCGATTGCGAGATGGGTGTAGTCGCGGCACACGCCGGTGCGCTCGTTGTAAGCTTCAAGCGCGGTCTTGGTCGCGCGCGCATGCTGGTAGCCAAAGCGCAGATGCGCATGCACGAAATCACAGATGGCCTGGACGCGCGGCCATCCAGGGGGTGTTTTCTCGAACAGCGCCCACACCATTTCGGAAAGCTGATCGGTTTCGCAGTAGCGGCTGCCAAGCAGATATACCAGCGTCTCTGCCGGCAAATTCTCTACCGCGTGTTGCGCTGCGCTAGGATCGACTGCATCCGGCAACCCGCTGTCGTTGACGAGTGCAGTTGTCGAGATGCGCATAATAGTGCCCGGCGGCGCGACGATGCGGCTGCACTAATTGCCGAAGCCGTCGCGGTAGGCGGTAATCGGTGTCGATGGGCGGGTGATGACGTGGTCTGCAATGGCAACATCGGAGACGCGGGTGAAATGGATGTTGAGCATCAGGATCATCGGTGTCGGCTGCGGACACTGATAAATTAACTCGAATCCGACTCGTATCTGCATGCTGTCCCTCGCGTCTTAAACAGGTAAAAACTAACTGACTGCGCACCATAACAGAAATCAACACAGCAAAAACCAAACCAACACTGAAGACCCCTGACCGTGCTGCGAATTCAAAACATGGTCTCCGCTGTGACCCGCGCAATGCGGCGGATCGTGATCGTATCTGGTGCAACCAGTGTGTCAGTGCGCCAGTTTGGGCTGATGCGCTCACCCGGATACGCGTTTGGCAGGCATGCTGCGCGCGTCACATCGCCAATATTATTGGTCTTGCTGCCGCGCGCGAACAAAACGAGCCGCAGGCCCGTGTCTTGCTAATGCCTTGCTGTCACACGCAACACGTGTTGAGCGCAGCATCAAGCAAAATAACTTGGCGTAATCAAAGCGCCGCAAGGAGTCAACGTGGCCTCAATCAATTTCATCGGTGGCGAGAAAGGTGGCGTGGGCAAGTCGGTGGTGGCGCGCGTGTTGGCGCAATATCACATCGATCACGAAAAACCGTTTATTGGTTTCGATACCGACCGCTCGCACAGTTCGTTCATCCGTTTTTACAGCGGTTACGCGTATCCGACCGTCGTCGACAGTTTCGAGAGCCTGGACGCGATTGCCACTGCGGTGGAACAGAATCCCCTGCAGAACGTGATCGTCGATCTGGCGGCGCAGACCTTCGCGCCGGTGGCGCGCTGGATCACCGACTCGGGTTTCTTCGCGGCGTTCGACGAGTTGAAAGTTTATGTCAAATTCTGGCACGTGATGGACAACGGCAAGGATTCGGTCGACTTGCTCGGGCGGCTGTTCGACACCTACGGCACGGCGCCCCACTACGTCGTCGTGATGAACTGCGGGCGCGGCTCGGATTTTGCTATTTTCAAGCGCTCTGCCGAATACCAGCGCGCCATCAACCAGCGTGCCACCATCATCGAGTTTCCGCGCTTGCACGACGCCAGCATGCGCAAGATCGACTTGCAGAACACCAGTTTTTGGGCAGCGGCCAACAGCCGCATGACGGGCGTGGACGGACTGGGACTACTGGAACGCCAGCGTGTCAAAACCTGGCTACGCCACGTCTATGCGGCGCTGTCGCAGGTAGCGCTTGATAACACCGCTGCGGTCTCGTTATCACTGTGAAAAAGGATCTCCGACGTGCAAGCCAAGAACGTTCTGACGCGTCTGGGCATCGACGCTCCGCTGCTGGAAATCGCGCTGACGCGCACCACCGGCTGAGTCAGTCACTGGCTCGAACTCCAAGAAGAAGGCCACGGCATCGATCACTCGCGCCAGTTGTATGTTGGCAAGACCCGGCGCCCTTACCCGGTTAAAGCGTAGCGCTTCGCGGCAGGGCTTCGGTTTGCAGCGAGAGTTCCAATACGTCAGCCGGAATTACGACTGCAGGTTCGCGACATGAGATATACTCTACCAACATGCATGTCATCACACGCAAGCGACTGCGGGAGTTCGTGGCGGGTCACCGGGGCGCGGCAGAGCCACTGGGCATCTGGTATAGCATCATGTCCAAGATGGATTTTGCGACGTTTTCCGAACTCAAGCGGGTATTTGGATCGGCCGACAAGGTTGGAAAGTTCACGGTCTTCGATATCGGCGGCAACAAATACCGGTTGATTGCCGCGATCCATTACAACCGCAAGAAAGTTTACGTCCGACATGTGCTGACGCATGCCGAGTACGATCAAGACAATTGGAAGGAGTCACCATGACCACTCGCCAAATGAAGGCTGTCATTCACGAATATCGCCGGTTGCGGACCTTAGTGCCGCTCGGCACGCTGCGCACGAAAAAAGACTACGCGCGCGCGGTCGCGATGCTGGATGAGATCATCGACGAAATCGGTGAAGACGAAAAACATCCGCTGGCGGAGTTGGCGGACGCGCTCAGCGTCTTCGTTGAAAAATACGAGGCAGAGCACATGGCTGTTCCGAAGGCCAATCGGGCAGCGGTCCTCAAATTTTTCATGCATGAGCACGGCTTGCGGCAAACGGATTTACCGGAGATCGGCAGCCAGGGCGTGGTGTCCGAAGTGCTGGCGGGCAAACGTGAATTAAACACGCGCCAAATCACGGGGCTTGCCAAACGTTTTGGGGTTTCTCCCGCAGTGTTTCTTTGAGAGGCAACACAAGAACATTCGACCGACGAACATGCAATTGGAGTCTGACCCTAATAGCTTTTCTAATAGCCTTTTGAGAGTCACGCACATGAATGATCGTGAAATCCTTGACCATCTTCGTATATCAGCATGGGAGGATGTCAAGTATTTTTCCAATGCAAATAAGGAGGTGAGGGAGCGCTCGGTAGTCTCACAATTCCTCTTGATCCTTGGCATAGCGCATCAAGAACATGACCTCCTATCTCTTGAACAAACCAACAAGGCAGATGTGAGCTTTCACAGCGCCAATTTCCAGTTAAAGGAGTTACCTGACCCTGATCTCAGGCGAGGAAAGATGTACAAGGATGTTTATAACTCCATTAAGGTCGCCAAAACCATTGAAGACATATCATGGGTCGGTGATATCCAAGATATTCCCCCGATGTCCAGCATGTATGAGCTGGTTCTTGCAAAGGCTACAGAGTTGGCGGCCACCGAGTTGTACAAGGCGTTAAAGAGCGAATTGGACCTTCTCATTTACGTAACGAGAACGTGGGCAGGGCTTATTCAACCTTCTGAGCTGAATGCATGCGCCTTCGCAGAACTCGGTTGGAGATCCGTTTCTTGCGTCAATGCCAAGCAGGCTGTTGTATTATTTTCGTCGCCGTCTGCTCCTAAATTCATCAAGGAGAAATCGCAGATGTTAATGAGCTCCAGCGGCTAACATGGCGTTCGAGAGGGATGCGCCAAAAGCGGCGCGCCCCTCAACTTTACGTTGACGGTGTAGAACTACAACATTCCAGTGTCCGCTTTTTCAGTTTGCCAAGGCCCGGTTTTGGCCGAAAGCGCGCGGCCACAATAAACTCCAGAGACGCCCGTCCAGAGTTGCAGCGACTGATCGCAACGCACGGGAATACGCTGGCTCTTCCACCGTCAGCTCCGGCCCTCCGCCATTGGCAAGATCGGCGCCGTTGCCCGGCCATGTCGTAGCCATGAGTGACGATGCGACGCGCCTGCCGCACTAGGCTAGGCCGCCACGTTCGCCGATGACATGTCTTCGAGGAAGTAACGCGCCATCACGCGCATCTGGTCGTCAAATTCGTAGACCAGGGGTTTGCCGGTGGGAATGTTGAGTTCGACGATGTCTTCGTCGGAAATCTTTTCAAGTTGTTTCATCAACGCACGTAGCGTGTTGTGGTGCGCCACCACCAATGTTTGTTTGCCGGCGCACAGGCCGGGCACGATCAACTCGTCCCAACATTCAATTGAACGCTGCATCGTGTCTTGCAGCGATTCAGTACTGGGTAAGCGGTTGGCGGGCACGTGCGCATAACGCGGGTCGTGATACGGCAGGCGCGGATCGTTGAAACTCATCGCCGGCGGGCGAATCGCAAACCCACGCCGCCACAAATGCACTTGCTCCGCGCCGTAGTGTTCGCTGATCTCGATCTTGTTCAGTCCTTGCAATGCGCCGTAGTGACGCTCATTGAGACGCCAATCTTTATGCACCGGTAACCAGTGCAAGTCCATTTCTTCCATGATCATCCACAGCGTGCGGATGGCACGCTTGAGCAGCGAGACATAGGCGACATCGAAGCTATAGCCGTTGTCTTTGAGCAGTCGGCCGGCGCGCCGTGCTTCCAATATTCCAAGCGCAGACAGGTCGACATCGCTCCAACCGGTAAATCGGTTCTCGACATTCCAGGTGCTTTCGCCGTGGCGTAGCAATATCACTTTAATCATTCGAATCTCCTCACCGGGCCCCACGCGCGGTGCGCGGGATCCTTATGTCCTGGGGTGCCTGCAAACAACCAGCAGCATTTGTGCCAGCAGTATCCACCATTGATTTAGGCGCGCGCGAACGAACCCTCGGTAACCGACACGCACAAATTCGCACTACCGCGACGCTTGTCGCCCGCCATCGCACTGCCCGGGTGCGCCGTGAATACAAAATTTCGCAGGATATCCGCCTGTACCGCGTGTTATCCGTTGGCGCAAATTTTGCTGATGCATTCATGCAGGCCGTTGCAGCGGCGCGGCCATACATATAACTACAGCGGCGGCAATGCAGCCATGATCAACTCTTTGGGTTTCGCGCGTCAGGGCGACAAACAAAATTCGCCATTTTTCGAAGAGTATCTGGTGCGTTTGCTGGACGAGCGTGATCGCATCGGCCTGACGCAACTGATTCGCGAGATCGACGCGCTGATGATTACGGTCGAGCCCGGACACTCGCTTGAATACGTGGCCGAACTGGCGTTGATGACGTCGTATCACTATCTAGTCACGTTGGAAAGCGCAACGCACTGGACGCACATTCTGCGCATCGACATGGGCTCGCCCGATTTACTGGTGCGCGAGGTCAAGCAAAGCAATATTCAGGGCATCTTTCGCAGCTTGAACGAGGTGTACCCGGCCGGTCGGCAAAAACCGCACAGCCGTTACATGGGCGAAATTCTGCGCGTGACCGATTTACACAGCGCGGTGGCCTTGCAGAAGGAGCGCGAATTCCGTTTCTTCAATCAGGATGAAGTGCGCAAGCTGGAACTGCCAGGCAACGTCGCGATCAGCAAACCGTCGCCGTATACGCACAACATCGTCGGGTATCTGGAGCGTGAAATCGACGAGCTGCGCGTGTATGCGCTGGGGACCAGCAGCATTCGCTGCCGACGTTAACGAGGCGTATCTTGCGGCGAAAGTGCTGCAAAAAGCTCTGCGTTTCGATGACCTGCTGATGCCCATCGACCACCTCGCCACGCGCGTGTACGCGCAAAACCGCGAGGTTGCGATTCTCGAATATCTGTCATGGTCGAGCTACTACTACTGGGGTTCGTACGACATCAAGGAGCAGAACTCGTCGACCAACGTGACCAAGAGCGTGCACTTTTCGCGCGAGTCGCACAGCCCGGCCAAGGTGTTTACCGCGAACAACACGCCCTACTTCGTCAACCATCTGGAAAAACTGCCGTCGCCGACCGAGACCTTTGTGCGCAACTATGGCCCACGCCTGCATCACATCGCGGTCGCAGTGCGCGACGGCGAGCGCGACGGCAAGGAACATATTCAATTTACGGTCGATGCGATTCGCCAGCAAGGCAAAGATTTTTTGCTCGACGTGATCGGCTCGAAAGAAGAAGGGCTCAAACAAATATTTTCCAGCGCGTCCGAGCACTCGTCGCTGATCGTCGAATACGTGCAACGCTTCGGTGATTTCGACGGCTTTTTCGCCAAACACAATGTGGCTGAACTCACGCGCGCGGCAGGCGTGGAAGAAGAATTGCGGTTATTGAGCACGGCGGCAGCCAGCCAGAGTGCCGGTTCATGACTATCGAACGACAGCTTGGGTGGTGACAACGATGAACGTCGACTTCACACACTATCCACGCCCCGGCTTCTATGACGAGCTGGTAGCTTCAGAGGGCGTGGCACGACCTGCGGCGCAACGACTGACGGATTATCTGGGCTCGATTCCGCAGGAGGAATTCGAAGCGCGCGTCGCGGCGGTCAATGCGGCCATCATGACCATGGGCATTACCTTCACGGTTTACAGCGACGCCGGCAACATTGATCGCGCATGGCCGTTTGATGTCATCCCGCGCATCATCGAACGACGCGAGTGGACGCGCATCGAGGCCGGGCTTAAACAGCGCCTCACCGCGCTGAACCTGTTCATCAACGATCTATACAACGATCAGCGCATCATAAAAGACGGTATTTTCCCCGTCGAAGTACTGGCCGTTTCGAAAAATTTTCGCAAACAATGTCGTGGCATTACGCCGCGCTACGGGGTGTGGGCGCACGTCTGCGGCACGGATCTGGTGCGCGACCAGAACGGCACCATGTACGTGCTCGAAGACAATCTGCGCGTGCCGTCAGGCGTGTCGTACATGCTGGAAAATCGCCAATTGATGAAGCGTTTGTTCCCGGAATTGTTTCGGCTGTGCGAAATTCTGCCGATCGACGACTACACCACGCAGTTGTCCGACACGCTCGCCGCGCTCGCGCCGTTCGACAGCGACGAACGCCCGGTGATCGCGGTGTTGACACCCGGCATTTTCAACTCAGCCTATTTTGAACACAGCTATCTCGCGCAGCAGATGGGCGCGGAGCTGGTGGAAGGCTCGGACCTGGTGGTCGGTGACGACGACTGCGTATACATGAAAAATATTTCCGGGCTGCGGCGCGTGGATGTGATTTACCGGCGCATCGACGACGACTTTCTCGACCCTGAAGTGTTCCGCGCCGATTCCACGCTCGGTGTGCGCGGATTGTTGCGCTCCTGGCGTAAAGGCAAGGTCGGCTTGGCCAACGCGCCAGGCGCGGGTGTGGCTGACGATAAAGTCGTGTACGCCTTTGTGCCCAAGTTCATCAAATATTATCTCGACCAGGACCCTATCATTCCGAATGTGCCAAGTTATTTGTGCATGTACGACCAAGACCGCGACTACGTTCTGGCGAATCTTGACAAACTAGTCGTGAAGCCCGCGAACGAATCGGGTGGCTATGGCATGTTGATGGGTCCACGCTCCAGCGCCGAAGAACGTGCGCAGTTCACCAACTTGATTCGCGCCAATCCGCGCAATTATATGGCGCAGCCGACGCTGGCGCTGTCCACGGTGCCGACCTACGTGGACGGCAACTTAGTGCCGCGTCACATCGATCTGCGTCCGTTCGTGTTGCAGGGCAAATAATCCTACGTCACCACCGGCGAGCTCACGCGTGTAGCGTTGCGCGAAGGCTCGCTGGTGGTGAATTCGTCGCAGGGTGGCGGCAGCAAAGATACCTGGATCGTTGCTTAGGAGGAAATGTCATGCTTTCACGTGTCGCTGAAAACTTGTACTGGATGGCGCGCTATCTGGAACGCACCGAAGACACTGCACGTTTGATCAACGCCACCACCACGGTGGTGCTGGACATGCCG
Source organism: Gammaproteobacteria bacterium (assembly GCA_031363085.1). Taxonomy (GTDB): domain Bacteria; phylum Pseudomonadota; class Gammaproteobacteria; order SG8-11; family SG8-11; genus UBA6921. The sequence goes on from JANLTU010000116.1 coordinate 9,966, forward strand.
CACGGCACCGCCTTCGGTTGGAACATGCTGGTAAAGGCGGCTGGTCTTGACGAACTGTTTTCGAAGCACTACGACAACGCTTACGAAGACAACATCATGCGCTTTCTAATTCAGGACGCACGCAACCCCAGCTCCATCATGTCGTGCATCCACCTGGCGCGCGAAAACACCCGCACCTTTCGCGAAGTGCTGCCGTGGGAGGCGTGGGAGTGGATCAACGAACTGTATTTGTACGCACGCGAGCATTTGCGCGCGGATATGTCACGCTCGGCACGTTTTGAAGCGCTCAATGCGATTATCTACCGGCGCCAGGCTTTAGTGGGGTTGCTCGCCGGCTCCATGAGCCGCGACGAGGCGTACCAATTTCTGCGCCTGGGGCGTAACGTCGAACGCGCCGACATGACCTCGCGCATCATTGATGTGACCACGGCGGTATTGCTACCGCGCAACGACGAACCGGGCGCGGCCTACCTTAATCTGCTGTGGCTGTCGGTACTGCGTTCGTTGAGCGCCTATCAAATGTACCGGCGTCACGTCGCGGTGAATGTGCGTCCCGAGCAAGCGCTGAATTTTCTATTCAACGATACGCATTTCCCACGCACCATCACCCACTGCATGGATGAAGTCGGCGCGTGCCTGTCGATGTTGCCGAAAAATACCGCTGCGCTACGCGTACTGCGCAGTGTGCAGCGACGTTTGCGCAACGCCGACCTAACGCAATTGGTGCAAGGTGGCTTGCACGAATTTATGGATGCGATTCAAAGCGATCTGGCGGCGTTGCACGACGCATTGTCGCAGCAGTATTTCTATTTCTATCGGAATCAAGCCGAGGGAGTAGCCATGATGGTCGCGGGATCGGCGCAAGCGTGATCGGTCTTGACTAATTGGATTGTGGCTTTAGCAGCGGACTCGAAATGAGTACACGCTGCACCACTGCCGTGATTTGAGCGAGCAGGGGCCGTTCGATTTTTTAACGTGGTTCGAGAATATGCCTCGGGCGATGAAACTGCATTTAACAGACTCCTGGCCGAGCTGCGCGCATCCGAGGAATGCAAGTATATAGACCGGGAAGTCGATATGCGTATGGTACGCGGATCGGCCTAACCCGGCGTTTGGGGTGGACGCAGTAAAGCGGTACAGCGCACTTTCAAGAAAAGTTTTTCTCCCAAGGAAATTTGGGTAAATTACCCAATGCCGCCAGTAGTCCCGCGTTCCACCGCTCCGCCATTTCGCGGTAGAAGGGATCATCTTCGAGCAGATACAAACGCTGGCCTTCCACCAGACTGTCGCGCCGATACACCAGTAATTCCAGCGGCGGACCCACGGTGAGATTACTGCGTAAGGTGGAGTTCAGCGATACCAGCGCGCAACGCGCGGCGAGTTCCAAGGGTGTATTGTGTTGAATCACGCGGTCCAGAATCGGTTTGCCGTATTTAGTTTCGCCCGCCTGTAAATACGGATGTTCGAACGACTCGTGAATGTAGTTGCCCTGCGGATAAATCATGAACAACTCCGGCGGCGCGCTACCAATCTGCCCCCCCCAATAAAAACGTCGCTTCAAAGTTGGTGTTCAGTGAATCACGGCTGCCTTGTTGCCGCTGCACATCGGCGCTCACCGCACCCACGTAATCCGCCGCTGCCGTCATACTGGGCGAACTCAGCAAACTAGTCTCGCCATTTTGCGCATCGGTCTTCATGCGCTTCACCACTGATTGCGTGGTGGCAAGATTGCCGGCCGACAACAGCACAAACACGCGATCCCCCGGCCAAGTGAAGGTGTGCATTTTGGAATACACACTGACGTGATCCACGCCCGCATTGGTGCGCGAGTCGGAGGCAAATACCAACCCTTCATTTAAATTAATGGCGACGCAGTAGGTCATCGAGCTGAGCTTCCGGAATGCAATTGCTGGTTAAGTGTTAATCACCGATTGCACACTACGCGCCATCGCCGCTTTTTTTACCACAATTTGCGTTGTACAGAAGGAGTTTTTTCCAACACAGCGCGTGTACTGGCTTCCTAAAGCGCAAACTGTGCGACCTGCCTCTATGCAACCGCCCATTATGTGCGCTCGTGTATGCGTAACCTCATCCATAGCGGTCGCCTTGCTTGTGAACCCTGCTGTGAACAATAGGCGCCTTGCCTGGAAAATCAACCTGCCGTCGCGCTGTCGAGAGTTTCACAGCAGTAACCCAGCTATTTTTAACAAACCTGCGCCACTCGTTCTTGAATAGTACGAATGACAATTTCGGGCTCGGTAATCTGCGGAAAATGACCGCTGTTGTTTGCGATAATCTGCGCTGCATGCGGCGACAGCGCGGCGAGCTCGCTTTGACATGACGATGAATCGCAAAGCGGGCATGTGGTCTTGGATGTTTTTCCGACCCTGTGCCGGTTATAGGCAAATATCCGCGCGTGTTTTTCTAGCTCGGGATAAAGCCTGTCCCAAGAAACCAAGGGCATTCTGAATCCATTGAGCAAAACCACCACCGGGCCGCACGCTCCTGAAAGCCAGTACTGGGTGGTTACGCCATTTACAGTTAGCGTCTTTTTTTCTGGTGATGCGTTACGCATCGCGTCATCTCCTGCGCACGGTTAACACTTTGCTTGGTAGGGCCTAGCTACTTGATACCCAAGCCCAGCCATGCGTCGGAAGTAAGCGTTGTGGGCAGCGACGGGAGATTTTCTTCGAGATAGCTGATCGCCAGCACTTCTTTCTCTCGCCATGCAGGCTCGCCCAAGCTTGTTTTCAACATCTGGATCGGCGCGCTGCCTTTCACCATGTCCTCCCAAAACGCGGAGATCGACGTGACGGGGAATGCGGCTTTGCTGACGCGTTGTATCGTCACGTCCCTGAATCCGGCGGCGCACATTTCCTGTTTAAAGGTGTCGGGATTTTCCAGCGAGTCGACAACCCGCTGTGGCTCCGGCAAGTCGGGTTTGATCGCGCGTATCGCCCCGAACATGATTTGCATGGCAGGCGATTGATCCACTGGCGCCCAACTGGTCACCGCGACCGAGCCGCCTGCTTTTAGAGTGCGATGGATTTCGGCGAAGCCTTTGCACCGATCAGGAAAAAACATTAAACCGAAGAGCGAGAACGCGGTGTCGAACATTTCATCCGCGTACGGAAGCGCCTGGGCATCGCCGTGCCGGATCACGATATTTTTATGCCCGGCGCGTTCGGCGTGCTGCCTGAAAATATCGAGCATGGCGGCCGAGAAATCGATGCCGTGCACGACGCTGGCTACACCTGCCACCTTGAGCGCCAGCGTGCCGGGACCACAGGCGACATCCAGTATCGCCGCACCCGGTTTAAGGTGTACGGCAGCAACCGCCGCGTCGACGTAGGGCGAAAACATTTGCATGGTCGTTTCCGCATAGCCGGAAGCGACCAAATTCCAGGGTTCGATGGCGGACAGCATGTTTGCTTTTTTGCTCATGAATATTCCCTATTTCTGACTAACAGTTTATTCAGCCTGACCGCGCGATGCTTTAGCCCCACACGCCCTCGGCCACGTCAACCACGCTTCCGCCGACAAATACTTCAATGCCGTTATCGGTTTCGTGCGCGCGCAAGGCCAGCGTCGAGGGGCGTCCCAATTCGTAACCCTGGCCGACCGAAATTTCCAAGTCCGGTGCAGCGAAGAGTTTGTGACGCACCAGATACGCTGCAAGACAGCCGTTGCTGCTGCCGGTCGCCGCATCTTCGGCAATGCCGTAAAAATCGGCAAATACGCGCACACCCAGGCGCTGGTGGTGCGCGTAACCTTCCGGGCAAAACACCAAAATGATCTTCGCCCAAGCATCAGTCACCAACGCCACGTACTCCTCCTTGTTGATCTTCGCGCGCTTGAGGACATCCAGATTCTTTAGCGGAACCACCAGCGCGGGAAAGCCGGTCGAGACTTCTTCGATGGGCGCATCATGATCGAAGTCGTGCGGCGCGAGACCCAAGACGCGCGCCAGCGTAGCGACATCAAGTTGCTTGCCGAAGTGCGGCGTCAGTTGCTTCATCCACAGCAGCGGGACGTTGGCCGGCGATACCGTAAACGTGACGGGAATTTTTCCGGCGCGCAAATTGAGCGTAATTTCATCCGCGTGGGTCAGGCCCAATTTGTTGCGGATGATGTGCGCGGTGCCGAGGGTCGGATGCCCGGCAAAATCCACCTCGGCCTTGGGCGTAAAAATGCGCACGTTATAGCCGCCGTCGTGTGGCTGCCGCTCGATAATAAAAGTGGTTTCGGAGAAATTGATTTCTTTCGCGATCTGCTGCATGTCTTGATCGGACAAAGACGCGCAGTCAACGAAAGTCGCCAGCCGATTCCCGCCATATCGCTTGGTGGTGAACACATCCGTGATGAAAAATTTTGGCTTGGTCATTTTTTAGATTCTGCGCCAGTACCGTAAGAAAAACCCTGCTTCACGCCCAATGGGCGCGCCTTGACACGAAACGGCTGAAGTGGAGTTTCCGACATCTGGCGGCAAGCGGTCAGACCCAGTCGTAGTGTCTCGTTAACCACCGCCTTGAACGATTTTCCTGTTTTGCGGATTTGTTCTTTCAATTTTTTTGCGACGTCGTCGTCCTGCGTAAATGTGGTGCGCATCGAGATTCTCCCTTTGGTGCATCATGATGACGAAAGCGTAGCCTCATGATGCTAGGCCGGGCAAGACGTGGCTTGGCCACGATGCACTCTCTCATATTCACTGCGCTGCGCCGCAGATTTCCCTTACTTAGTCACGACGCCCGTTGCCGCACCGCTTCGAACAAATCGATGCCGGTCGCGACCGCGACGTTGAGGCTCTCAACCACGATGGCCATTGGAACACATATGCAAACGACTCAGGCTTGTGATTTGCGTGTAAAGTATTCTCAATACGCGACAGAAATAATGCAATTACACAAGCCTGACCCCGCTCCCAACTCGACTGAGGTCCTGGTAATACTTGGCGCCGTGTTTCGCGAATGCACCTTGCAGGTTACTGGTTCGGCAACAATCCAACCAATTGTAATAAGTTCGAGATATTCTTCCGTAACGAGATAGCACCGGCATCGTCGTAGAAATCCACAACCAAATAATCAGGATAGTAGCGGATGATCAGATTTTTCGAGCGCAGAATGTACGGCCCAGTTTTATAAGAAACATAGCTTTTCTCCCACTCAGCTCGCTCTTTCTCAAAAAGTTCTTTTGTCCGCTGGTAGACCGGATCGGAAGCTCCAACAATTTTTGATGAAAGCAACTCGCCAGACACCGTGTATGTTTCCAGAGTCATTTGCGATGGAAACTCTTTCACAGGAATCTCCACTTTGCATCCATACAAGAAGACAACCGACACCAACAATATAGCGATCTCGGTACACGATTTAACGATGCCAAACATCAGATTGAATCCTTCCGAGATCAGCGATTTTTCAAAATCATTTCCTTTATGGAATCGAACTGATCCGCTGTATAAGTCCTGCAACTATTTGTCAGTGCGTTGTAAGGAGCCGTATTGCCGACTTGGTTTTGCATGTACTTAACTATGATCTTATCCTCTGCCGCCGATGTGCTAAACACATTCACTGTCTTGGTGGCTGGGTCTCTCGTATCAGGATAGACCTCTCCATTGCCAGAGCCATCAGGACGAGGATCGGCACCAGACTGAGAGAAATTATCCGTGAAGGGATTGCCGTCACCGTTCATACCAAATGACATACCGTACACAATATTTCCATACGAATCCCGAACGACTAGCCGACGATGTAATCCACTTGCGGCTGGCGTATTCTCGTGCACTAAGTCATTAAACAGATAAGAAAACGCACCTGTCATCGCTCCGTCTTCAAAATTGCCTCCAACCAACTTTGAGCCAGCTCCGCCAGCAAGCGCTGCAACAGATGTGCGTGCCAGCAAGCCTCCATTATTCATAAATCCGGTTTCAGATATGCCCTTTGCAAACGCCCCGCTTGCAAACCCACTCTTGAAGCTACCGCCCTGTGCCAAACTCATGGCACCGCCGATGGTGCCATGTAGCGCTGTGCGTGCTAACGCACCCTCGATGCCGGTTCCAAACGAGGGGCCGATATCTCCGGCCACACCGAATGCGTACGCGCTTACCGCGCCCATCACGGCACCTTTGAGTGTGCCGGTGTTAATGTACCCCGCAACCGCACCCGCACATATCGGGCAATATGCACTCACCACTGCCGCCGCAGCGATGGCAATGTACGGCCGTGCAACCTTGAGTGCATGCTTCCATGTTTTGCTCAACCAGTTATATCCGCTCGGGTCGGTCAGATTGAGCGGGTTATTTATCACATAGCTGTAGCGGTTAAAGCTTTGTAAGTTCGCTCCAGATTGGATCTGAGGATCAGCCTGCATGAACCTTCCCAAGCTCGGGTCATAGGTCCGGCCGTTCATGTGGATGATGCCGATTGAATCCATCATCTCGTGGCCGGTGAAGCCGTGATGGGTGTTCTTCGACGTGAGCTGCGTTACAGAATCGGTGCCGTTTGCATTGCGGCGTTTGCCGAAGGCGCCGTAAC
>JANLTU010000122.1:0-15003 GCA_031363085.1 Gammaproteobacteria bacterium
AGATTGGGAGGCGTGTTCGACTGCCAGTGGTCCATAACAGCGCAAATTTTCGTTAACTAGGCCGGCTATGCGCCTCAAATTCGCGCCGTTCTGTCCTGGTTTTCCCACTGTTTCGCTCCACACCACCGAAGCCCGGCAGGCGGCTAGCAAAAGAAAAACCTCAGGCGTAAACGTCAATACCCAGCAACCGGGTAACTTGCGTGCGTTGCTCAAATTCGTTGTTTTGGCTGTAGGCGGCAATGGCGCGCTGCGCGTGTGCCGAGACGCCGTGTAACACGTCCAGCCGTTTCGGTTCGGCGCGGTACAGCGCCAACGGCGCGCGGCTGCGGGGCCGGGGCGTGCCGGCCTCGGCGGCGCGCGGCGCAAGCGTACGCCCGCCCGCCGCTGCGAGCGGGTAACCGGATGGCTGTGAGTCGCCTTGGATGCGCATGCTCGTCATTCGACGGGTCGGGGGTTGATTTGGCAACGCCAGTGGTGCGCCAGTGTGATGAAGTTCACGAAGCATGGCAACGCCACTGAATCGGCTGTTTCGCGACGAGCTTTAGTTGCGGCCACCAACGCGACGCCGCAGCAAACCCGCGTTCAAAATTTCGCGCGACGGGTATTGATGGCCTTGTTCAACCCCAGCGCCTGATGCAGGTTGAGCACCTCGGTGAAGTTGGCGTCAAGCAGATTTGCGCCGCTGAAGTTTGCGCCCTTGAGGTCGGCCTTGCGCAAATCGGCCTGGGTCAGATTCACGCCGGTCAGGCCGGTATTGATCAGCACCGCGTGGTTCAGATTCGTGTTGCTCAAATCGCTGTGGGCAAGATCGCTGCGCGTCAGGTCCACGTTGATCAGACTGGCGCCGTGCACGTCGGCACCGTGCAACTCGGTATCATTGATGATGCCCTGAAATAAATTGACGTCGCTTAAATCCGCCGCATTGAAGCTGGCATGCGCCACATAAATCTTGCGCAGGCGCGCACCGGCCAGGTTCACGCCATCCAGGCGCGAACGCAAAATCGTGGCGTCGCTGAAATCCGCCTTGCTCAGGTTGGCGTTGGCGAAGTTGCAATCCTGAAACTTGCTGAAGCTGAAATCACCCAGACTCAAATTCGCGTCGCGCAGATCCACATCGGCCAGTTGCGCGTAGGATAAATTCCCCAAGCGCAAATCCGCATGGCGCAGATTCACATAAGTCAAGCTCTGGGCACTTAAGTCGGCGCCGCGCAAGTCGGCGTCTTGCAGGTTGGTTCGCGACAGGCGGGCTTCCGACAGGTCGGCTCCAACCACTACTGCGGAACGTAAATTGCTGCCGGTAAAATCAGCGCGGTTAAGCACGGCGTGACTTAAATCGGCACGTTCCAGCACGGCGCCGGCCAAGTCTGCATCGGTCAGGATCGCACCCACCAGTTTCACACCGGCGAGATTGGCGCCTTTGAGCTTGGCACCGCTGAGATTGGCAGCGCTTAAATCGACATCGACCAGCACGCTGTATTCGAGATTCGCAGCGCGCAAATCCGCGCCCAGTAAATTTGCGCCGCTCACATCGCTGCGTTCGAGATTGGCCTGCGACAAATTTGCACCGCGCAACTCGGCACCCAACAACTGCGCGCCGGACAGGTCGGCATGTTTGAAATCCACGCCGGACAACTCGGCATCGATCAGATCTTTGCCGATAAAATTCGGCGCCTGCTCAGGCGGGGCTTGCGCAATAATACGCTGTACCTCAATGCGAGTCAGTCCCGCATGGCGGCGCGTGGAACGTTCCGGGGGTTGGCTGCAACTCACCAGCAACACGATGGCCGCAACGCCAAGCACAATGGTTTTCATGTCACTACAGTATCGGCGGGCAAACGGAACTGCGGAGAGCCAGGCTTACACGCGCGGCTTTTGCGCCACCTGATCGCGCAAGTACACCGGCAGTGCGTGCTCGGCGCTGAGCACGGCGCCACGCTGAAATTCCACGACGGCCAGCGGCAACAGCCACGCGGCGCGGGGAAACAGTAGCCCGTCGCAGCCCACCACGCGTTCGCCGCAGCGTGCCTGCAAGGCCGTGGCGTAGCTCGCCCAGCCGGGACCGGCGCCGTGCCATTCACCTTGCGGCAATGCGGCGACCTGCTCGGGAGCCACTACACATTCGTCCTGCACGGCGCGCATCACGCCCTGCGCGTCGCGCTCGAACACGCCCCAATAGACCTCGCCCATGCGCGCATCCAAGGCTGACAATACCCGCGACCATTGATGCTGCTGCCATGCGCCTTGCGCCAGCGCCGCCAAGGTCGAAACCGGGATAACCGGCAGCTCGGCGCCGAACGCCAGGCCTTGCACCACGCTGGCAGCGATGCGCACACCGGTGAACGAGCCGGGGCCGCGCCCGAACACCAGCGCATCCAGGTCCTTCAATTGCACGCCCGCCTGCGCGCACAAGTCTTCGATCATCGGCAGGATCAAACGCGAGTGCGCGCCCGGCGCCATCTCGAAGCGTTGGTGCAGGTCGTGGTCGAGCAACAACGCGGCGGAACACGCTTCGGTGGAGGTGTCGAGGGCGAGCAATTTCATAGTGCCGCGCGCTCGCCGGCGGCACGCTGTGCGCTGGCGATTTTTTCGTCGGCGAAGAATTTTTCTACATCGGTCAACACCCGCGTTCTTCGCATCGGCGGCAGGCTGTCGAGAAAGCGTCGCCCGTAGCTTTTACTGAGCAGACGCGGATCGCACAGCATCAGCACGCCGCGATCATGCACGTCACGGATCAAACGCCCCACGCCTTGCTTGAGCGCAATCACCGCTTGTGGCAGTTGGTCGTCCATGAACGGGTTTTCGCCGCGCGCGCGCAACGCGTCGGCACGTGCGCGCACCAGCGGATCTTCCGGCGCGGCGAACGGCAGCTTGTCGATCACCACCAGCGACAGCGCTTCGCCACGCACGTCGACACCTTCCCAGAAACTGCTGGTGCCCAGCAGCACCGCATTGCCGGCGGCGCGAAATTCTTCCAGCAAACGATTGCGCGGCAAGCTGCCTTGGACCAACAAGGGGTAATCAATTTCATAACGCAGCAGGTTGTTCGCTTCCTGCAACGCGCGATGGCTGGTGAACAACAGGAACGCGCGCCCGCGACTCGCCTGCAACACCGGTAACGCAGCGGCGATCACGGCTGCGAGGTAGCCGTGCGTGCCGGGATCAGGCATCTGCTGCGGCAAATACAGCAGCGCCTGATTGGCATAATCGAAGGGACTGTCCCAGCGCCGCGTGACCGCACCAGCCACCCCGATGCGGCCCGCGAAATGGCTGAAGTCATCGCCCACCGCCAAGGTCGCCGAAGTAAAAATCCAGGTGCCTTTGCGCTGCTGCAGCACGTTGCCAAGCACCGGCCCCACGTCCAGCGGCGTGAGATTCAAGACGAACGAACGCGTATGCGTTTCCAGCCATTGCAGGTGATTCTGCGGCGGCGCGGCATCGAACAGCGCCAGCCGCTCGACCAGCATGAGACTGCGCCGCCAGCAACTTTCCAGGCCCTTGCCGCGCTGCGCCGCCGGTGCCAGCGCCGCACACAGCCCACCCAGGCGTTGGCGCAATTGCGTCATGGCGTCCATCACCGCGCGGTTGCGTTTGAACTCGCTCCACACGCTGCGGCGCGACTCGTGCCCCAAAGTCGCACGCACTTCGCGCACCGCGCTTTGCAGTTGGTCTGCGGTCTCGATAATTTCCAGCGCATCACCGGCTTCTTTCTTTTGTTCCACGACGCTGTCGGTTGCAAGCCCCAGCAATTGCCGGCTGCTGACCGACTGGCCAAAGAAATTCGCCGCGACCTGCGGCAACTGATGCGCTTCGTCGACGATGTAGGCGTGCGCACCGGGCAACAGTTCACCGTAGCCTTCGTCACGCAGCGCCAGATCGGCGCAAAACAAATGATGATTCACCACCACGATGTCGGCCGCCTGCGCCTCGCGCCGCGCTTTGGTCAGAAAACAGTCGGAGAATTTCGGGCACTGCTGCCCCAGGCAATTGTCGCCGGTCGAGGTGACCTGCGGCCACACCAGCGCGTCTTCGGGGATTTCCGCAAGCTCGGCGATGTCGCCGCTGCGCGTGCGCCGCGCCCAGTCGCGCACCCGCTGTATGTCACCGCCCTGCTGCGGCGTGCGAAACAAGGTGTCTTGTCCTGACAATTCCAGCCGATGCAAACACAGGTAGTTGGCGCGCCCCTTGAGCAAGGCGACGCGCACCGGCGCCGCCAACGCAAGCCGTACCGTGGGCAAGTCGCGATGAAAAATTTGATCCTGCAAATTCTTGGTGCCGGTGGTAACGATCACGCGCTTGCCGCTGAGCAAGGCCGGCACCAGATAAGCGTAAGTTTTGCCGGTGCCGGTGCCGGCCTCGGCGATCAACACCCCGCCACTGTGCAACGCCTCCGCCACCGCCTCGGCCATGTCCTGCTGCGCCGCACGCGGCGCATAGCCGGGGATACGCTGCGCCAGTGCGCCGCGCGGACCTAAAATGTCATACATTGATTCCATACGGCTAACGGAGCACAGCGCAATCAAGGACACTAAAAATTGCAAAGTACCTTGCTCTACAGCATAAAGCGCACCTTCTCCCCGCAACCTGGAAGAAATATGCGTTGGCGCGCTTGTCTTTGTGGCGGATGGATTCGACTTTCGTCGGGATGGTGCTCTTCTTGGCCATGAACGATTTCCTGAGTTAACTTCGCCGGCGCTGGTTTCATGAACTACAAAATAATTACTGCCGGTTAGGCCGGAACAGCGCATCCAGCAAATCAAGCTTCTCGGTAACCTCTGCCGGAATGATCTGTGGGTCGGCATAGGCAATCAGACGGTGAAGCTCCCCCTTCTTGAGCAACATGGCATGCTTGAGTTTGCCCGCCAGACGACGGAAAAACTCCTCGGCAAAGTCACTCAGCTTCAGCCGCTCCGTTTTTGCTTCCCACAACAGGCGCGCTACCGCTGGCGCCGAGCTGCTATAGGTCTGAAAGTCTGCCATAACGCCGTCGAACACTCGTTCCAGGATGAGTTGTTCAAGCACCGACTCGGTCTCCGCACGGAAGCCGTCAAACAATTCCATGTCCTGGTAATGCGCCATGGCGTAGTTGCGCAAGACCTCCGGCGTGATGAAGTAGTTTTCGGCTTCATACCTCCGCCAATAGACAATATTCAAGCCGCCTTCCTGGAAGGGCTGCCGGTTTTGATTATCTTTGTCGAGAATCGCCACGCCACGTAGGCCGGGGACCAAAGCGCGTAAAGCAAAAAAATGATCTTTCGGCGTAATGCCGAAGCCGCCCTCCACTCGCTCCAGCTCGCTTTCCAGAGACTGCACCGGGTAATTGTTCTGCACGTAGAATGAATTGACGCGTTCGTCCCAAACGGTTGCCGCCGGGTGCTTCAGCCGTACCGCCAGTGTACGCAGCATGTCCAGATCGGTACCGCCCTCGACGTACAACACATAGCCACGCTCTCTCGCTTTGACATAGTGCGCGGCACCAAAATGTTTAAGCGTATTGAGAATGTCTTTCTTGGCCGCCAGATCGTCCGCTTGGCCATCCAGCAACAGGGTCAGGTTAGTGTCCAGAGACTCATCGAGAATGACTTCCGAGTGCGTCACCAGCACCACTTGTGAGTCGTTCTCGGTAGCGATATCGCGCAGCAGTACATACACCTGCTTCTGGCGCAGGATTTCCAGATGCGCATCCGGTTCATCCACCAGAAGCACACTGCGTTTGTGCGAATAGAGATACGCGAAAATCAGCAGCATTTGCTGAAAGCCGCGTCCTGACATCGATACATCCAGTTCTTCTTTTACATTGGGCTGCCGGTAGCGCATCTCGATAGCTCCCCGACTGGTCTTCTGGGGCGCGTCAAGCTCAACGTCAAACAGCCGGTGCATCAACTGAGCAATACGTTTCCAGTCCTCCGGACTATCTTGGGCAACGATCAGGCACAGATTGCGCAGTACCTGTGCCGTCTGCCCCAGACCAAGCAATACATCGATACGCCCCGGTTGCAGGATGGCTTCTTCCGTTTCCAACCCGGACATCGGGTAGAGCAACTCCACATTTAGCAAAGCGGCATACTCAATCAGTTCCATGTTATTGAGTGCTGCATCGCTTGGTGTGCAGTACACCAGTTCATCTCCCTGATTGCGAAAGTGCATTGAGAGCGGGATGAGTTCGTTTTTCCACCACACGGCCACGGTAATGATGAGCGGCACGTCCTTATTGCCGGTTCGAACGGTAGTGTTGTGCCAAAAATACCGTGTGCGCTGCACTGGCGCCGATACGATGGCGAGCCGATTCAACCCCGTTGATGTGCGCTCCTTAGCGGAGGAGTCCTTGCGCACGTCGTACCAAGTCTTCACCGCCTGTGACCACAGGGCAATAGCTTGAATCACGCTGGTCTTACCGCAGTTGTTTGGGCCTATCAGCACCGCTGGGTGATCCAACTCAATACGTTGCTTGGCACCGAAGCGTTTGAAATTTTCAATTTCAAGATAGTGCAGCAGTCGCATGAAAAGCTCCTTTAAGCTTGCGTCGTCACTTTGCTATACATGGGGTTTACCTTGTTCTGGCGCATTGATTCCATACGACCTACCATCTAAGTTCAGGTGCGAAGCACCGGCTGCTGTTTTGCAGTGCCAGCCAACCACATTTTTAAATTACTCTCCGCCGGCAATGGCAGGTTCCAACCCGGTTTGCGTTTCATCAATACTCGGCTCATCGGCGTCGGCCGGCAGCGGCTGCCAGGTGCGTTTTTCCACCATGCTGGGCGCATGTGCCATCGCTCCCATCGGTTCAATGCCCATGGCGGTAAGGCGCGCCAGTAGCTCAGCCAGAACCGCGTCTTTGCGCAGTGTCCAGGTGGAGGCGAAGCAGCGCCAGAACACCCAACCCGCCCGCTCCAGAACACGCTGATGATTCATGTCCTGCGGCCAGCGGTCGGGGCCATGGTATTCATCGCCGTCCAGCTCCAGCGCCAAACGGCTGTCCCCGGCCCCTTCGATGACCATGTCGATGCGGTAAGCGCCGGTCTTCACTTGTGGGATCACCCGATAGCCACGCGCACTCAGCAGGGCAAACATGTCCCGCTCGAAGCTGGACTCGCATTGGTCAAGAAGTGACCCCAGAGCATCGGTGTCGGTCACCGCCGGCGCATGGAAATGACTGAGCAGGCTCAGGCGCAAGTCTTTATCCGACAAATCGGCAGCCTGCACCGAGCGCACCAGATACATCCGATCCCGTGCGCGGCTGGCGGCAACGTTGAAACGCTGATCATATTTAAGACCGGAAAGCGGGTGACAGTTGTTGCGGTCGACCACCATCGACAGGAACATGATGTCACGCTCGCTGCCCTGAAAAGTACGTGCATCCCCGCATTCAAATTTGCGCTGTAGCAATTCGGCGGCGTTGCAGCGCTGGCGCACCACCGCATCAATGTGCTTGGCCTGCTCCGTGCCGAGCAGCGAGACGACACCCAGCGTACGGCCGGCAAGCGCTGCGTTGTTCAGAATGACGGCAATCTCCGCAGCAATGGCCTGGGCTTCCGCATCGTTATGCTCGTCTTTAGCACGCCGGCCGTCCGGTACATAAATATCCACCAGCGGCGGATCAATGCGCTCCGACGCTTTGGGAATGCGCAACGGCTGAATGCCGCCTTTGTAAAACACCTGATTGGAATAGGCAATGATGGGTGGGACGCAACGAAAGTGTTCGCGCAACATGACTTGCTCGGCGGCAAACACACGTGCGGCCAAATCATAGAGGGATTTTTCCGGGGTCATTTCCTTGCCGTAAGGCTGCTTGGAAAGAAAGCGCACCTCCAATTCCTGAATCCGCTGGCCGGAGATAAAGCCGCCATCCGGAGAAACTTGTTTGTCGTCACCCACCACCAAAATTTTCTTACCGCGTAAGATCGCCGGCAGCGCCCAGAGATCGGACTGGCTGGCTTCATCGACTATCACCAAGTCGAAGGCGCCGATATCCGCCGGCATCGCCTCCGAGATGCGCGCATGACTCATGATCCAGCACGGGACGGCGCCGGCGGCGTCCAACATCATCTCACGGGCGTCGCGCCGGTAGCGGGTTGCGTTTGGTCCCGTGCCCTGGCCGATGCGACGAATGGCGGTTGCATAACCGGCCAGTGCCTGGAGAACCTTGGGCGTGGCATTGCATTTGGTGGCCAGCCACGCGGCCTTGGCCACCAGCTCCTGGTAGCGGCGCGCCAGGCCACGCTCAAGCTCTTGGCGCCGGGCAGAAAGGGTCAGTAACTCTTCGCGCGCTTCGATCATGTCAAGGTGGGTGCGCACTCGCGCCCAATTCCATGCCTGCCGCCAAGTCACCGGAAAAGCGCTATCGTCGCCGGACTTTTCCAGCGGCCGTGAACGAATACGCGACGCCAGCTTCGGCGCTCCGGCCTGTTCAATGCGCGCAGCTAACTCTTTGATGCAGGTGAATTCCGGTGTCAGCGCGCTGATGCGCCGCAGCTCCGCCAGCAGCTCGGCGTAGTGGGTTACGACGCGCGCCGCAGGCAAGTCCGGATTGCCAAGCTGTTGTTCGACGAACTGTTGCAGCGCGCTTCCGACCGGCCCGCGCGTGCCGACGAGCTGTTCCTGCAAGCTGTGCAGCGGGGTGGCCGCTTTGGACAGCTCCGCCTTGGTCAGGTGGCGCTGCAACTGGGTCTTGACTTCATGCAGTTCGGCAGAACCGCCCAGCAAGGCTTGGGTGGGCGGCGAACCGAACACCGCAGCGGCCGCCTTAGCCAGAGCGCTATCGAATTGCGTTGCCAGCCGGTGAGCTTTTTTGGCCGAGGTGGCAATGAGCTCGATGCGACGTAACACCGCGACGCCCCCTTCCAGGCGCGGAATGGAAAGCTCGTCCGCAAACTGGTTCCATCGGCTCACGAACGACGCGACCTGCACGTGCAACCCAACGTGTCGCTGCACGTGCGTCCAGTCGTCAATCGACGCAGGCGGCAGCCCGGACACTTTGACGGCCGCGATATGCTGTTTCGCCGCGCCGGCCCCGAACGTCATCATGCCAAAGGGTTTGCCGGTCGCCACCGCACGGGCCACGGCGGCCTGCGTCTTGGCGGTACGCAAACCGGCCTCCGGGAAGTCAACCGGACGCTTTAGAAAAGCCGCGCGCACCGCAACCAGTGCGTCGATGTCGGAAAATAACGACTCCAGCGCCTGCCGCTCGGAAACAAATGACGATAACCGGCACTTGACGCGCAATTCGAGCGGCCAACCGCCATCGGCGGCTTCCAGTTCCTCGACCATGGTCTTGACGGCTTCGACCAGCTCAAGCAGCTCATTGGCCGCGCTCAGCACCTCGGCGCTGGCCGCCTTCAGCTCAAGGAGCTCACCGCGCGCAATCTCGGCTTCGATGATGCGGATACCGCAGAGCGCGTCGTGCAGTGCGGCGATGGCGGGGGGGCCGGGAAGCGCATCCACTGCCGGATAACCGACCTGGAGATAAACCAAGTCCTGCCCGACGTTGCGCCGTGCCGCATGAAGTTTGCCCGCCTCTTCGTCCGTCAGCGGCGGCGCGTTTTCCGCTGCGAGCGTCATGTCATCATCAAACCAGCCGTGCTGTTGCGCGCCGGAAATCACCAACTCGGCCAGTTGTTGCGCGCGCATTGGCACGCCCTCCACGTCGACCTCGGCAAGTTGCGCATGCGCAATCACGTCGATCCGTTGGTCGATGGCGGCAAGTTCGTCGTGAGCGCGGTTGAGCACAGTTTCCAGTGTTGCCAGCTCCTGGCGCGTTTGTTCCGGATTTAACTGGGACACCTGATACTGAATCGCCTGGATTGAGGCTTGAAACTGGCGCACACCGTCACGGTCGCTGGCCATCAGCGCCACGGTCAAGGGTCGCACGGCCTCCGGAATCTTGGACTGCAACACCGCAAGCGCCGGTTCGCCGCGCGAGGTGACCAGAACCCGCCGGCCGGTCGCCAGGTAGTGACAAATAACGTTGGCGATGGTGTGCGTCTTGCCGGTGCCGGGCGGTCCTTGCACCGCCACACCCGCTGCGGTTTCCAGCCGTTGAATGATGGTGACCTGCTCTTCGTTATAGGGCAGCGGGAAATAAAGCTCGGCGCTTTTGCCGTGGCTTGCGCCGCGACTGGACAGCCCACGGAAACGAATCGACTCGAACTCCTTGGACTGATCCGCCGGCGGGGTCACCAGGGCGAGCGGCCCCGCCGGAATCGCGCAACCGGAATCGAGTTTGTCCCTCAGGCGCTTCAGGTCGTCGGTCAGGTAATGCGTGGTGCGCGGTCGTGACAATAAAACCCAGGCATCGGTCACCAGCAAGCCGGTCGCGGACGCCGCCAGCGGGTCATCCTTGCTCAGTTGCTCCCGATAGCTGCCGTTGCTGTCCAGGTTTGACGCCGCAAGCTTGAGAACATCGGTGTAGCTGGCGGCATCAAAGGGAGTCACCGGGCGGTCTTTATGCTCTTGCAGGTGGGCTTTAATGGCTTGTTCGACATCCGCCGCCCCGGGGACGGAACAGGCGACGAAGGCTTCCATTTCCACCCGCGTATCGGTGGCACGCGGACGAATCTCCAGCGCCATGCTGCTTTCGTCGATGGCGATTTCAACGGTTTGGGTAAGTAACGGGTATTCAAAATTGACGCTGCTTGCTGCGCACGGAATCTGCCAAGACGTCACGCCCAGGCCCCACACCAGCTCTTGCGGCTGTACGGTTTCTTCGGCCTCAAGCTGATGTTTCAAGGCGAACAGCTCGCCGTACAGGGTGATGCTGCGGCGGCGCGGCTGCTCACTTTCAACCCAGGCTTTCCATTGCGGCAAGTATTCTTGCAGCGCGACTTGGGCTTTCTGCCGCAATTGCAGTTGCCTTAGCTTTGCCTCGTACGACTTTGCCAACAGCGGATCAGACTTGGATTCACACTGGGCAATCCAGGTGACGAGGTGACCCTCATCGAGCGCCGGAGGCGCGCCGAACGGATTAGTACTGACCTTGAATAGACCCTTGAAAGTATCCGCAACCGGCGGAGGACGGTGGGCTTCAAGGCGAACCAGACGCAGCCAGATGTGGTCGCCTTCCGGACGAAGATCAAACTCGATACCGGGCAATCCCGCCAGCTCAGTATTACGCTGAACAAACTCCTTCGCCGCAGCGATCCGATAGCCTTTCGGATCGATTTCTTTCGCTTGCGCTTCGATATAGTCCAGCAAGCCTTTGAGCAAATCACGCGGTGAGATCATCTTTCCTTCTTCTGAAGCAATGCTGTCCTATCCGCTAGGCTCTGATATTTAGAGCCGTTCGAGTTTATGTAGCACGTTTATGCCCGCGCGCTTTTTCAGGCATTGTCTCACTGCTTGCGTTGCAGAGTGAAAGAACGGAGGTGGGCGCGGCATGCGCACGTTTTACATAACCCACCCCGGCTAGGCAAGTGCTACCGTTCAGCGCTTCAGGGTATCAGCATGCCGCAAAACAGGAACCGCAGAGAACAAAATATGTGATGCGTAGGTGCGGGCTCGTCAGCTTCAACTTTCATCTGTGAGCGGTGCGCTGCTTGAAGGAGAGTCGGCTGGACAGCGGTGTGTGCATGGATGTGCAGTTCAGCGAAGACGCCAACCACGGTTGCAAGAACCATAGCGAAATTTATCTGATACGCAAATCTTGGCATTGTTAATTTTTAGATAACTTTTGCAAGTCCAAGTGCTGTAGCAAGTCACAGGGGCATGCTCCTGGCCAAGTGGCATGGGGTATTGGTATTGGGTATTGGCTATCGCAAATTAACAATGCCCGATTTGATAAACATTCGGGTGATGCACACGATATGGCATATGTAACGAGACTGCGCTAATTGCCTTAAGTCATCCTTGAAAGGATACAACAAAAATACAATTGCACAAGCCTGACCCGGTTCCCGCGCCTGCGACACCCACGACTTCCATTGCGTTGCTGCGCAGTTCCGGCGGCGTGGCGACGACCTCGGTCAGCAGTTCCGTGCCTATCACAGTAAAAGTCAATATCAGGATCGTCTGAAGGAAGAAAGAGAAGCTACCCTACCCAATGTCAGTAGTTAAGGATTTGTAGGGGCACACCTGTGTGTAACGGAATGAGCTCAGGCTTGATTAATTGTATTTTTCCTAGCGTTCAAAGGAAGACAAAATACAATAGCGCAAGCCCGACCCAGTTCTCTTAGTTCGGTTAACGCAACGCCAGCAGCAGGTGTTGATGCTTTTTTCACAAGGGCTGAGCTACAAGAAAATTGCTCAGGATTTACAGTTGCAGTCGGTGAAAACCATCCAAGAACACCTCGACGCAGTGCGCACCAAACTCGGCGCCACAAATCGTCGCGACTGCATCCGCAAGGCCATCGAGCAGGGTTTGATCTGAGCGGTTGATTCCCATCTACCCGTCGTTTGGGAGGTATGCCCCGTGCGATACCCGCCATTTGGCGGTCTATTCAGTTTCAGGTTGGTGGATATACCCTGACTACGGTGCAACGTACTCAACATCAGAAAGATAGAAGCAAGGCAACAACTCTAATCGAGATATAATAGGAGAACATCGATTATGCAAAATAATTTAATTTTTTTAGAAAAAAGGACACTGAAACCGAAAAACAGAAGTGTATTTTTCATTTTGTCAGCGGCACTTTTACCCTGTAATGCAATTGCTGCAGGTGCGGGTAGTGTTGATGTTACCGTGCAGGTTGGAATGACTTGTCCTGGCGTGAGTGGGTCGGTAATTACAAACCATCTTACCCTATCTGTTGGTGGATTGCCGAATGTTGGATATGCAACGTCGGTTAATGACCTGTTCAGTGTAGGTCAGACAAATTCTCTTGCAAAGTGTAGTAATTTTGGTGTCGGATGGTCATGCGAGTGGTACCCACGTCCGTATAGTGAAACCCCTTACGGACCACCACCCAACTCTTTCTTACGGACTTCTGAACACGCTACAAATATTGCATCCGTTATGCAGACCACGGGTGCGGGGTCATGGGGGGGTGCATGGTACTACTCGGCCAAGCAGAATAAGGAATTCATGTCAGGTTGGAGCTGGGGTTCAGATAGTTGCGGGTTTTTTTAATAAAAAATGATCTTTTAGGATTAATTGAACAAACATAAAATTTACATCATTAATTGAAGGAGTAAATCACATGGATACCGTTCAACAATTGTTAATTCCCCAAATGAGCATTTTATTTGTTGTGCTATTAGGCAGTTTCACGGTGAATGCTGCGGAAGAACAATATTCGAAGCCGGGAGAAAAACAATATTTTAAAGACCTATCGGAAGCAGCCAATATAAAGCCACCCCCACCTCCTCCACCGCCTGGAGGAATCAATCAACCACTCTTCAGTGTAACGATTCAAAAATCATCGCAAATGCGTTCTTCTGGTGTAGCTGGTGCAGGCAGGCAGACTCCTAGTCATATGCTCGTTATTCAAGAGCAAATTCAAAGGTTAGGTTATCGAGAAGTGAGCGATGAGGATATGTCGGAGCTTTCACTAGACAATGTGAAATCTCGATTCATTCCCATAGACGATATAGTAAAAAACATCTCTTCTCCGTTAGCGATCATATCGATTCAGTCTGGTATTTATAAAACCATGACTCTGGTAGGTGCTACTGCAAGAAGTCCAGCAAAGAAAACAGGGAAGTGGACGCAGGTCGGTCGATATTTCTCTTTAGCAAATGGAGATGTTTTAGTGCTGGCAGAGTCTGATTACAAAGCAGGTGAATATTCGGTAATTATTCCGGAAGAATCAGTGAATGAAACAGTGAATGGGTCACCGGCTACCATGGTGACTAGAAAAACAACATCAGGTAAATTTTTCACAGATCTAACCTGGTTTACGGAAACTAAAATGTACACCTTACATTCAACCGGCCGTCCCGTCGGGGTCGGGATAAAGAACGAGTTGGTAGCACTTGCTACAGGTGTACTCGAACCGGTAGCAAAGTAAGCCGTTAGTTTTGCCACATTGCGATGATCAGAACACCCACTCTAACAACTGATTATAGGTACGGTTGTTAGAGCATCAGCAAGGACTTTATAGGATCAGACACCAATGGCACTCAAACGGTTGTTAATTCCCCAAATGAGCATTTTATTTGTTGTGCTATTAGGCAGTTTCACGGTGAATGCTGCGGAAAACCTATATTTTGATCCTGCAGAAACACAATATTTTAAAGAGCTACCGAAGCCGTCCGAAGTAAAGCCACCACTACCGCGTGGCGGAAGCATACAGCCACCCAGTGTAATGATTTTAAAGTCATCACAAATGCGGTCTCCGGGTGCAAGAACTCGGATCCCTATTATTCAAGAGCAAATTGAAAGGCTAGGGTATCAAGAAGTAAGCGATGACGATGTGTCACCTATTTCATTGGATAACGTAAAAAATCAGTTCATTCCAATGGAAGAGATAACAAAAAATATATCTTCTCCTATATCGATAATATCGACAGGGGTCTATAAGACCATGACCCTTGCAGGCGCTATTGCAAGCGGTGCAGCAAAAAAAACAGGGAAGTGGACACACGTAAGCCGATACTTCTCTTTAGAAAATGGGGATGTTCTAGTGCTGGTAGAGTCTGATTATAAAGCAGGCGAATATTCGGTAATTATTCCGGAAGAGTTAGTGAATGAAACAGTGAATGGGTCACCAGCTTCAATGGTGACTAAAAAAACAAGAGCGGGTAAATTTCTTACAGAGCTATCATGGTTTACGGAAAATAAGATGTACACCTTACATTTATCACGTCGTTCTGTTGGAGTCGGGATAAAGAACGAGTTGATAGTATTTGCTACAGGTGTAGTCGAACCGGTAGCAAAGTAAGCCGTTAGTTTTGCCACACTGCGATGATCAGAACGTCCACTCTAACAACTAAAGAAAGGGGACGCTACCCAATGTCAGTAAGTTAAGCCGAAGCGATTGATTACAGTGCACGTTTGTAACACGAATAATAACTTCTCTTTTTCAAATTACTCCGTTGTCGCGGAAAGCGTCGGCCTTCACGCACCGGCTCAAT
>JANLTU010000153.1:0-4742 GCA_031363085.1 Gammaproteobacteria bacterium
CCGGCAATGTTGAGTCCTGCAACCGCCGAGATGGTGACGGCGAACAGCAGCGTGCCGCCATTCACTGCCAGCGCGCTCGTTGCGCCGCACCTTGTTACCACATCCTCGGCGGCCTTAGGAAAAGTTGACCTAGCGATTCCACAAGCACCGGGACAACCGGGTTGGGGTGACGTGTTCGCGGATCGCGTCAGCTTCGCGGTGCGGCAAAGTTTGCAAGAAGCGGAGATTCGCTTGAATCCGCCGCAGTTGGGTCAAGTGGATGTCCGCATCGTGATGCATAACGATCAGGCCAGTCTGATGTTCAGCTCGCCGCACAGTGCGGTGCGCGACGCCATCGAAGCATCGGTTGCTCGATTGCGCGACATGCTGGCCGAGAGCGGATTCAGCTTAGTCAACGTCGATGTGTCGGATAAATCGCTGGCGCAACAACATGACGCCCGTGAGCAGCAGGACTCTCGACGTGGCGGGTCGCAGGCTGCGTACCGCGCCGATTTTGAATTCACTCAGAACGCACCGGCTGTGCTAGGTGCGACCGGTGCGGGAAGTGTCGATTACTACGTGTAATAGTCCAATTCAAAACGATGAGTCGTGGTCTTTAATTACGGCGTATTACCGCCGTAATTCCCACAGCGCCATTTTGCCCAGGTCGTGAAATCCGAGCTTGCGTAACACCGTGTAACTCATCGGCATCGCCTGAATGGTGGCGGTGGTGCAGCCGCGTTGGCGAGCTTCGTCGAGTGCGATGGCGATAAGTGTCGAGCTCAGCCCCTGCGCTTGCGCGCTGGGTAACGTGGCGACGCAATACACGCCGCAATTACCGTTTTTCTCCAAGAGCATCACGCTCGACATCGGTTCGCCGGCCACGCGCGCAATGTAAAAGCGCGCATCCGGGTCGTCCACCCGGCGTAACGCCGCGCGAAACGACGAGCCGCGCAGCCCGTAGGCTTCTTCATTCAGCGTGGCGACCGTGCCCAGATTCTTGGTGGGCGCCCAATCAAAGCGCGCTGGAATCTCAAACGTAAAATTGTCAATAGCGCGCGCCATGGCGACCGGTGCGCCGTCAAACTTGTGGCCGTGCTGGGCAAGCACGTGGGCTGCGTCGTCGGCACCGGGCATCAACCAGACCGTCCAGGCACGCACGCCGGCACGCACGTAATGCCGGTCCAAGTCGAAATACACGTTGTTGAACTGGTCGAGGTGGTCGTACACGACCGAATTGAAAATCGAGCGCTCCGGGGTGTCGGGCACGAGGCTTGCGACGATGCCGGGGTATTCGAGCACGCTCGACGTGGTAGCGGCGCGTCCCAACAGGGCGACAAACGCTTTGAGGCTGTCGTGCAACAGGGTTGATGCGATGCGAGCGTCCATCAGTACGTCAGCTTCCCGGATTCATTTTTAGATTGTAGGGCGAAGTTAATCGCATGCGTTCGCGAGCGTCAATGACAGCGTTGAATCGACGCCGAGTGAGGCGTCTGTTGCGCCGTTACTGGTTGGTGCCGAGCATAGGTTGTGTTTGACAGGCGCCAGGATAAAACAAGTGCATTCTGCACGGCATATCCGTGCGTTAGAGCACAGAACCTCGTAGGAACAATCGCTGTAAAATACGCACCCGAGCAGTGGGTTAGATGGTACATAATCCAACATTAGCTTAATGAGTGTCTCTGGGTTTTGCCTTTCTAGCATTACTGACTAGATCCACGGAAGGAATTAAAATCATGAAGGATTTTCAAAAGTATCTCCCCGCGTATTTTTTTATGACCGTCGCGCTGTTCGGCAACGCATCCTCGGCATGGGCGCAGGTTTTGCGCGCACCGGGAGCCGAGGTGCTGGGTGACACGAGTGTAGCTTGCCCTCCTGACGCGGCAGCCGCAGGCAGCATTATTCCCTCTGTAAATAACACAAATACTGATTGCCCGATTGCCGAGGTGGTGCCTGCGACGGCCGCCCCGGCACGTGCAGATTGTTTTAGCGCTTATGTGACGCTCCAGCTTAAGTCCATATCGTGTAGCCAGACACAAGCTAAACCTCAGCGAGCAGCGCCCCGATGAGGACGCGCGCCAGTGTGAACGACAGTGTTATTGGACGGTGTGTCTTGGCAATGAGGTTGGATTGTGCGCATCAGCATGCCTATCTATTTTGTTGCAGTTCAAACCACTAGAAGTTCAACGGGGCCGTGTGAGGACTTATGGAAATCAGGTTGAATTACCGAGTGAATAGCGTCGTTCTGGCAATTTTTTGTGTCATCTTTTCCCTGCCGACGCAGGCCGGTTTGGTGCTGACGGCGCCGCCGCGCGAATCGGCTGAACGTGGCGAGCAATTGTATGGGCCCTTGGCACAAGCACTGACTCTTCAGCTCGGGCAACCGGTAGTGTATGAACATCCGAGCGACTGGCGGGAATATATCCTGAAAATGCGCGAAAATGCTTACGACATCGTGTTCGATGGCCCGCATTTTGCCGCGTGGCGGATCAAGCATCTGGAGCATGTGCCCGTGGCAAAGTTGCCCGGCGACTTGTTATTTTTGGCAGTGACTCGTTACAACGATAAAAAATTAACGCGTGCGAATGATTTGATCAACACCGGGACCCCCATGTGTGGGATGCCTTCGCCCAATCTGGCGACCATCGCGGTGATGAAACATTTTACCAATCCGATTATCCAGCCGGACATTTACGAGGTACCAAGCTTCAATGATGGATATGAATTACTCAAAGCTGGAAAATGCCGGGCAATCGTTTTGCAAGCGCAGTTTTTGAACAACCTTCCCGACACCGAGAAGGCACAACTCAATGTGCTGTTTACCAG
The DNA here is from genome assembly GCA_031363085.1 of Gammaproteobacteria bacterium. GTDB lineage: Bacteria > Pseudomonadota > Gammaproteobacteria > SG8-11 > SG8-11 > UBA6921. The sequence continues at coordinate 2,806 of JANLTU010000153.1, forward strand.
CGATCTTTACCCCAACCAGACCGTGACGACCAGCAAGCGTGTGACCAGCACGCAGCGCGCCACCATTGCGGCACTGTTGATGCGTCCTGGCACCCAAACCCAAGAATTGCTTAAGCAGTATGCTAAACAAGCCAAACGCTTCGATCCTGCGAATCCGCAGGAGTACACGGGTATGGAGAGCGTTCTTGAGCAGATGTGGGGGTGGTAACTGTCGCATTGTCCCTGAGGGAACGTTTACCTTTTTGATCTGAGTTGCGAACGCCGATTTCGCCGGTACGGGTCGTGTTGTATCATGGCGCGCTTACGAAGGCAGGGATGCCCGGAGGCAGGGCAACGCAGGGAGCAGTTGCCGAAATTCAAGGCGGTCGCAACATGCTGGAACTCAATCCCCTGATCACTCGCATCAAAGACATGCAGTCTCGTGCGGACACGCTTCGGGGGTATCTTTGACTTTGATGTTAAAGCTGAGCGGCTCACCGAAGTCCGCCGCGAGCTCGAAGACCCCGCCATTTGGAACAAGCCTGAGCGCGCCCAGGAATTAGGCCGCGAACGTGCGCAGCTTGAACAAATCGTCAATACCTTTGCGACCCTCACCGACGGCCTAACCGACGCGCGCGACTTGCTGCAACTCGCAGCCGACGAGCAAGACGCAGCCACCGCCGATGCGGTTGCGAAAGATCTGGAAAGCTACGAAAAAGAGCTGGCGGCGATGGAATTTCGCCGCATGTTTTCCGGTAAGACCGACCCCAACAGTGCGTTTCTTGACATTCAGTCCGGCTCCGGCGGCACCGAGGCGCAGGACTGGGCGTCGATGCTGCTGCGCATGTATCTGCGCTGGGGCGAGGCGCACGGCTATAAAACCGAAATCATCGAAGAATCCGCCGGCGAAGTTGCCGGCATCAAGAGCGCGACCATTCATTTCGAAGGCCCGTATGCGTTCGGCTGGCTGCGCACCGAAATTGGCGTGCACCGGCTGGTGCGAAAATCGCCATTTGATTCAGGCAATCGCCGTCACACCTCGTTCGCGTCGGTGTTCGTGTCGCCGGAAATCGAAGACGACATCGAGATCGATATCAACCCGGCCGATTTGAAAATCGACACTTACCGTGCCAGCGGTGCCGGAGGTCAACATGTAAACCGCACCGAGTCGGCGATCCGCATCACCCACATCCCGACCGGCGCCGTGGTCGCCTGTCAGAGCGACCGTTCGCAGCATAAAAACCGCGCCACTGCGATGAAAGCGCTCAAGGCCAAGCTCTATGAGCTGGAAGAACAGAAGCGCAATGTCGAGAAGCAGAAGCTCGAAGATTCGAAGAGTGACATCGGCTGGGGCCATCAAATCCGCTCGTACGTGCTGGACCAGTCGCGCATCAAAGACCTGCGCACCGGCGTGGAAGTCGGCAACACGCAGTCGGTGCTGGACGGGGATTTGGATCAATTTATCGAAGCCAGTTTGAAGCAGGGGCTGTAATTTCGTAGGGTGCGCCGCGCGCACCATTCAAGGCAGGTTCGCAGACATGACCGATAACACGCTTCCTTTCCTGACCCGTGTGGTGTTGCGCAATTACAAAAGCATCGCTGCATGCGACGTGCAGCTCGGGCCCTTGACTTACTTGGTGGGTGCCAATGGCGCGGGCAAAAGTAATTTTCTCGACGCATTGCATCTGGTACGTGACGCGCTGACAGGGTCGCTTGATAACGCGCTGAATGTACGTAGCGGCTTGTCTGAAGTGCGTCGGCGTTCCAGCGGACATCCGACCCACTTTGGTATTCGATTAGAGTTCCGCTTGCGAACGGGGCAGCCGGGTCACTACGCCTTTAACGTGGGTGCATTGTCGGGTGGGGGTTACGAGGTACAAACGGAGGAATGTGTTCTTGAGGGTATCGGCAAGGGCCCGTTCTTTAAATTGGAGCGTGGCAAACTCAAAGCAACCAGT
>JANLTU010000189.1:0-11843 GCA_031363085.1 Gammaproteobacteria bacterium
CGCGCGAAATGCTTCAGCGGGTTTCATTTGAATGAGTCTATCCCGTTTTTTCTGAAGTGCCCTTAAAATCAAAACTGATCGAACGTCGGAAACGATTTCGCAATCGGATTGCCGGTAAATTGCGCGACCCAACCTTCCGGCGTAGTGAACAGGCGGATGCATTTGAAGTTGGGATTCTCGCCCATATCAAACCAATGCTTCATGTTCGCCGGCACGCTGATGAGGTCGCCCTTCTCGCACATCAGGCAATAAACCTTATCGTTCGGATGCAGGTAAAACAGCCCTTTGCCGTCGACGAAGAAGCGCACTTCGAAATCGCTGTGCTGGTGTTCGTCGAGAAATTTTTTGCGGAACTCAGCCTTCTGCGGATGATCGGGCTTGAGCGCAACCACATCGGCCGATTGAAATCCGTACTCGTTCATCAAGCAATCCACCGACTCGCGGTACGCCGCGATGATGTCGTCGTTCGACATGTCGTTGGTCAGCGTCTTGTTGGCCTTCCAGCGCTCGATACGCACGCCCACGCCGTGCAATTGCGTGGCGATGATGTCGATGTCGGTGTAAGTCGCGACCGGTTTGGCGGCGATGGTGTCGTTAAAAATTTTCAGGGTGGTCATGGCGCGTGCCTCCTTTCTATGGATGGACGGGTGAAAGTTGGATTCTATCGAAACTTCGAGAACCGTCAACACCGCACCTATTCCGCGAAGATCACCAGCAACCCCGCCAGCGTTGCCCACACGCCGGGCAAACTGGTTGCAGCCAGTTTCAATGCGCTCGCAATTAATTGCTGGGGGGTCGAAGCGTGTTGCTGCGGCTTCGTAATTGGCACACTCCCGATTGACGCCGCCGGTTTCTCTGCGCTGGCTTCGGCGCGCTGCACGAGAATACGGCGTATATTTTCAAGCCGCTCAATTTCTTTGCTCAACACCGGCGCCTGCGCTTCCAGCAGGCGATTGTTGATTATCTGAAGATCCACGATCTCCAATGCCTTGCCGAATTCGTTGCGTTCCGCAAGCTCGCCTAGCTCGACCAATGCCTGCGCGTTTCCGAATAACACGCTGTTGCGCGCGACCAGGACGTTGACGTCCGCCTTGCTTGGTTTAGCCGCCGTGTGCCATTCCACGGCGGCATTTGCCGCAAGCGCGCGGGGCTCCGCGCCGATTTCGGTATAGCGAAGCTCGGCCTGGAGCGGCACAACCGACCCTGGCGCGACGTGGCCCTCAAGCTCCGCCAGTACGATGCGCCAGTCATCGACATTTAACTCGCCGAACTCAAGCGTGACGCTGCCATCGCTAGCGCGCGCATTTTTTGACGCGCCGTAGACGTTGATCAATTTGAATCCGGGCGTTGCCGCGACCATCAGGCGAACATCTCGGACCACAGGAATCACGGTCGACACCAGCTCGTCGCGCAAAATCGTGGTCAGCGCCTTGCCGTTTTCCGCGAAATAGTAGTGACCTCGACCCTCCGCTGCGATATCGCGTAACACCACTTCATCCACGTCAATACCCAGCCCCACCGTCGAAATACGCTGATTTTCCAGGTATTCCACCGCCGCCTTTTTTGCCAATTCCGCAGGCGCGCGCACGCCAACATTCGAACGTCCATCCGTGATCAACACCAAGCGGCGGGCACCTTGTCCGGTAAAGCGCGACATTTCCCGATAGCCGACGACCAATCCATCTTCGATGTTGGTCCCGCCGTTGGCCGCCAACTGACGTACCAAATCTAACGCGCGCGACCGGCTGTTTTGATTTAACGGTTGCGGCTCGAAGAGCACCGAAGCGATGTTGTTGAACACCACGATGGCCAGCTCGTCGCCATCACGCAGCTCCACTATCGAATTCGCCAGCGCCGCGCTGGTGTCCTTCATTTTAGAATCCGCCTGCATCGAGCCGCTGATATCCACAACCAAGCATAGGCTTATAGATTGACGTTGTTCTTGCGCGGTGGGCTTACGTGTTTTAACCGCAATCTGGATCAAGCTGCGGTCGCTGGCCATCGGCTGAACGCGCGTGAACGGCGTTACCCGTAACGCAATACTGGCGGCCTCGGGCACCACAACATCATCCTGCGGAAAGGCGTTCAGATATTCGTCAACACGCAGCGTGCGATGAAAGTCGATGGCTCCATGTTCCAACTGCTTCTGCGAGTAGTGGTAAGACGCGCTGCTGGTGGACGCACAACCGCTGGAAAAAACCACCGCCACAAATAACGGCAACAAACAGAGCGGCCAATGACGGGCGTTGCGGGGTTTGCTGTTCATAGGCGACTCAGAGATTGAATAGTGATGCTACAACAAAGCGCGGCAGACACGCGAGCTGCTCATGAAACTTTTTCTGACAGCCACACTTTGATGAGTGACTGGTAGGGCACGTCGCGTTTGTTAGCCTCAACTTTAAATGAAATGCGCTCTAATAACGCCTACGGCAGACGTAATAAAATGGTTTCAGTCGACGGTTTGAGCTTGGGAAAACGCACGCGTTTTGCCGCAAGCCAATCTACGTATTCAGTCGAATCGTGCGTTTCCCAAAACTTTTTCTCTTCTTTCTCAGAAGTAAATTGGGGAACCGCTTTAAGTTTCTTTTTCATAAATTGCCCGTTCCTTTAGATGCGCCGGATCGCATTGCGGGCGTTCCAGAATTTATTTTTCGTTCGGTGACTTTCCATGCCTTGGAAGATGTGGTTCGTGTACTTGTTGTAGCGTAATGTGGGCTTGCGCCGCAAACATATTTGCTACACTCCCCGCCTATGGACGTCACCCGCATTCTCGAAAATCTCAACGACGCGCAGCGCAGTGCAGTGTGCGCGCCGGACGGCCACGTGCTGGTACTGGCCGGTGCGGGCAGCGGCAAAACGCGCGTGCTCACGCATCGGGTAGCGTGGCTGATCGAAGCGCATGGCGCGTCGCCGTATGGCATTCTCGCCGTGACTTTTACCAACAAGGCGGCGCATGAAATACGCGGGCGCATTGAAGCTTTGCTCAACGTTCCAGCGACCGCCAGGGATGGCGGAAGTGCGGAAAATGCAGGAGCAGTCTTTCCGCCGCGCGCATTGTGGGTCGGCACCTTTCATGGCCTGACGCACCGGCTGCTACGCATCCACTGGCGCGAAGCCAATCTGGTGGAGAATTTTCAGATCCTCGACAGCGAAGACCAGTTGCGCGCGGTGCGGCGCGTGATCCGGGAACTGGGTCTTGACGAATCGCAGTGGGTGCCCAAGCAGGCGATGTGGTTCATCAACGGCCGCAAAGACGAAGGCTTGCGCCCGCAGCATCTGGAACACCACGGCGACCCGCACCAGAAGAATTTGATCCGCATTTATCAGGCGTATGAAGACGCCTGCCAGCGCGCCGGCCTAGTGGATTTCGCCGAGCTGCTGCTGCGCGCGCACGAGCTGTGGCTGAAGCGCCCGGAGGTGCTGGCGCATTATCGCGAACGCTTTCGGCACGTGCTGGTCGATGAATTTCAAGACACCAACGCACTGCAATACGCCTGGATTCGCATGTTAGTGGGCGAGACCGGGCGCCTGTTCGCGGTCGGCGACGACGACCAATCGATCTACGGCTGGCGTGGCGCGCGCATCGAGAACATCCAGAAATTCCAGAACGACCTCAAAGGCACGACGCTGATCCGGCTGGAGCAAAACTATCGCTCCACCGGCAACATTCTCGCTGCGGCCAACGCATTGATATCTGTCAATGAAGGGCGCCTTGGAAAAAACCTGTGGACCGACGACGTCAAGGGCGACCCGCTCTGCATTTACTCGGCGTTCAACGAACTCGACGAAGCGCGCTTCGTGGTGCACCGCATTCAGCAACATGTGGAACAAGGCGGACGCCGCGCCGAAACCGCAATTTTGTATCGCTCCAACGCCCAATCGCGCGTGTTTGAAGAAGCCTTGATTCAAGCCGCCGTGCCCTACCGCGTGTACGGCGGCTTGCGCTTTTTCGAGCGCCAGGAAATCAAAGACGCGCTAGCGTATTTGCGCCTGATGGCCAACCGTAACGACGACCCCGCGTTTGAGCGCAGCGTGAACACTCCGCCGCGCGGCATCGGTGACCGCACCGTGCAACAAGTGCGCGACATGGCACGCGAACACAATGTCACGCTGTGGGACGCCGCACGGCGCATGATCGGCGACAAGCAACTCACTGCACGCGCGGGCAACGCAGTGCGCGGTTTCATGGAGCGCATCGAGCAACTCAAGCAACACACCGCGAATCTGCATCTGCACGAAACCATCGAACACATGCTGCAACACAGCGGCCTGCTCGAACACTACCGCAACGAAAAGGGCGAGAAGGCCGAATCGCGCGTCGAAAACCTCGAAGAATTAATCACCGCCGCGCGCCATTTTCGACCGCCAGGGATGGCGGAAGTGCGGGAAACGCAGGAGCAGTCTTCCCGCCAGTTGGGCGACGAAGAAGAAATGGACGCGATGTCGGCGTTCCTGTCGCACGCGGCGCTGGAAGCCGGCGAAGCGCAAGGCAACGCCTGGGACGATTGCGTGCAACTGATGACACTGCATTCGGCCAAAGGTCTGGAATTCCCGCTGGTATTTTTGGCGGGCATGGAAGAAGGCCTGTTCCCGCACCAACGCTCAAATGAAGAGCCCGGGCGCCTCGAAGAAGAACGCCGCCTGTGCTACGTGGGCATGACGCGCGCGATGAAGCAGTTGTACCTCACCCACGCCGAAGTGCGCCGCCTGTACGGACAGGAAACCTATCCGCGCCCCTCGCGCTTCGTGTCGGAAATTCCCGCCGAATTACTCAACGAAGTACGCGTGCGCGGCACCGTGTCGCGCCCGGTCGCCGCCGGTGCCTACCCGCAAGCCAGCCAAAGCATCGCCGGCATCAAACTCGGCCAACGCGTACAACACGGCAAATTCGGCGAAGGCGTGGTGCTGAAATTCGAAGGTGCCGGCGACTCCGCGCGCGTGCAGGTTAATTTTTCCAACGCGGGCACAAAGTGGCTGGTCGTGTCATTTGCGAATTTGCAGGCGGTGTGAAATTCAAATTGTAGGGCGGATTAGCGCAGCGTAACCCGCCGATCAGGCTCAATTCGAGAATCGTTGACGCCCCAATATCAAAGGCTCCGTTACGAAACGACGAACCTCCGCAATGACTTCGTCCAGCGTCGGTGCCTCGATTCGGTTCTTGCCGAGGAAGGCCTTCCACTGAGCGCGCTTCGCTGCGGCGCGCGCAAACTCCTCACTCAGACCGAGCGGCACATCTTTCGGCCGAGCCGTTTCCCGACATTAGCCACGTGTAATAACCGTTATTGTGCACGTCGAACACCCGACTGATCACCGTCACCTGACCGTCACCGGAAATTGCTTGCGTACACACCCAAACCGTCGTTTACCACCAACTGCGCCGCCTGTTCCTTAAGTTTCTGCCTGTACACCCGCCTCGGGATCTTTTCCATTGACTCGCCTCCTCTTTTTCAAGCCACCTCAGAACAGGCTCTAAAGGGTTCCATCCTACGACATGAACCGAGCGACTCATACAGCTTCATCACAACCACCTGATCCTTACCTATACTTATCTACAAGAAACTTCCTCCTCTGCCGATACTCAGAAGGGTTTACTCTCCTAAAAAATCGCGATGGCCATGGACATTATTTTGCGTGATGAGTTGATGCAGGCGCTGGCGGACAACAGTTATTTGTTCGCCGGGAATGCGGTGTTTATTGAGGATTTATACGCGCAGTTTCTGAAGAATCCGGCGGCGGTGGCGGACGACTGGCGGCGCACGTTTGAAGCCTTGCAGCGGGCGAATCCCAGCGCGCCGCCGGATGCGGATCATGCGGCGATCCGTGCGGCGTTGGTGCGCTTGGCGCAACATGCGCCGGCCGCCGCGCCCGCCGCTGCGGCGAGCGAAAGCAAGCAAGTTGCAGTGTTGCAGTTGATCAACGCGTACCGGTTTCGTGGTTACCAAAACGCCGACACTGATCCGATCCGGCTGCGCAATAAACCTGTGGTGCCGGAGCTTGATACTACGTTTTACAAATTCACCGCTGCCGATCTGGATGCCACCTTCAACACCGGCTCGCTGGTCGGCCCAAGCCAAGCGCCGCTGCGCGAAATCTTGCAGTTGTTGAAAGACAGCTACAGCGGGCACGTGGGCGCCGAGTACATGCACATCAACACCACCCAGGAAAAACGCTGGATTCAAAGCCGTCTTGAAGGCACGCGTGGGCGCGGTGAATACAGTGCCGCACAGAAGCAGAGCATTTTGCAGCGGCTGATTGCAGCGGAGGGGCTGGAAAAATTCCTGCATGTGAAATACGTCGGGCAAAAACGGTTTTCGCTGGAAGGCGCCGAAAGCATGATTCCGCTACTCGACGAGCTGGTGCAGCGCGCCGGCGAGCATGGCATTAAGGAAATCGTGATGGGCATGGCGCACCGCGGCCGGCTCAATGTGCTGGTGAATATTTTAGGCAAGTCGCCGAAGATTCTGTTTCGCGAATTCGAAGGCGTGTTCGACCAGCAAACCAAGCAGGGCTCGGGTGACGTGAAATATCACCTGGGCTTCAGTTGTGATGTCAATACCGTGCACGGCGACCTGCATATCACACTCGCGTTCAACCCCTCGCATCTGGAAATCGTCAGTCCCGTGGTGCAGGGTGCGGTGCGTGCGCGCCAGCATGCACGCCACGATATCGAGGGTGCGCAAGTGCTGCCGGTATTGATTCACGGCGACGCCGCGTTCGCCGGCCAGGGTGTGGTGATGGAAACGCTGCAAATGTCGCAGGCGCGCGGCTACACCACCGGCGGCACGGTGCACATTGTTGTCAATAATCAGATTGGATTTACCACCAGCCATCCGCTCGACGTGCGTTCCTCGGCGACCTGCACCGAAGTCGCCAAAATTGTGCAGGCGCCGATTTTCCATGTGAACGCCGACGATCCCGAAGCGGTGTTGTTCGTCACGCAGCTCGCGCTCGATTATCGCGTCGAGTTTCACAAAGACGTGGTGATCGATCTGATTTGCTATCGCCGCCACGGCCACAACGAAGCCGACGAGCCCAAAGTCACGCAGCCGATGATGTATAAAAAAATCGGCGAACGCCCGACCATTACCGAACTGTACGGCGCGCAGTTGGCCGGTGAACAGGTCATCACACCGGACGCCATCGATGCATTGAAAAGCACTTATCGTCGCACGCTGGAACAAGGCCAGACCGTGGCGCCACGTATTGCCAACAAAGAACACCGGGCTACAACCGACTGGGCGCCGTACAAGAACACACACTGGAGCGAGGTCGCGCAAACCGGCTTGCCGGCGGCGCAGATCGCGCGTCTGACCGATGACTTTTGTCGCGTGCCGGAAGGCTACGCGCTCCATCCGAGCGTCGCGCGCATCCTGGAAACGCGCCGCAAAATGGCCGCCGGCGATGTGCCGTTCGATTGGGGCTTCGCGGAACTCGCCGCCTATGCATCCCTGCTCACCGACGGTTACAGCGTACGCATGTCCGGGCAGGACAGCGGTCGCGGCACCTTCTTTCATCGCCATGCGGTGGTGCACAACCAGGCCACCGGCGACTCGTATACGCCGTTGCAACATTTGTTCGCCGGCCAACCCGGATGCGTGGTGATCGACTCGTTATTGTCCGAGGAGGCGGTGCTGGGCTTTGAATACGGCTACGCCACCAGCGACCCGCGTTCGCTGGTGATCTGGGAAGCGCAATTCGGCGACTTCGCCAACGGTGCGCAAGTGGTGATCGACCAGTTCATCAGTTCCGGCGAAGCCAAGTGGGGTCGCTTGTGCGCGCTCACACTGTTGCTGCCGCACGGCTACGATGGTCAAGGCCCGGAACATTCGTCGGCACGCTTGGAGCGCTACCTGCTGCTGTGCGCCGAAGACAACATGCAGGTGTGCATGCCCAGCACACCGGCGCAGATGTTCCACCTGCTGCGCCGCCAGATGCTGCGCCCGTATCGCAAACCGCTGATCGTGATGACGCCCAAGAGCTTGCTGCGACACAAGCTGTCGACCTCGCCGCTGGACGACATGGTGAACGGCAAGTTTCACTGCCTCATCGGCGAGCACCAACAATACGACTCTAAAAATGTCAAGCACGTGATCTTATGCAGCGGCAAGGTTTATTTTGAATTACTGCAAGCGCGCAGCGAACGCGGCATCGACAACGTGCCGATCCTGCGTGTCGAGCAGTTATACCCGTTCCCCAGCGAGGCGCTGGCAGCAGAATTGGCGCGCTATCCTAAATTGGAAACGGTGAAGTGGTGTCAGGAAGAGCCGAAGAATCAGGGCGCCTGGCATAGCGTGATGCATTATTTGCAGGATGAGTTAACCTCGCAACAAACGCTCGCCTATGCCGGCCGACCAGCTTCGGCGTCGCCGGCGGTGGGTTATTTACAGCGGCACCTGGAACAACAACTGGCGTTGATCGACGACGCGTTTAAAGTGTAGGAGCGCCGCCCTCGGCGGCGAGAGTGGCAATTGACGAGACCAACGCTATGATCATTGAAGTCAAGGTCCCCACCCTTGCGGAATCCATCGCTGACGCCACGATTGTGACCTGGCTTAAAAAAGTCGGCGAATATGTCGGGCGCGAAGAACATCTCACCGACCTTGAAACCGACAAAGTGACGCTGGAAGTGACCGCGCCCGAAGCCGGCGTGCTCAAGGAAATCAAACATGCCGACGGCACCACCGTGCATAGCAACGAGGTGCTGGCGGTGATCGACACCGACGCTAAAGGTGTGGTCGCGACGCCCAAGGCAGTGAGTGAAGCCAAACCGGTCGCGCCGCCGCGCGTCGCAGCCACACCGGGCCCGGCAACTCGCAAAATCGCGCGAGAACAAAATGTCGATACCGCAGCCATCAGCGGCAGCGGACGCGGCGGGCGCGTGACCAAAGAAGATCTGCTCAAGGCGACGGAAAAATCCAACGCAGCGGCACCAACGGAATTCACCCCCGTGTCCGGCGCCCGCACCGAAGAGCGCGTGCCGATGACGCGCTTGCGCGCCCGCATCGCACAGCGCCTGAAACAAGCACAAAACACTGCGGCGATGCTGACCACGTTCAATGAAGTCAACATGCAGCCGGTGATGGGTCTGCGCGATAAATACAAAGAGCGCTTTCAAAAAGAGTTCGGCGTGAAGCTCGGCTTCATGTCGTTCTTCACCAAGGCGTGTGTCGAAGCGCTGCGTAAATTTCCGGTGGTGAATGCGTCGGTCGACGGCAACGACATTATTTATCATGGCTATTTCGACGTCGGCATCGCGGTGGGTACCGAGCGTGGCTTGGTGGTGCCGGTGATCCACGAGGCGGATCGTTACTCGTTCGCGCAACTCGAAACAAAAATAGTGGAATTCGGCCAGAAAGCGCGCGATGGCAAGTTGTCGCTGGAAGAGTTAAGCGGCGGCACCTTTACCATCACCAATGGCGGCGTGTTTGGCTCGCTGCTGTCGACGCCGATTTTGAATCCGCCGCAAAGCGCGATTCTCGGCATGCACAAAATTCAGGACCGACCGGTAGTGGAGAACGGTCAGATCGTCGCGCGCCCGATGATGTACATCGCGCTGTCGTACGACCATCGCATCATCGACGGGCAAGAGGCTGTGCAATTTCTGGTGGCGGTGAAAGATGCGCTGGAAGATCCGGCGCGCATGTTGTTGCAGATTTAACCTGCCAAGAATACTGACCATGAAAAAATTTGACGTCGCAGTCATCGGTGCCGGTCCCGGCGGTTATATCGCGGCGATTCGTTGCGCGCAGTTGGGACTCGCCACCGTCTGCATCGACCAGTTTCGCACCGCTGCCGACAAGCCGGCGCTGGGCGGCGTCTGCCTCAACGTCGGCTGCATTCCATCCAAGGCTTTGCTCGATTCCTCCGAACATTACTATCGGTTGCAACATAAAATTGCCGAGCACGGCATTCGCGTCGGCAGCGTGGAGCTTGATCTTGACTTAATGATGGCGCGCAAACAACGCATTGTGTCCGACCTCACCGGCGGCATTGCCATGTTGTTCGCCAAACACAAAATCACTTGGCTGCACGGCCAGGGCCGACTGCAATCCGGCAATGAAATTGAAGTGCTGCTGCCCGCCCAGAACCTTGAAATCGTCGCGGCCGACAACATCATCATCGCCACCGGCTCGACCCCGCAAAGCGCGCCGGATATTAATTTCGACGGTGTGCGCATCATCGACTCCACCGGCGCCTTGGCGCTGACCAAGGTGCCCGCACGCTTGGGCGTGTTAGGCGCCGGCGCGGTCGGATTGGAATTGGGCAGCGTGTGGAGCCGCCTGGGCTCCAAGGTTGTCATTTTGCAGCGTCGTGATATTTTTCTGCCCAACGTCGATCAACAGCTTGCCAAGGAGGCGCTGTCATTGTTTAAACTCCAGGGTCTCGACATTCACATGGGTGCGCGCGTTCAATCGGTGCAGGCCACGCCCAAACAAGTCAACCTCGTGTATGCAGACGCAGACGGCGAGCACCCATTGCAACTGGATTATCTGTTGGTCGCCACCGGTCGCAAGCCCAATACACAGGGGCTCAACGCCGAAGCCGTCGGCTTGAAAATCGACGCGCGTGGTTGCATCGACGTCGACGAACACTGCCGCACCAACCTGCCCGGCGTATGGGCCATCGGCGACGTGGTGCGCGGCCCGATGCTGGCGCACAAAGCCTCCGAAGAAGGCGTGATGGTCGCCGAGCGCATCGCCGGCCAATTGAGCGACGTGAATTACGCGGTGATCCCGTCGGTCATCTACACCGCGCCGGAAATCGCCTGGGTCGGCAAAACTCAAGAAGAACTCGCCGTCGCCGGAACTCCGCTGCGCGTCGGCGTGTTTCCCTTCAAGGGCAACGGCCGCGCTCATGCGCTGGGCGAACCTGCCGGCATGGTCAAAATCATCGCCGACGCACGCTACGACCGGGTGCTCGGTGTCCACATTTTAGGACCGCACGCGTCGGAGGTGATCGCGCCAGCCGTGACCGCGATGGAATTCGGCGCCAGCAGCGAAGACATCGCACGCACCGTGCATGCACATCCCACCCTATCGGAAGCATTTCACGAAGCCGCGTTGGCGGTGGACAAACGCTCGCTACACATCTAATCGGCCGCAAGTCTGCTGCGGTCGCGGGTGTCGACAAATCGCAAGCGCAACGCCGCGCTTAATACAAGCGGGAAACAACGTATATGCATCGTCCATTGCGCGTGATGGAATGAATTGTCGAGTTCAAAGGGTCGCCGGTTATGCACCGACCCCCGGTATCCCTCCCGCTCGATATGTCATGAACTGCTCCTGTTCGCTTGGCATCTACCGCCCACGTATAACGGGTGTTATACGGGCCCCTCCAGCAGAGGGATCGAATTATGAACACTCCCGTATTGTTGGCATTTACCGCACTAACGATGGCCTCAACCCCAGTGTTTGGCAGTACTGACTCAGCGTGTCCCAGCGGTCTGCCGAGCGAACTGTTTATCGATTGTGTTGCCGCCGTGGGCATGGCAACCAGCGATGAAAACGACCCAGGAGCATATTTCGGAAAGGAACCCTATAACGTGACCGAGCAATTGCAGGCGTGGGTAGATCGTCAAATGCAGCGCGATATCGCACGCGAGAGTACCGAGCCTGCGGGTAGCGATGTTGCGCAGCAGCTTGACAAGCGCTGAGGGCGCAGCGGCGCAAGTACGATGGGCGGGTGTTCTGCGTAACCTTTAACAAGGAAGGAGCACAGGAAGTGCGACGACCCCCGAGTAGCCGTAGGAGCCGGGGGTTTTGTCGGAGTCCGCGCGTGAGCGCGGGTGTAGACAAAACACAAGGCAACCGACACGGCGTAGAGTCATTTGTGGAAGTCATGAC